>JBKOYY010000010.1:0-15395 GCA_046725615.1 Pseudomonadota bacterium
ATGTAGAGGCGCGCCGGCAGCAGATCGTCGATGCCGCCTCGGTGTGCGCGCGCCGCTCAGGCTTCCACGGCTCAAGCATGGCCGAGATCGCCCAGCAGGCCGGCCTGAGCGTGGGGCAGATCTACCGTTACTTTGACAGCAAGGAGGCGATCATCGCCGCCATCGTCGAGCGCGACATGGCCGAGATGCGCGACAAATACTCCGAGTTGCGGGACGGCGGGACGTCGGTGCTCGACGCGATCCTCACGAAGTGCGTCCAGGCGGTCGACGACCTCTACGAACCCGAGCGCGCCGCCCTCACCCTTGAGGTCGTCGCCGAAGCCGCACGCAATCCGGCCGTGGCCTGCATCCTGCGGAAGGCCGATACCGAAGAGCGCAAGTTGCAGCAGGACCTGCTCCGCGATGCGTTCCCGGACGCACTCGACGAGCGTGAGCGGACGGCGCGAGGCGAGGTCATCAGCATGCTGTTCGAGGGCCTCGCGGTGCGCGGCGTCAACAATCCTGGGACGGACCGGAAGGCCGTTGGCGAGGTCCTGCGTTCGGTGCTGCAGCATCTGCTGACGCAGCCGCCGACCTAACGCCGGCCTACTGGTCAACCGCATCCGGGCGAGGCATCCTGCCTCCCGCGAGCGGCCGCCCTCGAGAGCGGCCCCGTGGGAGGATCGATCTGATGTCAGTCCATTGGCTTGTTACGTCGAAACCCAAGACGCTGGCGGAAAGCGCCGCGTGTTTCGGCTGCGCCATCGCCGGCCTGGCCGGCGCGGCGGTAGCACTGCAATGGGCGCTGGGGCTCGTCGGGTAGGCGACCTTGCCACGAGGAAGTTCGCTATGGCCGCTGCGCGCCACTAGCGGACCTTGGTGTTCGTCCGGAAAGGCGACATTCGCCTGAACGTGGAAGTTCAGCCGGGCGTGTCGTCCGGATCTCGGCTCCTGGGAAACGTGCGTTCCTCCTGAACCTTCCCGTCCTCCTTGCGGATGCGAACCGTACCGACGCCGCCGGGCAATGCTCTGGATAATGCCCCGCCCGCGGTAGCCTCCGACTTCTTCTCGAAATGCTTAGTTGCTCGATCAGCGCCCTCACGTTTGAGGTCCCAGCCTCCGCCCTTGGTGTTCTTTTCCAAGGTGAAGCGAGGTAGGGGCGGCGGCTTTTTGTCGGCCATGATCGTCTCCTCAACTCTTCTGAAAATGGCATGCTACCGACGTCCGAGTGGCGGTGCCTGAGATCCTTGCGGAAACAAGACGCTCACTCTGCTCCGATCGTGATTGTCTGCACAAACCCGGCCCGTCCGTTGTCGTAAATAATCATCGGCAGATCCGCCTTAGGCATCCAAACGCGGCCAAGCTCCACCGCCAGCGAAGCGGGCATGGCGGGAAAGACGTGGAGAATGGCTTCTTCGCCATGGTCAGCCTTGATGCGGTCGAATAGCGACCGCATCAGTGTTCGAAACGCCGTTTGGTCTTCCGGCCGACGCAGAATGTCATTGTGGGGTTCATCCACAGTCACCGACCAGATGGCGGCGTCGGCACCTAGGATCTTGGTGAGGCGCTCGTCCGTGACCGTCGCGCTGATGCCTAGCTTCAGAGCTACAGGGCGGCCACATCCCGACGTCGGTTCCGATACGCTGAAATTGATGGAAGGCTGATCGGCCTGCCAGGCCCAGGTCGCTGGCTCCCGGTGGCGCTGGCGCACCGTGGCCGGCACAATGTCGCAGAGCAGACGGCCGAGTTCGATCAACAGGGGCTGCGGCGCTAGCGCGAAAACGCTGAGATGGCGCACCTCCTGCCGCTCGACCCTCCCGCGGACCTTGGCTTCGAACTGCCGGCGAAGGTTGTCGCGCTGGAAGATCCAATAGGCTGGCTCGTCGTCCTTGTAGGTGCACCCGACGAGCTCCAGATCGATTGTCTGACCGCTGGCGGGGTGGTGGTGGGGCGGCATAGCCGCGAAGATGGCCTTGGTCGAGACCAGGGCTTCGTTCTCGCCGATGTTGGCCCCGAAGCGGATGACGTGCGAGGCGCGGTCCTCGTCGATCGCCGTCACAACGCGAATCCGGCTCTCCTGCTCGGCCTTCATCGCCAGGAGCACGGGCTCGGGATGACCATCCACATCCACCACGTCGATGAGCTTGTGGTGGGTGGCGCACATCAGCATGAGGTTCTCGAGCGACCGGGCCAGCTGCGGCGAGCGCACAGCGTCGCCCCGCGGGCCCTCGACGCTGTCGCCGACGATGTGGGCGATGAAGCCGAAGGTCGCGTCTTCGCAACCGGAGATCAGGTCGCCAACTAGGTCCTCGTTGCACCCTCGGTACTGGCAGCGCCCGCCGGCCCGCGCCCACAGCGCTGACTGGGTTTTCTGCGGGATGCTCGTCTTGGCCATCAGGCGCGCTCCACATGCCGGCCGGTGCCGGTCCATTCACCCGTGGCGCGCCAGCCCTCGTAGGCGACCAGCCAGTCGGTGATCCAAGGCACGGTCGTCTCGGCGAGGAGGTCGGACGGAGACCATTCATTCGAGTCCGGATCGAGCATGCACAGCGTCACCTCGCCGTCTGGCCCGTAGTAAACGTGGGGGAGCATGCCTTCGGCATCGCCGCGGCGCGGCCGCAAGGCCGGCCGTAGGATCTCGACTTGGGGCTGCACGACCCGAACGCTGTACCGCTCAACCATAAGGGGCGCGCGATAGAAGACGCTGACCCAATAGGTCTGCAGAAGCGGCCGGACCGTCCCCTGCCACAGCGCCGCCGGTCCTTCGCGGCGGACAAGCTTGAATGCAGGCCACAACGCCGACATCGCCTCGATCTGGGTGTCGATCGAGAGACTCACGAGAAGCGGCGCTCGCCCATGTTGGTGTGCGCCCGGGCCGCAACCGGCGCCAGGCTCGACAGCGAGCCGATGATCGCCGGCGCCGCCGGGGTGAACAAGCCGCCCTTGGGGGTATAGCCGTGCTGGCCGGCCTTTACCTGGCGCCCCAGCCGGTCGTTGAACGCCTTGACCGATCGGGTCACGACCCGCTCGCCGAACTGGACCCGCAGCCACGCCTGAAGGTCTTCCAGTTGCACATTCCCCCGCTGGGCGGCCTCCAGCCCGTTAGCGAGGGTGTGCAGGTGCCGCGCATAGCCCTGTTGCTGGGTTTGGTTTTCGGGCCAGCGGTCGGTGAACAGCTCGGCGGAAAACTCGGGGTTCGGCACCGACAGCAAGCGGCCCTGCCGCGCCGCCTCGTCGATCGCCCGCGCCGTCCAGCGTGCCTGACGGATGACCATGTCCGCGAGGCCCATGCCCGGCTGGGCCGCATGGCCCGCGTGGCAGGACAGCAGGATCGAGGGCGGGACGCGGCCGGTCTCGTCGGCATAAGCGATGTTCCGATGGCGCTTGAGCAGCTGCAGGGCCACCGTCGTCACACTCTTGATGATGAGCGGCGTCTGGTCGGGAACCTCGTGGACATCAGCGTCCGCGAAGGCGATGCCGGCCTGGGCATAGAGGCGCTCATTCAGCGCCTTGGCAAAACGCTCTTCGGTCGGGGTGCGAGCCGTGTACCAGTCGCCGAACGCGTAAGCGTTCATCGGGACATAGCGCCCCGGCGGGGCACCAGCCTCTTTCTTAGCGTGGGCGATCACGCCTTCCTTTTCCTTGAGCCCGGTACGACGCGCCGGTGTCACGTCGAGGTGCATGCCGTCCGCATAGTAGAGGGTGACGCAACGGGTCTGACGCACGATCTTGCTGACGGGATAGCCGGCGAGTGCCGCCTCGAGGTCGTCGAGCAGCGCCTCTGGCCCGTCATCGGGGCCGGTGATCTCGGCTACGATGTCGATGTCGTATTCGTCGTCTGTGCCACGCGTAGAGATGGTCGCATCGATGCGCATCGAGCCCTGCGGGTAGAAGCAGGCCACGCGTCCGTGCAGCGGGCTGCCAGGCCGTTCGATGTAGGTGCGGACCGCTTCATAACGGCCAACGGCCTTGGCGTGTAGGCCGGGCGGCAGCTGGATGTTGATCGCGATCTCGGCCAGCATCGCGTCGAGCGGATCAGCGAAGGGATCGTTGGTCGGCGGGCGCCAGTCCATGAACAGTTCTCTCTTCTCCGCTGTCGCGGCGCTTGCGTTCCGCCCTGCCGAATGGCACCTTGCTGTCCGGCCAGACAACACCAGGGCTTCAAAAAACGCCCTGCTCAGCCGGTCAGCAGATCAGGGCGTGTTGTCTGGCTAGACAACAATATTGGGGGTTTCATGGCTAGTGTCAAGGTGAGCGGATGCCGACCTCTGCGTTAGGGGTTTGGCTCAAGGCGCTGAGAGGCGATCTAAGCTTGCGGGAGTTGGCGCAGCGCAGCGAAGTCGATCACGCGTACATCTACCGCCTGGAAACCGGCGCGAAAGAATCGCCTTCGGGGGAGGTCGTGAACAAGCTGGTGAATGCCCTCGCGCCAGCGGAGCGGGAGCAGGCGATCTTGCGGTTCTTGGCGAGCCACCCGAACATCGATCCCGATCTCGCCGAGTTCGCCTGGTCCGACCGTAGGATTTCATTCCCCGAGTTCCACATGCTGACGACGGTGGTGAACCGGGGCGCGCGGCCGGACTACGCAACCTCCCTGGCCCGCATCAGGCGCATCATGGCGGAGGAGGATGATGGATGAACTCGCCGTCGCGATGAAGGCCCGCGAGTTTATCGGGAAATGTGGGCCCTTGGCGCTTCCGGTGTCAGTTGACGCCTATGCGGCTCAGGTCGGCGGGGTGGTGAAGCGGGAGGTCCTTCAAGAGCACGAAGACGCTTGGTCATTTCGTACGCCGACTGGCAAGTACCGCATCTGCGTCAACTGCACCCATAACGGGCGTCGCCAGCGCTTCAGCGTCTGCCACGAAGTGGCACACGAAGTTCTTGGTATTGCTGCAGACCATTCGGCGCCGAGTTGGAGCTTCTCCCGGAGGCCACCCGGGGAGATCGCCTGCGACGTGTTCGCCGCCGAGCTTCTGCTGCCCTACAAGCTGTTCAAGCCGCGTGTCGATGCCGCCGATATGGGTTTCGCCGCCATCGGTGATCTTGCTGATGAGTTCGACGCCTCATTGATGTCGACCGGCTCACGCTTTGCCACCTTCTCGCGAGAACTGTGCGCCTTCGTGCTCTCTGAGGGCGGCAGGGTTCGCTACACAGCGCGATCCGCATCCATGCGTAGCGCTAAGGCCTGGGTGCGACCCGGCATGGACTTGCCACCCGATTCCCTGAGTGCCCGCGTGCGAAGCGGCGCAATCCCCTCCGGACCAGAGCCGGCTGAGCCCGATCAATGGTTTGAGGATTGGGAGCGTGACGGATCGCTTTTCGAGGACGCCCGTCACCTAGGCGCATGGGATCAGACGTTAACGTTGCTCTGGTTCGAGGACGAAGATCTTCCGCCTCCGCGGCCTGAGCGGAAGCAGTGGGAAGAAGAGACTTACGGGCTACGCGAGCTGGACGGCGAACTCCCGTGGCCGGGCAGGTCCAAGCGCCGAAGGTGAGCCCGAAGCGTATGACAACGAAGCCGACCTTCCGAAGGTTGGCAATGAGTCACGAACCGCCATTGCGCCGACCCTCCGCCGCCCGCAGCTGCGCGCGGCCGTACTCCGCGAGCTGCTTGTAGAACTGAATATGCGCATCCAGCGCCGTCAGCGTGTCGACGGCCGCCACGGCCGATCTGGTTGCGTCGTCGAGTTCGTCGACGGCGCTGGTTTGCGCCAGCATGAGCTTGTTCTAAGCGAAGTCTTGGGCGATCTCCGGACGGCGCAGGAGGAACGCCGTGACGATCGAGGGCGCATCCAGTCGCAGGATTTCTGCGATCTCGAAGATGCGCTCCAGCAGCAGGTTCGTGGTCCCGTTCTCAAGGTCGCGGTAGCCGCGTTCCGACAGCCCCATGCGCGTCGCCATCTCCAGCGTGGAGACGTTGCGCATCTTGCGGAGCGGCTTGAGGATCAACGGCGCGAGCTCGGCGAGCCCGAAGCGATCCGGGTTCTTCGCAACCATAGAAGCAATCCCGCCACGAACGCGACTTAGCGTGGAGTAGGCGGGTCGCCGCTTGCGATCAAGCGATGTCGCGCCCAGGCCGCTCGCTCACCGGAAATGTTGCCGCGCCGCGGCAGGATGGCTGCCGCCCGATCAATTGATGATCCGGTGACGAGCGGTTCGTCGCCGTGCCACAGGTCGAGTGATTCGGGATTCCAATATAGAACCGGCAGAATTACCGCCGTTTCCGGAAGCGTGTATTCCGAGTGAGTAGTTGTCGACGATTTTGCGAGATTTCTGGCAGTCTTTCTGCTCCCATTCTATTTCCAGAGCATGGTTCCTGAGTGGGGATTTCAGGTTGGGGTTGGGTGTTCGCATCGCCGGAGCTGCAAGCGGTCTCTTGATCGGCCTGCAGGCCGCCACGCAGTTCGTGGGCTGGAGCTTCGCCTGGCATCCGGTCCTGGGACCGGGATTACGCGCTTCGCCAGATCTCGTGCTCTATCCGCCCTGGCGGGTCCTCCTCTGGCAGCGGGAACATCGGAGCGAGGCGCCGAGGGTCTTCAGCGCCTCGACCGCGCTTCTTCTGCTCGGCGTCGCGGGTGGTTTGGGCCTGGGCGTGGTCGCCGACGGCGCGGGTCGGAGCCCGCGGCGGAGGCGGGGATGGGGCGCGCCGGCGGACGCCCGACGGGCCGGGTTGGCGGCCGATGCCGGCTGCGTGCTGGGCGCGTTCCATGGCCGGACGCTGATCACCGCCGATCTCCGACCTACGCTGGTCACAGGCGGCACGCGCAGCGGCAAGGGCAGGGGCCATGTCGTCCCTAGCCTGCTCAGCTGGCCGGAGAGCGCCATGGTCCACGACCCGAAGGGCGAGCTCTGGCAGGTCACCGCGGGCTGGCGCGGCCGGTTCTCCCACGCCTTCCGCTTCAACCCCCGATCTCCCGCATCCGCCCGATGGAACCCCCTGGCGGAGATCCAGCCGGGACCGGGCGAGCTCGCCCAGGTGCAGCGCCTGGTCGCGATCCTGTCCGACCCGGGCGGCGTCCGCGACGAAGAGGCGATCTGGGACAAGTCGGCGTCGGAGATCCTGGAGGCGGTGATCCTCCACGTCCTCTACGCCGCGCCCGATCCCGACAAGACCCTGCTCAAGGTGCGCGAGCTGCTGGCGGACCTGGACGAGGCGGCGGAGGTGATGCTGCGCACCCTGCACCGGCACGGCGCTGACGGCGAGGGCGAGACCCATCCCTTTATCCGGACGGCCGTGAAGGGGTACGCGGCCATGCACGACCGCTTCCGCACGAGCGTGCAGGGGACTGCAAGGTCGTACCTGAAGTGGTTGGCAGGCGAGGACATTGAGCGCGCGCTCTCGACGTCGGACTTCGCGGTGGGCGACCTCATGTGCGCGGAGGCGCCGGTCAGCCTCTATGTGCAGGTGGCGCCGGCCGATGCGGCCGCGCTGCGTCCGCTCGTGCGACTCCTCTTCTACGCCGCCGCGCAGGCGCTCACCGCCCATGAGACGAGCGACGCCCACGGCCGGCCGAAGCGCCACAGGCTGCTCATGGCCATGGACGAGTTCCCGCTGCTGGGCCGGGTGGAGTTCTTCGAGAAGAGCCTGCGGCTGATGAGCGGCTACGGGCTGAAGACCATGTTCGTGGCGCAGAGCTTGAACGACATCGTCGAGACCTACGGACCCAACAACACCATCCTCGACAACTGCCACGTCTACACCGCCTTCGCCGCCCTGGACCCGCTGACCCAGGACAAGGTCTCCAAGCTCACCGGCACGGTGGCCGAGCTTCGGACCAGCCGCAGCGGACCGGCCGGCCTCGGCGCCGGCCGCAGTTCGGTGTCACGTTCGGAGGTGGAGCGTCCGCTCCTGGAGCCCGGCGAGATCCGGGCCCTGCCGGACGACGAGCAACTGGTCTTCGTGGCCGGCCAGCGCCCCTTCCGCACCCGCAAGGTGCAGTACGACCGGCGCGAGCCGTTCCGAAGCCGGGCGCGCCTCCTGGCCCCACCCGCGGCGCCCCTGGATGCGCCGCCGCGGCGTCCGCACCCCTGGACGGGCCGCAAGGCGCTCGGCGAGGACCGCAACGCCAGCCTGCCGCTCTTCAAGGAGGCGGCCGCGGCCATCGACGACAAGAAGGCCGCCGCCCGGGCGGCCGGCATCTACCATCGCGTCGCCGAGGAGATGGCGGCCCAGGAGGCGGCGCTGGATCATCTGCAGGAGCGAGGACGTGGCAAGTCGTGACGCGCGGCCGACCCCCCGGGTCCAGGTCTATTTCGAGAACCCGAAGATCGAGCTGGCGCTGCGCCGCGAGGCCCGCGCGGGCAAGCTCACGCTCAGCCGCGCCGCTGAGACGGCCATCGCGCGCGGTCTCCACCGCCGGCCGACGGCGGATCCCGAGGACCGGCTGCTGGCGATGGAGACCGCGCTCCGCGACCACATGCGCAGCGCCGCGCGCGACATGGCCATCGTCCAGGAGATCCTGGTGGAGTTCGCCCGCGCCTTCTTCGCGCGGCTGCCTGACACCGAGGCGGACGACGACCCCGTCCTGCGCGCCGCCGTCGAGGCGCGGATCGAGCGCCTGCTCGATGCGGCGGCCGCCAACATCGTCTCGCGCGGACCGCGGCGGGGGGACGAGGCCGAGCGCGCGGCACCCGAGCCGCGATCCTTCAACGGAATGGGCGGATGACCCCGGAGGCCGAGTCGGCGCTTCGCCGCCGGGCCGCCCTGGACCATGCGCTGGGCTGCGACATCCTGGGCGCCCTGGCCGCGCCCGAGGTGGTCGAGGTGCTGGCCAATCCCGACGGCCGCATCGTGCTCGACCGCCTGGGCGCGGGACGCAGCGACACCGGCTGGCGGATGGCCGCCGCCGGCCGCGAGCGGGTCATCCGCCTGGTCGCCGACTATGTGGGCGAACCGGTCACCCGCGAGGACCCGCGGCTCTCCGGCGTCCTGCCCACGGGCGAGCGGTTCCAGGCCTTCATGCCGCCGGTCTGCGCCCAGCCGGCGTTCAGCATCCGCAAGCGCCCGGCGGTGGTCTGGACGCTCGCCGACTATGTCGCCCAGGGGGTCCTCTCGCCCGACCAGGCCGACACCCTGCGCGATGCCGTCCGCCAGCGCCGCAACCTGCTGATCTCGGGCGGGGCGGGATCGGGGAAGACGACCCTGGCCAACGCCCTCCTGGCCGAGCCGGCCTTCGCGGGAGATCGGGTCTTCCTGATCGAGGACACGCCCGAGCTGCAATGCTCGGCCTGGGACCTGGTGGCGGTCCTGACGCGCCGCCATCCCAAGCCCATCGGCGTGGCGGACCTGGTGCGCGACGCGCTGCGGATGCGGCCGGACCGCATCGTGGTGGGGGAGATGCGCGACGGCGCCACCGCGCTCGAGACCCTGAAGGCCTGGAACACGGGCCATCCGGGCGGCCTCTCCACCCTGCACGCCAATTCGGCGTCCGACGTGCGGGCGCGCCTCGAAGATCTCCTGGCCGAGGTCCTGCCCCGCATCCCGGGCCGCTTCCTGGACCAGGCGGTCGATGTGGTCGCCCATATCCGGCGCACCGAGGCCGGCCGGCGGGTCGAGATCCGCGAGGGGCCGGCGGTCGGACGCGGAGGGCGGATCGCGACGGCGCCCGGTGAGGATTGAAGGGGATGGCGCGCCCACCAACCGCGGCCGGTCCCAGCCCGGTTGAAAGATGCGTCTGCGGGGATATACATATGGGATATCCCGAGGCCGAGATGACCCGCACCACGCTCTTCCAGTCGAACCGTTCGCAAGCTGTCCGCCTCCCGAAGGAGGTCGCCTTCCCCGAGGGGGTGCGGGCGGTCAGGATCCTGCGCGAGGGCAAGCGGCGGGTGATCGTACCGGCCGACGCCGTCTGGGACGATTTCTTCGACGCGCCCGGCGTGGACCTGGGCGAGCGCCATCAACCCGAGGCGCAGGCGCGCGACCCGTTCTGATGCTGCGGTATCTCCTGGACACCAACGTCTGCATCCGGGTCCTGCGGGACCGTCCGCCGGAGGCGCGGGAACGGTTCAATCTGGAGGCCGACAGCCTCTGTATCTCGGCCGTGGTTCTGACAGAGCTGCTGCATGGCGCGGCGAAATCGAACCGGCCAGAGCACCACAGGGCCGAGGTCGAGCGCTTTGCGGCGCGCCTTGAGGTGCTGCCTTTCGACGACATCGCCGCCGACCACGCGGCGGACATCCGCGCGACCCTCGAGCGCAAGGGTCAGCCCATCGGCGGCTACGATCTGCTGATCGCCGGCCATGCCAGGAGCCGTGGACTCACCGTCGTGACCGGGAACCTGGTCGAGTTCGGCCGGGTCGACGGGCTCCGGTGCGAGGACTGGCTCGCGCGAGCCTGACGCCAACCTTCGACTCCGCCCGGACGTCGTTTGGGCGCGCGGCGAGGCCATAGCGCGTCGCATCCGACGCGACGGGTCCGGCGCGCCTGCGCCGCAGCGTCGGGATGGCCGCGCTGGGCGACGATCCGGGCCGCCACCCGTCCGGCCTCATCCAGGATCCCGGCCGGCGAGCGAAGCCGGAAGAACCCGGCTTCGCGGCGACGGCGCTAAGGCGCCGCTGATCAAACAGCGGGCTCGGGGGGCGCCTGTCCAATGCCGTCTGGGCGAACGGCGCGAAGACGACGGGCGGGCGCGGCAGGCGCAGGCGAGGTCCCGCCCTCGCACAGTCACAAGTTGTCGAAGACGCGCCGGCGACGTGCCTGCAACGCGCGCACAAGTCGTGGAAAACCCATGTGAAAATATCCACAGAAGCGTGTTGACAAGTCCAAACTCGGCGCGCTTGCATTACAACCATAGCGCGATATCGCGCTGAGGATTGCAGAGATGCGCAAGCTGATTTCACGCGGCCTTCCGGCTGCGACGGCGATCTGCGGCCTGGTCGCCGCCACCCCGGCCCTGGCCGGCGGCGCGGGCATGCCCTGGGAAGGGCCGCTGCAGCAGATCGTGGAGTCCGTAACCGGACCGGTCGTCCAGGCCGCCGCGGTGATCGCCGTGGTGATCTTCGGCGCCGGCATCGCCATGAGCGAGAGCGGCTCCGGCATGCGGCGGGGCCTGGGCATCCTGTTCGGGCTCTCCATCGCCTTCGCCGCCTCGACCTTCTTCCTGGACTTCTTCGGCTTCGCCGGGGGGATGGAGGTGGGCTGATGGGCGATTCCCCGCATCGCGAAGGCTGGGACCTGCCCGTGGCCCAGGGTCTCGCCGAACCCGTCCTGCTCGCCGGCATGCCGCGCGAATACGCGATCCTCATGGGCACGGTGGCGCTCGTGCTGGGCCTGGCGCTCCGGATCTGGTGGCTCGGCCTGCTCTGGTGGGCGATCGCCCACGCCATCGGCCTCTACGCCGCGCGCGCCGACAAGCGCTTCTTCGCGGTGCTGCGCCGCCACCTGGCTCGCCCCGGCCACCTGGATGCGTGAGGCGACCGATGCGCTTCCTCGACGAGTTCCGCCGCCGCCCCGCCACCCTCGCCGACCACCTGCCCTGGGCGGTGCGGGTCGCCCCCGGCGTCGTCCTCAACAAGGACGGCTCGTTCCTCGCCGGCCTGCGCTTCCGCGGCCCCGACCTGGAATCGTCCACCGAGGACGAGTTGATGGCCGTCCGCGCCCGGCTCAACAACGCCCTGCGCCGGCTGGGGACGGGGTGGTGCGTCCACGTCGACGCCCGTCGCCGCCCGGCCTCGGTCTATCCGGACAGCGACATCGACGTCCCCGTCGCCTGGCTGGTGGACGCCGAGCGGCGGGCGGCCTTCGAGGGGGCCGAGCCGGCCTTCGAGACCGACTACCGCCTCAGCCTGACGTGGATGCCGCCGGCCGACGAGACCCGCCGGATCGAGCGGGTGATGTTCGACGGGCTGGCGCGCAGCGGTCGCGACTGGCGGGGCGCGCTGGCGCTCTTCCAGCGCGAGGCGGACGCCGTCTTCGACCTGCTGGCCGACACCCTGCCAGAGGCGCGCCGCCTGGGCGACGGCGAGCTCGTCACCTGGCTGCACGGCTGCGTCTCGCCCGCGGCCCATCCGGTGGACCCCGATCATCTCGCGCCGTTCCTGGACGCTGGACTCGCCGACGCGGCCCTGACCGGCGGGTTGGCCCCACGTCTCGGCGGGCACTGGCTGAAGGTCGTGTCGGTCCGCGCGCTCCCGGCCGCCACCCGGCCGGGCCTCCTCGACGCCCTCTCGTCGCTGCCCTTCGCCTACCGCTGGAGTGCCCGCTGGATCGGTCTCGACAAGGCCGACGCCGAGCGCGAGGTGCTGCGACTGCGCAAGCGCTGGTTCGCCAAGCGCAAGGGTGTCGGCGTCCTGCTGCGCGAGGCGATCACCAAGGAGGAGGTCCCGCTCCTCGACACTGACGCCGCGGGCAAGACCGAGGAATGCGACACGGCGCTCGCGGCGCTCGGCGCTGACGCCTGCGCCTTCGGCTATCTCACCCTCGCCGTCGTGATCCTCGACCCCGACCCCGAGGCCGCCGCCGGCAAGGCCCGGGCCGTCGAGGTCGCGCTCAACGCCCAGGGCCTGGTCGGACGGGCCGAGGACCTCAACGCCGTCGAGGCCTGGCTTGGGACCCTGCCCGGCGAGGCCTATGCCGACGTCCGCCGCCCGCTCGTGAGCACCCTCAACCTCGCCGACCTGATGCCGGTCTCGGCGGTCTGGGCGGGGCCGGAGCGCGACGGCGCCCTGGACGGGCCGCCGCTCGCCGTGGCGCGCACCACGGGCTCGACCCCGTTCCGCCTGGCGCTGCACGTCGGCGACGTGGGCCACGCCATGGTCGTGGGGCCGACCGGATCGGGCAAGAGCGCCTTGCTGGCCTTCCTGGCCCTGCAGTGGTTCCGCTATCCGGGCGCGCGCGTGGTCTTCCTGGACAAGGGCCGCAGCGTGCGGGCTGCGACACTCGCCGCCGGCGGCGCCTGGCGCGCTCTGGAGCCGGGCGCGGCCTTCGCCCTGCAGCCGCTGGCGCGGGTGGACGCGCCCGCCGACCGCGCCTGGGCCGCCGACTGGATCGAGGACGCCGTCCGCGCCGCCGGCGTCGAGGTGGGCCCGCGCCTGCGCGAGGAGGTCTGGTCGGCGCTGGGCGCCCTGGCCGACGCCCCCGTCGCCCAGCGCTCGCTCACCGTGTTCTGCGCCCTGGTGCAGGACCCGGCCGTCGCCGCCGCGCTCGAGCCGCTGACCCTGAAGGGGCCCTTCGGGAGCCTGCTCGACGGGACGCACGCCGACTTCGCGCCGACGCGGTTCGACACCTTCGAGCTCGAGACCCTGATGGCCACGCGCAGCGCCCTGGCCCCGGTCCTGGGCGCGCTGTTCCGCGAACTCGAGCGCGGCTTCGACGGCCGGCCCACCCTGCTGGTGCTCGACGAGGCCTGGCTCTTCCTCGACGACAGCCGCTTCGCGGCGAAGGTCCGCGAATGGCTGAAGACGCTGCGCAAGAAGCGCGTCGCCGTGGTCTTCGCCACCCAGTCGCTCGACGACGTCGCGGCCTCCTCGATCGCCGCCAGCCTGATCGAATCCTGCCCGACCCAGATCTTCCTACCCAATCCCCGCGCGCTGGAGCCGGCCTCGGCCGACCTCTATCGCGCCTTCGGCCTCAACCGCCGCCAGCTGGAGCTCATCGCCTTCGCGACGCCGAAGCGCGCCTATTACTGGCGCCAGCCGGAGGGCCGCCGCCTCTTCGATCTCAAGCTCTCCGGCGTGGCCCTGGCGCTCTGCGGCGCCGCCGCGCCCGAGGACCAGGCCCTGATCGACCAGGTCCTCGCCCGCTCCGGCCCGGACGGCTTCGCCCGCGCCTTCCTCGCAGCCAAGGGATTCGCCCATGTGGATGCCGTCTTCGACGCCGCCCAACCCGCCGCGCTCGCGGCGGAATAGGCTTCTCGGCGCGCTGGCGCCGCTCCTGTTCCTCGCCGCCTGCTCGGACCCGAAGCCGGCGCAGGCCCAGATGGTGGTCTTCGACCCGAAGAACCACCTGGAGAACGCCCTGCAGGCGGCCCGCCAGCTCGAGAGCCTCGCCAACGAAGCCCGCGCCCTCGCCAACCAAGCCCGCGCGCTCGCCGCCTCGCCCTACAGCCACCTCGGCGAGACCACCCAGACCCTCCGGGACATCGGCGAGCTCGCCCGTTCGGTGAAGGGCGTGGCCTCGGATCTGCAGGGTCTGCAGCAGGACTTCGAGCGGCTCTACCCGACCGCCGTGGAGGGGCTCGATCCGCGCAAGGCCCTGGAACAGGGCCGCGCCCGCAACACCCAGGCGCGCGAGACCGCCCTGGACCTGGCGCGGACCGCCGCCGAGCTGGAGCGTCTAAGCCGCGGGCGCACCGGACGTCTGGAGGGGGCGCTCAACGCCAGCCGAGGGGCCGAGGGCCAGACCGCGGCCATACAGTCCTCCACCCAGGTGCTGGCCGTGCTGGCCGAGGACCTGGGCTCGATGCGCACGCTGCTGATGGCGCAGTCGCGGCTGCTGGCGGCGGAAAGCGCCCGGCGCGCGGCGGAACGCGCGGCGAGCGCCGAGGCGCGACGGCAGTTCTGGGGGCGCGAGAGCCGCACGATCCCCAATCCGGATTTCAATCCATTCCCGCACGCGCGGAACTAGGCCGAGGCGTCGACTATGGCTGCCAGTCCCCAAACCGCGAATGACCTGATGACGGTGTTTTCTAACACCGTGTCGGCTGGCTTCGATGCGCTCAGCGGTGCGGTCAACGGTGTCTTCGGGCTGATGATCGCCCTCGTGGTGGCGCTCACCGGAATCCAATGGGCGCTGTCGTCGAACCGCGAGGTTCTCGCATCGGGCTTCGCGAAGGTCCTGCTGATCGGCGCGTTCGCCTACCTCATCAACGACTGGCAGGCCCTTTCTCAAACGATCCAGGTTGGCTTCATCGACCTCGGCCTCACCGCCGGCGGCGGCGGCCTCTCCCGGGCCGACTTCCTGAACCCCGGCGCGATCCTCCAGCAGGGGTGGGAGATCGTGAAGGCGCTGGGCGAGACGCCCGCCCCGGTCGACAATCCCATCGACGTGCTCGGCAACCTCACCGACGCGCTGATCCTCGGCCTCGCCATGATCGGCATCATGCTGGCCTTCGCGGTGCTGGCGCTGCAGATCATCGTCACCCTGCTGGAGTTCAAGATCGTCACCCTGGGCGGCTTCGTGCTGCTGCCGTTCGGGATCTGGTCGAAGTCCGCCTTCCTGGCCGAGCGGCCGCTGGGCTTCGTGGTCTCCTCCGGCCTCAAGGTCCTGGCCCTCGCCATCGTGGTCTCGGGCGCGCGCTCGGTGTTCGACGAGCTGCAGCCCTCCGCCGCCCCCGACCTCTACGAGGCCCTGGCGATCCTGGCCGCCTCGCTGCTGCTGGCGATGCTCGCCCTGTTCATCCCAAACCTTGCGTCCGCCCTGGTGACCGGCGGCCCGGCGCTCGGCGCCGGCTCGGCCGCCGCGGGCGCGCTGGCGG
>JBKOYY010000133.1:0-16114 GCA_046725615.1 Pseudomonadota bacterium
GGGCGCCGCCGCGCCCGGGGTGGATGTGCGCTTGTCGGACAGCGTAACGTTCGCCTGGCCGGCCTCGAAGTAGGCGGCGATGCGGAAATCCGCGTGATCGAGCGACACCGTATAGCGCCGGACATCGGCGGCCAGGCCATGCGCAGCCAGGAACTCGCCATCGGCGGTCACCGCCGCATACAGGGCCTGGGCGTTCCCCAGATCGGCCTCCTGCTGCTTCCGCTCAGCCTCCTCGCGGGCGCGCCGCTCCAGCTCTCGCCGTGCGAACTCCGTTTCGAATGCGTCGCGGAGCGTGAGGGTGCGGACCTTTCGCGCGCCGGCGGTCATATCTCCACCGCCTTCTTGTCCTCTATGCGCTCGATCACCCGCACATCGGCGCCCGAGCCATGGGCGAACGCGTAGAGGTCGCCGCTGGCGTCGAGGTAGCATTCCAGGTCGAAGACGCCCTTGTCCGGGTCGATCAGCGCGATCGCCGTGGCGCGGGTGCCCGCCGGAATGACCTCGGGCATGCTCTCGCAGTTGCCCTGGGCGGTCGCCGTGAGGGCGCGGACCAGCACGACCCCGTCCCACTCCCGAAGCATGGCGCCGTCGGCGTCGACCGCCGTCTGCTCCCCGTCGTAGGTGGGCCGCGCCGTCATCCGACGCTCCCTTCCAGCGAGATCGCCACCAGCTTTTGCGCCTCGACGGCAAACTCCATCGGCAGCTCCTGCAGCACGTCCTTCACGAACCCGTTCACGAGGAGCTGGACGGCTTCCTCCTGACTAAGGCCACGCTGCATCGCATAGAAAAGTTGATCTTCGGATAGCCGCGTTGTCGTGGCTTCGTGCTCGAAGACCGTCTGGCCGTTGCGGGCTTCGACGTAGGGCACCGTGTGCGCCGCGCACGACTTGCCGATCAGCAGGCTGTCGCATTGGGTGAAATTCCGTGCGCCCTTGGCCTTCGGGTGGGCCGAGACGAGGCCCCGGTAGGTGTTGCTGCTTCGTCCCGCGCTGATGCCCTTGGAGATGATCCGCGAGCGCGTGTTTGCGCCAAGGTGGATCATCTTGGTGCCGGTGTCGGCCTGCTGGCGGCCGTTGGTGATGGCGATGGAGTAGAACTCGCCAGAGCTTCCCTCACCGCGCAGCACGCAGGAGGGGTACTTCCAGGTGATGGATGAGCCGGTCTCGACCTGAGTCCAGCTCACCTTCGAGCGGTCGCCACGGCAGTCGGCGCGCTTGGTGACGAAGTTGTAGATGCCGCCCTTCCCGGTCTCGGGATCGCCCGGGTACCAGTTCTGGACCGTCGAATATTTGATCTCGGCGTCGTCGAGGGCGACCAGCTCGACGACGGCGGCGTGCAGCTGGTTCTCATCGCGCATCGGGGCTGTGCAGCCCTCCAAATACGATACGTATGCCCCCTTGTCGGCGATGATCAGTGTCCGTTCGAACTGCCCCGAGTTCTCGGCGTTGATCCGGAAATAGGTGCTGAGCTCCATGGGGCAGCGCACCCCCGGCGGAACGTAGACGAAGCTGCCGTCCGAGAAGACCGCGCTGTTCAGGCAGGCGAAGTAGTTGTCGCTCACCGGCACGACCGAGCCGAGGTACTGGCGCACCAGGTCCGGGTGCTCGCGGATCGCCTCGCTCATGGAGCAGAAGATGACCCCGGCCTGGGCCAGCTCCTTCTTGAAGGTGGTGACGACGCTGACGCTGTCGAACACCGCGTCCACGGCGTACCGCGGCGCGCCTTGGACACCAGCCAGAACTTCCTGCTCTTTCAGCGGGATACCGAGCTTCTTGTAGGTCTCGAGCAACTCGGGATCGACCTCGTCGAGGCTCTTCGGCCCCTCCTTGGTCTTGGGGGCGGCGTAGTAGTGAAGGTCCTGGTAGTCGATGCGGGGGAAGCTGACCTTCGCCCAGTCCGGCTCCTCCAGCGCCAGCCAGCGCTCAAAGGCCTCCAGGCGCCACTGCAGCATCCATTCCGGCTCGTCCTTCTTGGCCGAGATGAAGCGCACGATGTCGGCGGAAAGGCCCTTGGGCGCGTACTCCTGGTCGATGTCGGTGACGAAGCCGTGCTTGTAGCGCTCCAGCGACTGGACGTGTTCGACTGTCTGTTTGACGGCGGCCATCAGGCGACTTCCTTCCGGCGCGCGGCGTGACGGGCGTGGGCTTCCAGCCACGCATCGGCGAACCGGTTCCAGTCTTGTTCGGTGGTATCCCAGCCGCCGCTGACGCGGATAGCCGTGCCGGCGAGGTCGTCGAGACCCATGGCGGCGAGCACCGGGCTGGCCTTGACCTTCCCGGAGGAACAGGCCGAGCCGGCGCTGACCATGACGCCGGCAAGATCGAGCGCCATGACCTGGCGGTGCGACTCCCAGCCGGGCGTGACCAGGCAGAGGGTGTTGGCGAGGCGCGGGGCGCGCTCGGCGACGACCTGGGCGCCGGCGGCCTTCAGACGACCCACGATCGCGGCGCCGCAGGTCGTGGCGACCTTGGCGGCGCAAACGACCTTAGCCGCAGCGCCGAACCCACTGATTCCGGGCAGATTCTCGGTTCCGCCGCGACGCCCGCGCTCCTGCCCGCCACCATGCTGGCGGCGCGAGAGGACCGCCCGAGGCCCGAAGGTCAGGGCGCCGACGCCCATGGGGCCGCCGATCTTATGCGCCGAGATCGCCAGCGTGTCCGCGCCGAGCCCACGGCTGTCGACGTCGATCTTGCCGGCGGCCTGGACCGCATCGACATGCAGCCAGCCATCGACCGCGCGGACCAGCTCAGCGGCGGCCTGCACGGGCTGGATCACGCCGGTCTCGTTGTTGGCGAGCATCAGGGCGACGAACGGCCGGCCATCGGCGGCGTCCCAGCGCGCGAGACGTTCGCGCAACCAGTCCAGATCGGCGAGGCCGTCGGGCGTCACGGGCAGCACCTCGACCGCGGCGTCGGAAGCCGCGGCAGTATCAACCACGCTGGGATGCTCGATGGCTGAGACGATGAGGCGGCGGCAGCCGGCGGCGACCGCGCTCTCGATCGCGAGGGCGTTGGCCTCGGTCCCACCGCTGGTGAAGACGACGGTGGAAGCCGGCGCGGCGATGAGGGCGGCGACGTGCTCGCGCGCCTGTTCCATGATGGCGCGGGCCGCGCGGCCCGCGGCATGGATCGAGGACGGGTTACCCATCTGCTCCAGGGTGGCGACCATGGCGGCAATCGCCTCGGGCCGGACCCGCGTGGTCGCGTTGTGGTCGAGATAGACGCTCATGCGGCCACCCGCCGGTCGCGCAGCCGGCCGCCGACCACGTCGGCGAGGCTCACCGACGACAGGTAGCCCTCGATCTGCGCCCCGAGGTCGGCCCAGAGGTCATGGGTCAGGCAGCGTTCGCCCTTCATCATGCAGCCCTTGGCCGCCTGGCAGCGGGTGGCCCGCAGCGGCTCGTCGACGGCATGGACGATCTCGGCGATGGTGGTGACCTCGGCCGCGCGGGCGAGCCGGTAGCCGCCGCCGGGACCGCGGGCGCTTTTGACCAGCCCCTTGCGGCGCAGCCGGGCGAAGAGCTGTTCGAGGTAGGACAGGGAAATCTCCTGCCGCGCGGCGATATCGGCCAGGGCCACCGCCCGCGAAGCCTCGCTCTCGCGGCGCGCGAGGTCGGCCATCGCCATCACGGCGTAGCGACCTTTGGTGGAGAGACGCATGGCGTAGGGTCCGATGCAGTTTTCCCGCGCATCCGTAGCGGCTTATGTTATGAGCCCCGGCTCGCGTGGGCCCGGGTCGCGCCGGATGGCTGCGACTTAGGAAGACCCACTAACGCAGTCAAGTATTCTGGGGCGAAGAAAGAGGTTCGTATGCCAGAGGTGGTTCTGACCGGCGCGGCCGGGCGGATCGAAGGGCGCTATTCCCAGGGCAAGAGCGAGACCGCTCCGGTCGCACTGATCCTGCACCCCCATCCCAAGGCCGGCGGCCAGATGAACAACCCGGTGGCGGTTCAACTCTTCCACCTGTTCATGAAGCGCGGCTTCTCGGTCCTGCGCTTCAACTTCCGGGGCGTGGGCCGCAGCCAAGGCGAATTCGACGGCGGTATCGGCGAACTGGCCGACGCGGCGACGGCGCTGGACTGGCTGCAGAGCACCAACCCGGCCGCCAGCCAGTGCTGGGTGGCCGGCTATTCGTTCGGCGCCTGGGTGGGCATGCAGCTCCTGATGCGCCGGCCCGAGACCGACGGCTTCATCTCGGTGAGCCCGCCGACCAACGCTTACGACTTCTCGTTCCTGGCCCCCTGCCCGGCTTCGGGCCTGATCCTGCATGGCGGGTCGGACACGGTGGTGCCGCCGATCGACGTCGAACGCGTCGTCTCCAAGCTCCGGACCCAGAAGGGCATCGTCATCGACTATGAGGTGGTCGAGGGCGCCAGCCATTTCTGGATGGAGAACCTGCCCGACGTGGAGTCGCGGGTCGGCGCCTATCTCGACAAGCGACTGGCGGCCAACCCGGCGTAGTCGCCCTCTCCGTTCGCGGACTCAGAACGCCCGCGTCAGGCCCAGGCTGAACTGGCGATAGTCGTAGGTATAGCCCGCGCCGACGGGCGTATTGCTGTAGGCGAAAGCCGCATCGACGGCCCAGCCCTGCCGGGTCGGCGGGCTGGTGAGCTGGCCGGTCACCGTGCGCGCGGCGCGCCACTTGCCGCCGGTCTGCTTCTGGGCGCCCAGTCCGGCAGCCACCAGATAGCGCCATCCGTGCGTGCGGCGACGGATCTGCAGCGTCGGCGTGACCTGCACGAAGTCGCGCGGCGAGAAGTAGTCGTATTCCCGGGGATGGCTGCTGTGAAACCAGCGCGAGCGGAGCTGGGCGGTGAGGCCCCAGTCCGGCGCCAGCACATGGACGTAGCTGGCCCGGAGGTGGAGCCGCTCGTTCCGGCCGGTGAACGCCTGCACGGCCCCGACCGCCGTCACCGTGTTCCGGGCGTCGATCGGCACGTCGAGCGCCCCGCCGGCGAAGGTGTAGTAGACGCCCCGGGCAAGCCCTTGCGGAGTCTCGATGATCTCCCGCTCGAGGAAATACTCCTGGCGCCAGCGGGCGTCGTTGTGGGCGTTGAGCGCGCCGAGCACGGTGTCGCCGTCGGTCCCCACCTGGGCCTTCCAGGTCCAGCCGCCGGTGACGTCCGCCTGGCGGACGTAGACCCGCAGGTCCTCGGTGGCTTCCTGGCCGAGCGGGCTGAAGCGGGCCCGTTCGATCCGCACGCCCTGGTGGCGATCGGGTCCCTCGCTCAGCCAGTCGAGGTTGGCGCCGAACCGCGCGACCTCGGTCTTGTCGGCGTCGGAGGACATGAAACCGTCGACCGTCACCGCCTGGCCGGCGTCCGCCGGCGGGGCCATGGCGAGCGCCGCGAGCAGCGGCAGGACCGCCGCGGCTCTCATGGCCGCCCCCAGGTCTTCCGAAGGCCGAGCGCCTCTGAGGCGTAGCCGAGCACGCAGATTGGCTGGAGGATCAGGTTGTAGGCGAAGGCGTAGACCAGGAAGCCCGCCACGTTCTGGCGCACCCTGAGGCGCTCCTGGTGGAAGGTCCGGCGCTCGACCCGGAACATCAGCAGGTTCCAGATCGCCGCCAGGGGCAGCACGGCCAAGGTAATCGGCCCGGCGATGTCGTACCGGCCGAAGGCGGCCAGGATGAGCCCCGGAATGAAGACGAAGGTGTAGATCACGTCCATCGGCGGGAAGCAGAGGTTCCACCACACGAACACGGTCCGGAAGCGGGCCTGGAACAGCAGCGGCCAGTGGGCCCGGAACGCCTCCATCAGGCCACGCGACCAGCGCCGCCGCTGCTGGGCGAAGGCGCCGAGGCGGGTCGGCACGTTAGTGAAGCAGATGGCGTCCTCGGCGTGACCGATACGGTCGCCACGCTCGAGTATCGCCCACGACAGGACGATGTCCTCGCCGACACAGGGGGGCCAGCCGCCGACCGCCTCCAGCGCTTCACGGCGGTAGATGGAGAATGCGCCCTGGGCGACCAGCGTGCCGTGGAACATGCTCTGCATGCGCTTCACGGCGGCGATCCCGTGGAAATAGTCCCACTCCTGGGCCGCGGTCAGCAGGTTGCGGCGCGAGTTGCGGACCATGATGGACCCGGCCACGGCCTGGGTCTCGGGCGGGTCGGACAGGAGGCGCTCGACCAGGTGGGTCAGCCCGTCCGGGTGGATCCAGGAGTCGCCGTCGACGGTGACGATCAGGTCGTGGCGCGCGCGGCTGAGGCCGCGGTTCAGCACGGTTGCCTTGCCTGCGTTCCTGGGGAAATCCACCAGTCGGACATGAATGTTGGGCGGGAACGCGAGGGTCTCGATGGCGGCGCGGACCACATCCGCCGTGGCGTCGGTGGAGCCGTCGTTCAGCACAACGATCTCGACCTCGCCCGGATAGTCCTGGCGCGACAGGCTGAGCAGCGTGTCGCCGATGGCCCCCGCCTCGTTGTAGGCGGCGATCAGCAAGCTTACCGGCGGATAGGCCGCCGGACGCCGGCGGGGCGGGCGCCGATCAAGCAACAGCGCCCCGAACACGAAGGCGTTCATGAAGCCCGGGACGTAGGCGACGAAGACGATGGCGAGCAGGGCGAACAGTGGGTCGGTCGCCGCGGACAGATCATGCAGCCAGGGCCGGGACAGCCAGACGCTGAGCCCCATCCAGCCGAACGCGAGCGCGCAGATCGCGGCGAACTTCACCGGAATGGTGTGGAACGGGCGATGCGGCCCGGGATCGGCGCCCGCGCCCCCGCGCCGGACGTCGCGCTCGCCCGCGAGACGCGGGTCGCTCGGGTCGCCAGATCCGACCTTCAGGAAAGTTGTGGTTAACAAGTCGTAGGACCGCGCATGCATTTGGCGCGCCCCCATCAATAGAAACCGGCGGGCCTCCTCGATGTGGACGTCACATTTCGTCGTTCACCTACACTCGCGAGGCACTTAACTGAGGATGTAGAAGATTGTCGCATCGACCCATTATGGGGAGGCGGATTTCAACAAATACAACCGGCAAGCGAAAACGGATAATCATCACGAGTATTCGACCTGAAACGCGCGTCGCGCGAGTGGATTGCGGCCGGCGCGAGCGCCGCGATATCGTCGCGATATGACTCCCGCCGACGCCCGACGCCTGCAGGACGGACTGGCGGCGTGGGCGCGCATCGAACCCGGCTGCCGGGCCCTGTCGGTCGTCGGTTCCTGGGCGCGCGGGGCGGCGGGTCCCGGGTCCGACCTCGACCTCATGATGCTGGCGACGGATCGAAACCGCTGGGCGGCGGACGACGACTGGCTACGGCAGGTGCTGCGCGGGATCGGGTTCCCACTCGCCAGGACGGCGCAAGAGACCTATGGGGTCACTTGCGCTTGGCGGGCGTGGCCAGAGCCACAGATCGAGGTGGAACTGGGCGTCGCCGACGTCAGCTGGGCGCGGCTCGACCCCGTGGACCCCGGGACTCGCCGGGTGGTGAACGACGGGCTCGTGCCGCTCATCGACAAGGATGGTCTGCTCGGCGCCCTCACCGAAGCCTGCCGCGGGTGATGATGTCGGGCAGGTCCTCCGGCTGCCGCCCTCACCCCGCCGCGGCGCTCTCCTGCGCCAGCATGGCCCGTAGCTCGGCCTTGGCGACCTTCTCCAGAGTGGAGCGCGGCAGGCTGTCGACGAGGCGGATCAGGTGCGGGCGCTTGAAGGCCGCGAGTCCCGTGGCGCAGGCGGCGTCGATGGCGCCCGCCAGGTCGGCGGGCGCGCCGGGCCCCGGGATCACGAAGGCGGCCGGGGCTTCGTCCAGCATCGGGTGACGCATGGCCACCACGGCCACCTCGGAGACGCCCGGCACGCCGGCGATGACCCGCTCGATCTCGGAAGCGGCCACGTTCTCGCCGCCCACCTTGAGCATGTCCTTCGAGCGGTCGGCGAAATAGAGGAAGCCGTCCTCGCCCCGCCGCACGCGGTCGCCGGTGATGAACAGGCCGTCCGGGCGGAAGGCCGCGGCGGTCGCGGCGGGATCGCCCGCGTACTCCAGGAACAGCGACACCCCGCGCTGACCGCCGACGAACAGATCGCCCACCTCGCCCGGCGCCACCGGCTGTTCCTCGTCGTCCAGCACGTGAATCTCGTAGGCGGGCGACGGGCGGCCCATCGACATGGGGGCGTCGGGCTGGTGCGCCGAGCCGACCGTGCCGTGGGTGATCGTCTCGGTCATGCCCCACCAGCCGATGGTCTTGACGCCGAACAGGCGGTCCCAGGCCGGCTCGCACACCCCGTTGCCCCAGAACCGGTAGCGGTGGTCCTTCGGCACGGGCTGGCCGGCCAGGGCCTTGGCGCAGAACGGCACCAGGGAGCTCCAGGTCGCGCCATGCTTCAGGGAGACGTCCCAGAAGCGCGAGGCCGAGAAGCGCGGCATGAGCACCACCGTCGCTCCGGCCCACAGCGCCGCAAGCACCGAGTACGACTGAGCGTTGGTGTGGAACAGTGGCAGGTGCGTCAGGTGGACATCGTCGGGCCGCAGGTCCTCGTTCTGGGCGCACATGCGCGCGCCCCAGAGGGCGTTGGCGTGGGTCCACAGCACCGCCTTGGGCCGGGCCGTCGTACCCGAGGTGTACTGGATGCCGAAGTGCGCCCAGGGATCATGCGGCCGCGAGGCCAGGGCGCCCGGATCACCGGCGAGCGCATCGAACGCCTCGAAGGCGGTCACGTCGTCCTGCGCCGGCGCGCCGTTGTCCGTCTCGGTGACGACGAACCAGGGCAGGTGTGGCGCAGCCTCGGCCAGCAGCGCGGCGAATTTCGGCTGGGTGACCGCGCCGACGGCCCCGCTATGGGTGGCGAAGTAGGCCAGCTCGTCCTTGGCGGACTTGGCGTTGGTGGTCACGGCCACCGCCCCGGCGTAGGCGCAGCCCAACCAGGCGATCACCGACTCCGGACAGTTGTCTAGGTGGACGATGATCCGCTGGCCCAGCTGGACGCCGCGCGCCTGAAGGCCCGCGGCGAAGCGCCTGACATCACGGGCGAATTCGGCGTAGCTCCATGTGCGGCCGGCGCCCTCGAACGGTTCCCAGATCAGGAACGGGTGCTCGCCCCGGCGGGCGGCCTGATTGTCGATCAGGGTGCGGATGTCCATGCCCTCGAAGGGCGTCAGCGGTCGCGGGCTCAATGGGCGGCTCCGGCAGGATCCTGGAAGGCGGCGGCGTAGGCGCCCTGGCGAACGATCTCGTCGCTGGCCTGGGCGGCGATCTGGTCGGCCTCGCCGCCCGCGAGCCCAAGGCCGCGCAGGAGCAGGGAGACCATCTGCTGCGAGAGGCTGACGGCGACGCTGGGGGTCGGCTCCTGCACCACGCGCACGAGGGCGAGCTGGGTCACTCCCAGCACATAGAGCGCGCCGGCCTCCAGGGTCGGCAGCGAGAAGCGGCCGGCGGCGAGGCCGGCCGAGACGTCCTCGACAAGCCCCCGGTTCAGTGGCGAGGACATCGAGGTGTGGCCGCTGTGAATGCGGACCAGCACGCCGGCCCGCTCCGGCTCGTCGAGGGCGAAGCGAAGATAGGTGCAGACGGCGCGGGCGACCCGCCGGGCCGGGTCCTGGACCTCGGCGTTGGCGCGGCCGACGGCGCGCTCGATGCTGGCCCGGATCTCGGCCGAGATGGCGCGGACCAGGCCCTCGCGGTCGGTGAAGTGGTTGTAGAAGCTGCCCTTCCCCACCTCGGCCGCCTGGACGATGTCGTCCACGGTGACGGCGTCGACCGGTCGCTCGCAGAACAGCCGGCGGCCCGCGGCGATCAGGGCCGCGCGCGTGCGCTCCGCGCGGGGATTGCGACGCTCGGGCGGGGTCACACTCAGGCCTCCGATCTCAACCTCATCTCCTCGCCCAGGATCGCGACGAGCTCGGGCCGCGCAAGCAGCGCCTGCTGGAACCGGTCGAGATTCGGGTAGGCGGGCAAGCGTCCGGCGAAGGCCGGGGCGGCGCGCCAGAGGAGGAACGTCAGGAGGTAGAGGTCGCAGACGCTGAAGGCGTCCAGCAGGTGGTCGCGGCCGTCGAGATGGGCGTCGATATCGGCGAGGGCCCCCGTCACGCGCTCCAGCGCCGCGGCGCGGGCGACGTCGTTGTCGCAGCCCGGCGGCGGGAACATCGCCGTCGAGAGCGCCGCGTGCAGGGTGCTGGAGAGGAACGACAGCCAGCTCTGCGCCCGAGCGCGCTCGAACGTGCGCGCCGACGGCAACAGGCCAGCCGCGGGCGCGAGGTCGGCGATATAGGGCAGGATGGCCGTGGACTCGGTCAGGACGCCGTCGTCGGTCTCCAGCGCCGGCACCTTTCCGCGCGCATTGATCGCCAGGTAGGCGGGGGTCTTCTGCTCGCCGCGGGCGGTGCGAACCACGGCGATCTCGTGCGGCAGTCCGGACAGGGCCAGGGCGAACCGGCTGGCGAGCGAGCACGCCATGGGGGCGTGGTGGAGGCGAAGCATCGAGCGGATCCTTGAAGGTCAGGCGGCGCGGCGAAGGGGCGCGAGGGCCCGGTCCCAGGCGGCAAGCAGGACGGGGGGCTCCCCGGTCCCGAAGACGTAGCGGTCGGGGCGGACCAGCACCGCCGGGGCGTCGTGCGCCTCTAGCCAGGAGAGGACGCCGGCGCGGAACGGGGCGATGAGGTCGTCTTGGACGCAGACCACCTGGACGCCAGGCGCCGAGACAGGAACCGGCGTCCGGGTGATCAGCCAGGCCCCGTCGCCGAGCGCGTCGTCGAGACGCAGGCGGCGGGGCCCTTCGCCCGCCGTGGGCTGAGGGAACATCTCGCCAGCGCCGGAAGCGCCGGCCAGGATGCAGCCTTTGGCGAACGGCGGCGGGCGCAGCGCTGGGAGCGGGGGCGCGCCGGCGGCGCGGCGGGCCAGCATGTCGGCGTCGCGGGCGGCGGCGGCAGCCGGGTCCAGCGCGCAGACCACCCGGCCCATGCCGATGGCCAGTTCGATCAGGGCTCGCGTGTGAGGCTCGCGTTCGGCCTGGTAGGTGTCGAGCAGGGTCTCGCTCGCCTCGCCACGAAGCACGGCGGCCAGCTTCCAGGCAAGGTTCGCCGTATCGCGCAGGCCGGAGCACATCCCCTGCCCTGCAAACGGCGGCGTCTGGTGGGCCGCGTCGCCCGCCAGCAGCACGCGGCGCTCCCGCCAAGTCTCGGCGACGAGACCGTGGAAGCGGTAGACCGCGCGCCGCTCGATCTCGACCGGGCCGCAATCCCAGGGGGCGATCAGCGTCTGGATGACGTCGTCCGCCAGCATGGCCTGGGGGTCCTCGCCCGGGAGCAGCATGAACTCCCAGCGGTGGCGGCCCGGGCCGCTGAGCACACAGGTCGTGGGCCGGGCGGGGTCGCAGATCTGCAGGTTGACGTCCGGCGTGCGCGCGCCGGGCAGCACCTTCACGTCCACCACCAGCCAGGGTTCGTCGAACTGATAGTCGAACAGCCGCCCGCCGATCGCAGCGCGGACGGCGCTGGAGCCTCCGTCGCAGCCGACCAGGTAGTGGGCCCGGATCGTCGCCGGGCCATCGGCGTCGCGGATCTCGGCCGTGACGCCCTCGGCGTCCTGTGTCAGGCGTTCGAAGGCGCAGCCCAGGCGGACGTCCGCAAGAGTGGAACCGACGAGGACGTCTCGCAGCGCCCGCTCCAGGCTCGGCTGGTGGAACATGTAGCCGCCGGCCCAGCCTGAGGGCGTCTGGGCCGGCGGGTCCAGACACATCAGAAGCTGTCCGTCAGCGGCGCGAAACTCGTAGGCCGGCAACTCGCGGGCGTTGCGGCGCACCTGCTCGGCGACCCCGAGCTGCTGGAGGATCCGCATGATCTCGTGATCGAGGTGGACCGCGCGTGGCATCGGATAGACCTCGGTGTCGCGGTCGATGGCGATCACCGAGACGCCGGCCTCGACCAGCATCGCCGCCAGCGCCGCGCCGACCGGTCCGAGGCCGACGACGAGGACCTCGCATTCCTGGGGAGCGGGCATGGCTCAGACCTCGTTGGCGCAGGGATTATCGAGGGCGCCCAGGCCGTCGATCTCGACGCGGACCCGGTCGCCGTCCTTCAGGAACCGCATCGGCTTCATGGCCGCGCCGATGCCGCCCGGCGTGCCGGTGAAGATCAGGTCGCCCGGCTCCAGGGTCATGGCGTGGCTGAGGTGCTCGATCTGGTCCCAGACGTCGAAGACCAGGTGGCGGGTGTTGGAGCTCTGGCGCTCCTCGCCGTTGACGAGGCAGCGGATGCCGAGAGCGTGCGGGTCGGGGACCTCGTCGGCCGTGGTGATCCACGGGCCGAAGGGCGCGTGGGTGTCGAACGACTTGCCCAGCACCCACTGCGGCGTGCGGTGCTGCCAGGCCCGCTCGGTGGCGTCGTTGCCGCAGCAGTAGCCGAAGACGGCGGCGGGGGCGTCCTCGCGGGTGATGTGGCGGCCGCCCTGCCCGATCACGGCCACCAGCTCGGCCTCGTAGTCGAGGGCCTGGGAGACCTTGGGCACCTGGATCGGATCGTAGGGACCGTTGGCGGCGGTGGGCGCCTTTGAGAACCAGACCTGATGCTCGGGCGTGCCGAGGTTACTCTCGGCGATGTGGTCGGCGTAGTTCAGGCCGATGGCCATGATCTTGCCAGGCCGGCGGATCGGCGCGAGCAGGCGCACCTGCGCCAGCGGCAAGGCGCCGTCTCCCGCCGCAACGACCGCGCGGACCTGCGGCTGGACCTTGGGCCAGGCGGCGATCAGGGCGGCCATCTCGCCCGGCAGGCCGGCGCCGAGGGGCACGATGCGGTCGCCGACGACGGCGCCGAGCTGCGGGCCGGCGCCCGCGTCGTAGGTAGCGAGTTTCATGATGACTCTCGGGTTTCAGGCCATGGTCGGGGGCGCGGCCGGCCCCCACTGGACGCCCAGCAGGTCCTGCAGGCTGGCGACGTTCGAGCCGTCGGCCGCGGTGAACACGTCGCCGTCGGTCCAGTGCTCGAGCGTGTGGCCCCAGGGATCGCGCCAGTAGTCAAAGACCTGGCTGCCCAGGATGTGGCGGCCGACGCCCCATTCGGCGTGACGGCCGGCGTCCTTCAGGCGCTGGTGGCCCAGCATCAGGTCGTCGAGGTCGACGACCTCGAAGGCGGCGTGGTTGAAGCCGGGTCCCTTGGGGCTCTGGGCCAGGAAGAGCGTGTGGTGGTCGGTGGGCGTGTCGCCCCGGTCGCAGCGCATGAAGGCGCCGAGGGCGAATTCCGGCGTGACCTGGATCTCGTCCGAGGTGATGAAGCCGAAGCGGTCCTTGTACCAGCGCTCTGACGCGCGGAAGTCCGAGACGTTCAGGACCACGTGGCCAAGGCGCAGGACGTGGGCGGGACCGGCCGCGACCCGCTTGGTCCGGCGGAGCCGGTTGTGGCTGGCGGCGATATTCCAGGGCTGGCTCGCCGGCGTCGGCAGCGGATCGGCGGGCGCCTGGCCGGCCACCACCTCAACCCGGTGACCGTCCGGATCGGCGAGGACGAGCCGCCGGCCCCCGCCGGGCGCGTCGAAGGGCTCTGTGGCGAGGCCTTCGTGGGCGGCCAGGTCCTCGAGGTCCTCGAGGCCGGCGGCGCGAAAGCCGACGGCGACGAAGCCAGCCTCGCCCCGCTCGGTGATGTGGACGACGGGCGACGTCCCGGCGCCACGCGCAACCAGACGTTCGGCGGTCTCGTCGACGACGGTGAGGCCGAAGTCTTCCAGGAAGGCGCGCATTTGCGCCAGGTCGGGCGCCCGGAAGCGCACGAAGGCGACGTCTTCGATCCTGATGACGCTCATGGCGGCTCCTCCTTATCTGACGATTTCGTCAACTAAAGCAGACGAGGACCCCTTACGCAAGCGTGCCGCGCACGATGCCGGTTGACCATGGCGTCCCGCTGGCGCGCCTTCGCCCGACGGCCTAAGCAGGCGGCATGACCGCTCCCGCCGACGCCGTCCGCGCCCGCCGCAAGCTGACCAACAAGCTGATCGCAGCGCACGAGGCCGCGCGCTTGCGACCCTTCTTCGCCGCGGACGTGAAGCTGATCGTCGGCGACGGCGGGCTGATCCTGGGGGTCGAGGAGGTGCTGGCGGCCTTCGCGGCGCAATTCGCCGAGCCGGGGTTCGTCGCCTATGTGCGCGAAACCGAGGACGTGACGATCGACGCCGGCGGCCACCGGGCGGCGGAGCGCGGACGCTGGACCGGCCGGTGGGCGGACCGCGAGATGGGCGGGACCTACCTGGCGGTGTGGCGCAAGGCCACCGGCCAGTGGGTGATCGAGAACGAGCTCTACGTCACCCTGACGGCCTGACTCGCGAGCTCCGGACGTCCGACGCAGGAACCTCGGCGTTCGTCGCCGGAATGGCGGGTTTCATCGACGGCTCGGTCGCCCTGTCGACAAGCGGACGACAGCCGGCGGCGGCGCGGGCACGGGCCGGCCTGCACACCGCAAGCCAGTCCTGGAGTACAAAATGTTCGTTCGACTGAAGACAGCGACACTCGCCGCCGCCGCCACATTCGCCCTCGCCGCAGCCCCGGCCCAGGCGGCCCTCCTGTTCTCGCAGGACTTCTCGGGTGGGCTCTCGGCCAATGAGGCGCTCGGCGGACAGTTCGCCGTGGCCAACGGCAAGATGGGCCACGTCAACGGCCCGTATGGGAACAACGAGCGCTCGTTCTACGACCTGACCCTGGACCTGAGCGGCGTCACCGACGCGACCTTCAGCTTCGACTGGACGCTGACGTCCGAACGCCGATGGGACGGCTGGAACCTGCTGGCCGCGGCCGTCGGCGAGGCGTTCGACCCCTCGCACCCGTTCCAGGCCACGCCCTCCGCCTACAACGACCACGTGGGCGCGCTGGGCGCCGCCGGAGTCGCCGGCATCGGCGCCGGCCGGACGGTCTTCAACCTCACCCAGTTCGCGGGTCGGGCCGTCCACCTGCGCCTGCAGTTCGCCAGCGACCACAGCATCACGGGCGCAGGCGCCATCTTTGACAATCTAGTTGTGACCGGCACGCCCCGCCCAGTCTCGGCTGCGCCGGAGCCGGGAGCATGGGCCCTGATGATCGCCGGGTTCGCCGGCGCCGGCGCCATGCTGCGCCGCCGGTCCTTGCGTCTCGCCTAGACCCGTCGGCGACGGGCGCGGGTCAGCGCCTCGGCGGTGAAGGCGGCGAAGGCGGCTGACCGCCGGGCGCTGGTCCGGTCGGGGGCAAGACCGGCCAGGCTGGTCCCTTCAGGCGTGGTCAGCCGCCAGGACCAGGCCTGCCCGGCAGCCGCGAGGGAGAGGCTGTAGCCGCCGGGCGTCGGGAGAAGTGGCTCGTCCATGGCCGCGATCGTGGGCGCGACGCATGCACCGCGCCCGGCGCTCGGCGTGGAGATTCCGTGCAGGCGGCCTATTCAGGCGGTGCGGGTGAGCCAGCCGGCTAGCGCCAACCACCAGTCCGCGCCCGCGAAGGCCCAGGTCACCGCAAGGTGGAAGACGCCTGTCGCGCCCAGCGCCACCAGCCAGGCGGGGTGGAGCCGCCCTTCCCGGCGGCTGTCCCAGAGGGTGACGGCGAGAAGCATCAGCTCGATCACCACGAACGAGCCCTGCATCTGCCATTGCAGCACACCGGCGGGGATGAAGAACCGGCCGATGGCCGGCTGGGCGATCATGATGAAGCCGCCGGTCATCAGGCGCTGGTGCCAGTCGCGCCGACGACGCATCAGGAGGGCGAGGCCGACCACCGCCACGAGCGCCGGGATGCCCAGCACCGGCAGGGCCATGAACACCAGCGGCGGCGGCGAACCGGGCGGTGCGTGGCCGAGCCGCCCCGCTGTGATCGCGGTCGACAGGCCCAGGACCACCATCGCCCCGAACAGCATGGCGCCCGTCATGCCGAGCTGGCGATGCAGCGCGATCCGCTTCGCCGGCACGAGCGCCGCCTGAACGACGAACAGCGCGAACCAGGCCGTGTAGACCACGCCGTGGGTGATCGAGAGCGGCGTCAGCGGTGGCGGGGCGTGGGTCACCCCCTTTAGGTAGAAGGACGGGGCGAAGCCGAGAAAGATGACCAGCGCCGTCAGGGCGGCCACCACCAGATAGAAGTCGGGCCGGGCCGCGCGCGCCGGCCGTCCGTCGATCGCCTGCTGAACCATGGTTCCCCCTCCAGGCCGGATATGGAAGCCCAGCCTAGACCGGAAT
>JBKOYY010000174.1:0-7271 GCA_046725615.1 Pseudomonadota bacterium
AAGCCGAATTCGTTATTGGTGCCGTAGGTGATGTCGCTGTTGTAGGAGCGCTGGCGCTCGGCCTGCGACAGGCCGTTGACGATCACCCCGACCGACAGGCCCAGGAACCGGTAGATTCGGCCCATCCACTCTGCGTCGCGCGTGGCCAGGTAGTCGTTGACCGTGATCACGTGCACGCCCTTGCCTTCCAGGGCGTTGAGGTAGACCGGCAGGGTGGCGACCAGCGTCTTGCCTTCGCCGGTCCGCATCTCGGCGATGCCGCCCTTGTGCAGGATCATCCCGCCGACGAGCTGCACGTCGTAGTGCCGCTGGCCCAGCACCCGCCGGGACGCCTCGCGCACCACGGCAAAGGCTTCGTCAAGCAGGTCGTCGAGGCTGGCGCCCTTGGCGATCCGGTCCTTGAACTCCTGGGTCTTGGCGCGGAGCTGCTCGTCGGACAGCGCCTGCATCTGCGGCTCGAGCGCCGTGATCTTGCCGACGCGGGCCATGTAGGCCTTGACCTTGCGGTCGTTGGAGGAGCCGAAAAACCGTTGGAAAATGCTCAAGGGAAGTGTCCGTAAGGCGGCGATGGGCCCTTCGCCCGCCAATCAGAAGGCGCTCTTTTGGGGCGTGGGTGACTTAAGGACTGGCCCTCTCCAAGTCAACGCGGCGCCCGTGCCAAGGCTTGACCGCTCGCCCCTTACGCGTACCGTTCCCTCACTATGAAGGCTTGAGGCACACATAAGCGCCGCGGAAACGCCGGCCTGCCCAACGCGCCGGCGAACGACGCGATCCCATCCTCATGCATCGATCCTTACGTCAGGGGCCTTCATGCCGTCCGACACCACCCCGCGCCGCGACGCGACCAACCGCTATGGCTCGATCGCGGCCGAGATCTACGACCTCGACAAGCCGTACTTCGCCCTACCCGACACCCGCTTCCACCTGGAGCGGTTCGCAGGCTTCGACCGTCCGATCCTGGAGCCGGCCTGCGGCTCGGGGCGGACCCTCGTGCCGTTCCTGCAGGCGGGACTCGTTGTCGCCGGCTTCGATCCCAGCCACGAGATGCTCGACCGCTGCCGGGCGCGCTGCGCCGACGCGGGGCTGAGTCCCGACCTGTCCCTGCAACGGTTCGAGAGCTTCGCCTACGAGCGCCGCTTCGGCGCAATCCTCGTGCCCGTGGGTTCGTTCACCCTGGTGGACGACTTCGCCGTCGCTGCCGACGTCCTGCGACGCTTCCATGACCACCTCGAGCCGGGCGGCGTGCTGGTGCTTGACCTCCAGGGGCTCGCGTTCCTCGCCGCCCAGGTCCAGGACCGCCGTCGCTGGACGTCGCCGGATGGCGACCTGCTCACCCTGCACGGCGAGCGGACCGTCACGGACTGGCTCCGCCAGCGCGCCGAAACGGTCTACCGCTACGAACGCTGGCGGGACGGGGGCCTGGTCGAGAGCCAGATCGACGTGATGGCCCAGCGGTTCTGGGGCCTGGAGGAGTTCCGCATGGCGCTGGCGGCCGCCGGCTTCGCCGACATCTCCGTCTGCGGAAACTACGATCGCTCGCGCGGGCCACGTCCGTCCGACCGCGTCTGGACGTTCGAGGCGCGGCGCGGCTGATCGGATCGGGGCGGTGGGGCCTTGCCACCTGCCTCGACGCGGCCTTCTCTACGGGCGAGCCAGGGGAGCCGCCCACCCGTGCTGTCATCGACGTCCCTTTCGGAAGCCGAAGACCTGCTGCGCGCCATCCTGGATTCGTCCGACGTGCTGTCCGGCGTGTTCGAGCTGGAGGCGGACGACTACCGCTACGCCGCGGTCAACCGCGCCACCGCCGCCTTCTATCGCCGCGCGCCCGAGCAGATGGTCGGTCGCAGCGGCCGCGACCTTGGCCTGACGCCGGAACAGATCGCCGGCCGCATGGAAGTGTTGTGGGAGTGCTGGCGCACACGCAGTCCGCGCCGGCGCGAGTACCGGTTCGAGCACGATGGGGTGGCCGGGTGGTTTCTGGGCAGCTTCGCGCCGCTCAAGGGCGAGCGGCCACGCGTCGGGTTCGTGCTCATCGACGTCACCCGGCAGAAGCTGGCCGAGGAGGCGGCGGCCGACCATCGCCGCAAGCTGGAGGTGGCGCTCGACGCCACCGAACTCGGCCTGTGGGAATACGACATCGCCCATGACCGGATACTCTGGGATTCGCGTATGCGGGCCCTGTTCGGCCTTGCCGAGGACACCCCCATCGACCTCGCCCTCTACGACGCCCTGCTCCATCCCGAGGACAGGGCGGCGGTGAGGGCGGCCTACACCGCCGCACTCCAGGGCGAGGGACAGGGGCGCTACCAGGTGACCCACCGCAACGCCGACGGGTCGCGCTGGCTGCGCGGCTCGTGCCAGGTGATCTTCGGCGAGGAGGGGCGGCCGGAGCGCATCCTTGGCACATGCCGCGACATCACGGCCGAGGTCGCCGCACGCGAGCAGGAAGGCCTGCTGATCGCCGAGCTGAACCACCGGGTGAAGAACAACCTCGCCACGGTGCAGTCCATCGCCGTGCAGACCGCCCGCTCGGCGCCCAGCCTGCGCGGGTTCCTCGACACATTCGAAGGACGGATCGTCGCCCTGGCGCGGACCCACGACGTCCTCACCGCCCGCGCCTGGTGCGACGCCGACCTCGCCGAGGTGATCGCCCGCGAGACGCTGGCCTACGGCGATCGGGTGCGGCTTCAGGGGCCGACCGTGCCGCTGTCCTCGCACCAGGCCCTGGCCCTCGGCCTGATCGTCCACGAGCTGTCCACCAACGCGGCCAAGTACGGCGCCCTCAGCGTTCCCGCCGGGTCCATCGACATCCGCTGGACGGCCGACGACGCGGGGGCCGAGGTGGCCTGGGACGAGGCGGGCGGCCCGCCATGCGCCCCGCCCCAGGCCCTGAGCTTCGGCACGCGACTGATGACCAAGCTCGCCCGTGGGGACCTCGGGGGGGACATCGCCTTCGACTATCCGTCCCGGGGCCTGGCCGTTCGCCTGCGCTGCGGACCGCGGGCGCCGGCCGTCTCGCCATAACGCCGCTATTGCGGCAGACTTCCCAGGGAGGACACCGGGCGCAGACCCGGGCCTTGGGAGGAAGGCCGATGAGGAACGACGCCGTGCGCTTCGCGGTCAATTTCGCCATCCTGACCGCCCACCGGCTGGGCGAGCCGCGGGTGCTCGAACTGTCTCCGCGCCAGCTCGAGGAACTCCGCCAGTCGTCCGACGCCCGCGACTGGAGCTTCGGGGTCACGACGCGCTACCGGGACCTGCGGGTCGCCGAGGCCGCCGGTTCGGAGGGCAGGGTCCTGGCCTGGGACCGCGCCCGGGAAACCGAGATGGCTCAGAAAATCCCCTGGCCAAGCCGCTCCCGCCTCGCCTGAGGTTCGCTGGCTGCGACCTGCCGATCACGAAAAAGGGCGGCGCCAAAGCGCCGCCCTCCGAAATCACGTGCGTGACTGGACTTGCCAGAGGTCAGTAGACCTCGAACAGGCCCGCGCCGCCCCGCCGAAATCGCGATCAGCGATTTCGGCTAATCTGAGTGATGGGCGGCGTGACCAGTCCGGTTCTAGGTCAGTAGACCTCGAACAGGCCTGCGCCGCCCATGCCGCCGCCGATGCACATGGAGACCACCACGTGCTTGGCGCCGCGGCGCTTGCCTTCCTGCAGCACGTGGCCCGCGAGGCGCGCGCCAGTCATGCCGAAGGGGTGGCCGATGGCGATGGAGCCACCGTTGACGTTGTACTTCGCCGGGTCGATGCCCAGCTTGTCGCGGCTGTAGAGGCACTGGCTGGCGAAGGCCTCGTTCAGTTCCCACAGGTCGATGTCGTCGACCTTCAGGCCATGACGCTCGAGCAGGCGCGGGATCGCGAAGACCGGGCCGATGCCCATTTCGTCAGGCTCGCAGCCGGCGACGGCCCAGCCCTTGAAGACGCCCAGCGGCTTCAGGCCCCGGCGCTCGGCTTCCTTGCCTTCCATCAGCACCACGGCGGCGGCGCCGTCCGAGAGCTGGCTGGCGTTGCCGGCGGTGATGAACTTGCCCGGGCCCTTGACCGGCTCGAGCTTCTGAAGGCCTTCCAGGGTGGTGTCGGGACGATTGCACTCGTCCTTGGTCACCGTGTAGTCGACGATGGATTCTTCCTTCGTCTCCTTGTTCACGACCTTCATCTTGGTCTGCATCGGGACGATCTCGTCCGCGAACTTGTTGGCCTGCTGGGCGGCGGCCATGCGGCGCTGGCTCTCCAGCGAATACTCGTCCTGGGACTCGCGGCTGACATTGTAGCGCTCGGCCACGATGTCGGCGGTGTCGATCATCGGCATGAAGATCGCCGGATACATCTCGGTCAGGCGCGGGTCGAAGTTGCCCTGGCCCTGGCCGGGGTTCGGGATCGAGATCGACTCGACGCCGCCCGCCACGGCCACCGAGGCGCCGTCGTTGCGGATAAAGTTGGCGGCCATGGCGATGGTCTGCAGGCCCGACGAGCAGAAGCGGTTGACGGTGACGCCCGAGGTGGTGATCGGCAGGCCGGCCAGCAGGGCTGCCTGGCGACCGACGTTGCCGCCGCCGTGGGCGACGTTGCCCATGAACACGTCCTCGACGTCGGCCGGGTCGATGCCCGACTTGCCGACCGCGTGCTTCACGGCGTGGGCGGCCATCGAGACGGTGGGGGTCATGTTGAACCCGCCCCGGCCCGACTTGGCCAGGCCCGTGCGGGCGTAGGAAACGACAACGGCTTCGCGCATTTGAAATGATCCTCCAGGCAATGCTTTTTTGAGGGTCCGGTCGGCCCCTGAACTCTCGACGGCATTCTTTTGCATCCCGTGAGGGAAATGGCTAGGGACGGGCGGCGCCCGCCTGGCGCTTTCGCCCTCCGCCGGAGACCCGCATTGGCCCCAGCGCTCTTCCGCATCGCCGGTATCGTCTTCGCGCTGGGTCTCGGCCTGGCCGCCTGCGACCGCGGCGGCGGCGGGGACGGTCCGCCCGAGCGCGGTGACCGGGCGGTGGCCAAGGTCGACGGCAAGACGGTCTGGGTCTCGGACGTGAAGCGCGAGGCGGTCGCCCAGGGGCTGATCGGCGAAGGCGAGCCGCTGGACCCATCGTCCGACCTCTTCCGCCAGATGATGGACGAGGTCATCGACCAGAAGCTGCTGGCCGCCGAGGCCGTGCGCCGCAAGCTGGACAAGGACCCCGTGGCCGAGCGCCGCCTGGCGGCCGCCCGCGATCGGGTCCTGGGCGACATGCTGGTCGAACGGACCGTCGCCGATGCGGTCACCGAGGACAACATCAAGGGCCTCTACGAAGAGCAGCAGAAGCTGGCCCGGACCTCGATGGAAATCCGCGCCCGCCAGATCGTCCTCGCCACCGCCGCCGAGGCCGAGCAGGTCAAGAAGCTGCTGGCGGCCGGCGCGTCGTTCGAGGCCCTGGCCATGGAGCGATCGCGCGATGCGGCCACCCGCTTCAACGGGGGCGACCTCGGCTACTTCACCACCGACGTGATGCCCGAGGCCTACGAGGCGGCGCTGAACGGCGCCCGGGTCGGCCAGCTCGTGGGTCCGATCCCCGTGGAGGGCGGCGTGGCGCTCGTGCGCGTCGAGGACGTGCGCCAGGAGCAGCCCATCGCCCTGGAGGCCGCCCGGCCGCAGATCGTGCGCTTCCTGACCTACGACCGTATCCGCGATCTGCTGGAGCGCCTGCGCGCCAAGGCCAAGGTCGAGACCCTGATCAAGCCCGAGGCCGGAGCGCCGAAGGCCGTTCCGCCGGCCGACGCGCCCAAGGCCGCGCCGTCCCAGACCACGCCACCACCCGCCAAGGCGTCGACGCCCCAAGCGAAGGGAGCCACCTGATGAGCCGCAAGCCGACCAAGACCGCGGCCCCCAAGGGCGCCAAGTCCGGGGCCAAGCCCGTCGAGGTGGTGGGCCATACCATCGAGCGGGCGCTGGACCCGCTGGCCAGCGCCCTCAAGCGGGCGGCGCTGAAGCGCGCCGACAAGTCCGCGCGGGCGTTCGACGACGCGGCCGCGACCCCCGCGGCCAAGGTCGACAAGGCGGCCATGCCGGTCTCGCCGCTTGCCGTGCCGTTCCCCCGCATGAAGCCCATCAAGGGCCTCGTTATGGCGACGGGACGCGCCGGCTTCTACAAGCATGAGCGCGACGACCTGCTGGTGATGAGCTTCCCGGAAGGGGCCAGCTGCGCCGGAGTCTTTACCCGGCACGGCGTCGGCTCGGCGCCGGTGGACTGGTGCAAGCGCCACCTGGAAGCCACCAAGGGCGAAGGCGTGAAGGCGCTGGTCGTCAACGCCGGCTGCGCCAATTCCTTCACCGGACGTCCAGGCGCCGATGCGGTGCGACGCGTGGCGTCGGCGGTCGGCAAGCGCTTCGACTGCCGCCAGCGCGACGTCATGGTCGCCTCGACCGGGGTCATCGGCGTGCTGCTGGACGACGCCAAGATCGTCGCGCGGCTGCCCGATCTCGAGGCCCGCCTCGCCGAGGACAACTGGGGCGGCGCGGCCCGGGCGATCATGACCACCGACACCTTCCCGAAGGGCGCCTATGCCGAGGCGAAGATCGACGGGGTGACGGTCCGGATCGGCGGGATCTGCAAGGGTTCGGGCATGATCGCGCCCGACATGGCGACCATGCTGGCGTTCGTGGTGACCGACGCGGCGATCTCGCCGGGCGCGCTGCAGGCGCTGTGCAACCTCTACACCCGCAACACCTTCAACGCGGTCACGGTCGACGGCGACCGCTCGACCAATGACACCCTGCTGCTGTTCGCCACCGGCCAGTCGGGCGCGCCGAAGATCAGCCGCGCGGGCGACAAGCGCCTGGCCGACTTCCGCGACAAGCTGGAACAGGTTCTGCTGAACCTCGCCCACCAGCTCGTGCGCGACGGCGAGGGCGCCACCAAGTTCATCAAGATCACAGTGACCGGCGCCGAGACCGCCGCCTCAGCCCGCAAGATCGCCAAGTCTGTCGCTGACAGCCCGCTGGTGAAGACCGCCTTCGCTGGCGAGGACGCCAACTGGGGCCGCATCGTCATGGCGGTGGGCAAGGCCGACGAACCGGTGGACCGCGACTCCATGAGCGTGAAGTTCGGGCCCCACTGGGCGGCCCAGGACGGCCTCATCGCCAAGAGCTACGACGAGGCCAAGATGAGCGCCTACATGAAGAAGCAGGAGCTGGAGGTCACCGTCGACGTCGGTGTCGGCCGCGCCAGCTCCACGGTCTGGACCTGCGATCTCACCAAGCGGTACGTCGAGATCAACGGGGACTATCGGTCCTGA
>JBKOYY010000121.1:0-15701 GCA_046725615.1 Pseudomonadota bacterium
CCTCTACACGGTGGCGAACTCCGACGTGGACTTCCGGAGCAAGCCTGCCTCCTGAGGGCTGCGACGAGAGGGCGCGTGCAACTTGATGAGGATCATACCTAAGTTTCAGGCGAGCGAGGATTGAGGGCCATGCCCGACGGAACCGCCACGTCGCACCTGTACGAGCCGAAGCTGGCCGCCACCCTGAAGGAGGGCTATGGCCTCGGCGACCTGCGTGCCGACGCCATGGCCGGCCTGACCGTGGCGATCCTGGCGCTCCCGCTCTCGATGGCTATCGCCGTCGCCTCCGGCGTCTCGCCGGCGCAGGGGCTCTACACGGCGATCATCGGTGGTTTTGTGGTCTCGGCGCTGGGCGGCAGCCGGTTCCAGATCGGCGGCCCGGCGGGCGCGTTCATCGTCCTGGTGTCGGCGACCGTCGCGCAGGTCGGCCTCGCAGGGCTGGCGCTGACCGTGCTGCTCTCGGGCCTGATGCTGACGGCGCTGGGCGCGCTGCGGCTGGGCCGCTTCATCCGCCACATTCCCCATGCGGTGACCGTTGGCTTCACCGCCGGCATCGCCGTGACCATCCTCGCCAGCCAGATCAAGGACCTGGCGGGCCTGAAGCTCTCGGGCGCCGAACCTGGCCCGGTCCTGCCCAAGCTGATGGCGCTCGCGCAAGCCGCGGCCACGCTCAATCCCGCGGCCCTGGCGCTGGGCGTCGCGACGGCGGCGGTGATCCTGGTGATGCGGCGGCTGCGCCCCACCTGGCCCGGCATGCTGGTGGCTGTCGTGGCCGCGACCCTCCTGGCCACCCTCCTGCACCTGCCGGTGGAGACCATCGGCACGCGGTTCGGCGGCATCCCCAGCGGGCTGCCGGCGCCGCACATGCCGGCCATCTCGCCGGACCTGTTGCTGACGGTCCTGCCCGCGGCGCTGTCGTTCACCCTCCTGGGTGGTCTGGAAAGCCTTCTGTCGGCCAAGGTGGCGGACGGGATGACCGGCCGGGTCCACCGTTCGAACATGGAACTGGTGGCGCAGGGCCTCGCGAACGTGGCATCGGCCGTCTTTGGCGGCATCGCCGTGACCGGCACGATCGCCCGGACCGCCACCAACATCCGCGCCGGCGCCCACAGCCCGGTCGCCGGCATCCTGCACGCCGCCTTCCTTCTGGCCTTCATGCTGCTCGCCGCGCCGCTCGCGAGCTACGTGCCGCTGGCGGCCCTGGCAGGGCTGCTGGTCGTGGTCGCCTGGAACATGGCGGAGAAGGACGAGTTCGCCAGCCTGCTGCGCAACTGGCGCGCCGCGGTCGTTCTGCTGGCCACCTTCGGCCTCACCGTCCTCCATGACCTCACGGTGGGGATCGTCGCGGGCTGCGGCCTGGCGGCGGTGTTCTGGGCTGCGTCGAAGCTGCATCGAAAGCTGACTTGACCCGGGGCGGCCCGTCCGCCACCCGGCGGGGGTCTTTCCTCTCGCGCTTCGAGTCGCCCATGGCCGCCCCACTCTCCGGACATCACGTCGCCGTCCTCATGGGCGGTCTTTCCTCCGAACGGGAGGTCAGCCTCGTCTCGGGCCGCGAGTGCGCCGACGCGCTGGAGCGGCTGGGCGCCAAGGTCACCCGCATCGACGCCGGCCGCGACGTCGCCGAGGTCCTGACGCGCCTTAAGCCGGACGTCTGCTTCAACGCCCTGCACGGCGCCTGGGGCGAAGACGGGTGTGTCCAGGGCGTGCTGGAGACCCTGGGCCTGCCCTACACCCACTGCGGCGTGCTGGCTTCGGCCCTGGCCATGGACAAGGCCAAGGCCAAGGCGGTGCTGGCCGCGGCCGGCGTTGCGGTGCCGGGCGGCGGCCTCTTCAACCGCTTCGACGTGGCGCGCGACCACGTCATCGCGCCGCCCTATGTGGTGAAGCCCAACGCCGAAGGATCGTCGGTCGGCGTCTTCCTCGTCTTCGACGGCGCGAATCGGCCGCCGCAGGAGGTGGTCGCCCCGTCGTGGACCTTCGGCGAGGAGGTGATGGTCGAGCCCTACATCGCCGGCCTGGAGCTCGCCGTGGGCGTCATGGACGGCAAGGCCATGACCGTTACCGAAATCGTGCCGAAAACGGCCTTCTACGACTATGAAGCCAAGTACGGCGAGGGCGGGTCGGAGCACATCGTGCCGGCCCGAATTCCGCCTCATGCGATTGAAAAAGCGAAGAAACTCTCGGAGATGGCGCATGCGGCCCTGGGTTGCCGAGGCGTTACCCGGTCGGACCTCCGTTATGACGATGTTAACGACGTTTTGGTCCTACTGGAGGTCAACACCCAGCCCGGAATGACGCCTACGTCTCTGGTTCCTGAGCAGGCCGCGGCGGGCGGGGTGGATTTCGACCGGTTGGTGCTCTGGATTGTGGAGGACGCTTATGCCCGCGGCGGAGCGGGGGGGATCGCGAGTCGCGGCGAAACCTCGGGCCAAGGCGCCCGCTAGTCCGGCCAAACGCCCGCAGGCGGAGGCGGCCGGCGGCGGCCCGCGGCTCTCCCCGAAGCAGACCCTGCTGGTCGCCGGCGGCGTCCTGACCCTGGCTCTGGTCGCGGTGCTCGGCACCGGCGAGCGCGGCGCCGAACTGGCGCACGTGATCGGATCCACCGTCGACGGCAAGTTCGGCGAGGCGGGCTTCCGCCTCCGGGCCGTGCATGTCCAGGGCGCGTCCGAGATGGCGACCCACGACATCCTGCGTGCCGCCGGCGTCTACAAGGACGCCCCGCTGCTGGGCATGGATCTGGAGGCGCTGCGCGCCCGGGTCGAGCAGGTCGGCTGGGTGGAGGAGGCGCGGGTGGTTCGCCTGCTGCCCGACACCCTGATGATCTCGGTGAAGGAGCGTCGCCAGCTCGCCGTGTGGCAGCATGGCGGGCGGAGCGTCGTGATCGACGACAAGGGCCGCCAGATTCCCGAGGCGGACCCGGCCCGTTTTGCGACCCTGCCCCTGGTGGTCGGCGCGGGCGGCGACCGTCACGCCGGCGAGATCCTGCCGATCCTGGCCCAGCGCCCGAAGCTGATGGCGCGGATGGAAGCCCTGGTCCGCGTGGACGACCGCCGTTGGGACCTGCGCCTGAAGGACGGCTCGCTGATCCAGCTTCCCGCCGTCGACGAGGAACAGGCCCTGATCCAGCTCGAGCAGCTCGACCTGCGCTCGCGGATCCTGGAACTGGGCTTCGAGCGCATCGACCTGCGCAATCCCGACGTGGTGGCCGTCCGGCCCCGCGCGCCCGTCACCACCGCTCCCGTCACGACCGCCGCAGTCACGCCCGCCGCTTCGCCGGCGAACGGCGTGTAAGCACCAGAAGAGCCGCCGAATGCTGATGACCGCCAGCCGCCCGAAGCCCGAAGCCGCGAAGAAGGACAGCCGTGAAGGGCTGAAGGCCGCGCTCGCGCCGCCGAAGGTCGTGGCCGCGGTCGACCTCGGGGCCTCCAAGGTCGCCTGCTTCATCATGAAGCCCGACGGTGTGCGGCGGGGCGACCGGACGCTTACCACCTGCGGCGTCGGCTACGTCCAGTCGCGCGGCGTGCGCGGTGGGGCGATCGTCGACCTGGATGAGGCCTCGGCGGCCATCGCCCAGGCGGTGGAGCGGGCCGAGAACGTTGCGGGCGTGAACGTGCAGGGCGTGGCGATCGCCACCGCGGGCGGACAGCTCACGTCCAGCCGCGTGCAGGGGCGCGTCTCCATCGGCGCCCGGCCGATCGGCGACAACGACCTGGTCCGCGCGATCCAGAACGCCCTGGCCCAGGTCAAGCTGCCCGGCCGGCGCGCGATCCACATCCTGCCGGTGGCCTGGGCGGTCGACGGCCAGGGCGGGGTGCGGGACCCGCGCGCCATGTTCGGCAAGACCCTCGGGGTCGAGCTGCTGGTCGTCTCGGTAGCCGAGACGGTGTTCAATACCCTGGGCGCCTGCGTCGAGCGCGCCCACCTCCAGCTCGACGGCGTGGTCGCCGCGCCGTTCGTTTCCGCGCTCGCCGCGCTGGAGGAGGACGAGATGGATCTGGGCAGCGTCTGCATCGACATGGGTGGCGGCTCGACCTCGGCCTCGGTCTTCCGGGGCGGCAGCCTGGTGCACGTGGAGACGGTGCCGGTCGGCGGCCACCACGTGACGCAGGACATCGCCCGCGGTCTCTCGACCTCCATCGCCGGCGCCGAGCGGATCAAGACGTTGCATGGCTCGGCCATCGCCTCGGCCAACGAGGACCGCGAGATGATCGAGGCGCCGCCCCGCGGCGACGATCCGGGCGCCGGCCCGGTCGTGGCGCCCCGCAGCCTGCTGAAGGGCATCATCGCCCCGCGCGTCGAGGAGACGCTGGAACTGCTGCGCGACCGCCTGAAGGCGGCCGGCGCCCCGATCGAGCCGGGCGCGGGCCTCGTCCTCACCGGGGGGGCGAGCCAGCTCGCCGGCGTCCGCGAAGTGGCGGTGCGGGTGTTCGATCGTCCGGTGCGCCTGGGCCGTCCCCGCCGGGTGCCGCATCTGGCCGACGCCGCCTCGGGCCCGGCCTTCACGGCCGCAGCGGGCATCCTGCACCGCGCCGCCTTCGGCCCCCGCGAGGCGGTCTCGCCCAAGCAGCTGGCCTCATCGAAGCTCCGCCGCGAGCCGCTGGACCCGCGCGCCAACCCGGTGGCCAAGGCGGCCGCCTGGCTACGGGACAATCTGTAGGGGCTAGGCGTCCGCCCGGATCCAGCTTGCGATCCGGTCGGTGAAAGGCTTCGGCGCGGTGCGGCTCATGAGCTGGCCTGAGCCGCCGCGGCGCAGGGCTTCCTGGATCATCTCGCCCAGGCGGGCTTCGTCCTCGCAGACCAGCAGGCCGTCGCGGTCGGCAAGCGAACGGGCGGTGGCGGCCTGGTGGTCGGTGTTGTGCTCGCCGAGGTCGAAGCGGCGAGGCACGATGATGATCGGGATGCCCAGTTCCATGGCGGTGATGATGCTGCCCATGCCGGCGTGGGCGACGATCACCTTGGCGCGCGAGGTCAGCGCCTTGAAGTCGCCGCGGCTGAGCAGCCGGGCGTGAGGCATGTGGGCGGGCTTGACCTCGCTCTCGCCGACCTGGGCGAAGAACTCGAGCTCAGGGTGGGCGGCGGCCACCTGGTCGGCGGCCTGGATCAGGCGGTCGAAGGGGAACAGCGAGCCGACGGTCACGAAGATCACAGCACCGCTCCCCAGCATTCGGCGCCTTCCTTGGCCGCGACTTCGGGCCACTGGCTGAGCCAGACGCTGGCGAACCGGCGGGCGTGCCGGCCCGAGGTGGAGAAGCGTTCGGCGTTGGCAATGCTGTCCACCCACATGGTCCTCTTGCCTAGCAGGCGGCCGAGGGCGATGGCCACGAGGCCCGGCAGGGCGCCCGTGGTGACGATCACGTCGGGGCGCTCGCGCAGGATGGTGGCGAAGAGGCTGGCCGCCAGCAGCGGCAGCTTCCAGGCGTCTCTACGGGTCGCGTCGGGCGCCACATAGAAGCGATGGCCCGCGACGTCCTCGCGGTAGTCGGGGAAGACGCTGACGAAGGCGAGTTCGCAGCCCTCGAACGCCGGCCGCAGCCGCTGGAGCTGGATCCAGTGGCCGCCGCCCGAGGCGACCGCCAGCACGCGGGGTGTCCTTCGCATTGTCGCTCCATGAACCGGGATGCGCCGGGAATCGTAAGGAGCAAACCTATCCCGTTGGTTTCCAGGCGACAGGGGCCGGCGCAATGACCGGCCCCTGCCGGGTTACTTTCGACGCTAGAACGTGGCTCGGGCGACGATCTGGAAGACCGGCCCGGCTTCCTCCTGTTCCAGCTCGTACTCGTCGAAGAGGCGCCCGCGCTGGTCGGCGAGGGTGGTGAACTTGTTGAAGGCTTCCTTCTTCTTGCCGTCGAGGAGGTTGGAGCCGGTCAGGCGCACGACGTAGCGGTCGCCGAAGCGCTTCTCGACGAAGACCTCCAGGTCGGCGCCGTAGGTGGTCGTCACCTCCTCGCCGATCACCCGGCCGAACGCCTTGCCCTGTTTGCGGTAGCTCGCGCCGAAGGCAGCCGCCCACTCGGGCACGTCCTGGATGAAGCCGACGTTGAAGACGTACTTGGCCTGGTCGTTGAAGCGGCGGGAGCCGAACGCGTCGTCCACGTCGCTGTCGAGCCAGGAGTAGTTGAGGTACACGCCGGTATCCTCGAGGCCGAAGTCGGCCAGAGAGGTCGAGAGGTCGAACTCGATCCCCCAGACCGAGCCGTCGCCGGTGTTGCGCGGCTGGAGCACGAACGTTCCCGCGCCCTCGCTGCCCACCTGGCCGGTGCTGGCGACCTCGATCAGGTCCTTCACGTCGCGGTAGAAGACGTTGACACCGGCCACGCCGCGGGCGCCGAGGCGACGCTCGAAGCCGATGTCGACGCCCCAGGCCGTCTCGGGCTTCAGGTTCGGGTTGCCCAGCAGGTCGTTGTCGCCGAGCTCGGCCTCCAGCAGGGCCGGCGAGAGGAAGTCGAAGTTCGGCCGTCGCACGGTGCGCGCCACCGACACCTTGATCCGGTCGTCGGCGGTGAGGTTCCAGCGGAGGTGCGCCGAGGGCAGCAGGAAGCTGTAGTCGTTGTCGACCTTGCGCAGCGCGGCAGCGGCCGTGGCGTCCTCGATGGTGGTGTCGGTGTTCTCCCAGCGCAGGCCAGCTTCCCAGGCGAAGGCGCCGGTCTCGCCCGAGACCAGGGCGAACGGGTCGAGCCGCTCTTCCTCGATCTTGCTGAGGCCGCCGGCCACCGCCACCAGCGGCCCGTAGTTCCCCAGCGCCGGCCGCGCCGCGGGCGGGTTGGGGATGGTGACGCGATTGCGGACCGCCGAGATGTCGGCGTCGCGATCCTTCCGGGACACTTGCACGCCGAACTCCAGCTTCGCGGCGCCGATGTCGCGCTTGTGGGATAGCTCGCCCGACAGTTCCTTGTCCTTCAGCCGCGTGCGGGTGAGATCGCCCGTGAAGCGGTCATCGTCCGGGAAGGGGCGGGTGTCGCGGAGGTATTCGTATTCCTCCTCGAACTCGTCCTGGCGGTCGGTCAGCTCGGCGTAGCCCAGCTTGAAGCGGGTCCGGCCGCCGGCCATGTCGCGGTCGTAGCGCGCCTGAAGCGCCCAGTTGTCGGTCTGAATGTCGTTATTGTTGTTGTTGAAGGTGAGGAAGTCCGCCGCGCCGACCCGGCCGCCCCGATACTCGTAGGAATCCTCGTCCTCCAGCCGGTCGGTGCGGACGAAGTAGCCCGACAGCTTCAGCGTCGAGTCCTCCATCTGCACGTCGTAGCTGGCGTTCAGCGAGTAGTCCTCGCCGTTGCGGGTGTCGGTCTGGATCTCGATGTTGTCGAGCGCGCCGCCCGGCTTGTCGAAACGCTGGCTGAGCTTCTGCTTGGGGTTGCGGCGGCCCTGGTAGTTGGCGCCGATCACCATCCGGCCCGGGCCGACCGGGGCGGAGAAGACGCCGCCAACCGTCTCCCGGACCCTGTCGTCGCTGAACAACAGCGCGCCGGCCCGGACATAGCCGCCGTCGAAGGTGTAGCCGTCGCGCAGGACGATGTTCAGCGCGCCGGCCATGGCGTCGCCGCTGCGGTTGGCCGAGGCGGAACGGACCACCTCGACCCGCTCGATCAGTTCGGCGGGGATGCGATCGATGAAAAACGAGCGGTCGACGCCGGCCCCCGGGACCCGCTCGCCGTTGATCAGGATCTGGGTGTAGCCGGGATCCAGGCCGCGCAGGCGCGCGCCGTCTGATTCCAGCACGTCCGACAGGAAGGCGACGCTGGGCACGCGCTTCATCGCGTCGCCGGCCGTCAGCGGTTCGAAACGCTGGAAGTACTCAAGGTCGTAGGACAGCGTCGGCGCCGTCTCCTCGGTGCGGTTGCGGAACTTGATCTCGCCCGTGACCACCAGTTCCTCGACCGTCTTGGTCCGCTCGGCGTCGGCCTCGGTGGCCGCATCCGCCGCCCGGGCCTGCACGGCTCCCAGCAGCGACACGATGGACGCCACAGCAAAGAGCGCGGTCTTCTTCATGATCTATCCCCGAATTGGGCCGATTGACGAAAGAACTCGGCCACGCCTATTCGGGACTGCGAGTTAGTTGCAGAGCACTCCAGGAGTCAGTGATGTTTAGTCGGCAGTTGCGCGACAGTTTTGTGACGGCTGGCGCCGCAGTTATACTGTTGAGTTCCTGCTCAACTATAGACCCGGAAGCGGTGTCGGACTCGCCGAAGATGGCCGTGGGGGCCGGCGTCCCTGTCGTCGCGGCCGCAGAGACGCCCCCCGTCGGCACCACGGCCGCCGATGCTGCGGACGACCCGGCGATCTGGGTCGATCCGGCCGACCGCGGCCGGGGCGTCATCATCGGCACCGACAAGAAGGCGGGGCTCTACGTCTACGATCTCGCCGGACGTCAGGTGCAGGCGTTGCCGGGCGGGCTCCCCAACAACGTCGACCTGCGCGAGGGTTTTCCCACGCCCCAGGGGCGGCGAGTGCTGGTCGCCGCTTCCGACCGCGGACGGCCGGGTGCCGGCGCGGCGCTGTTTCTTCTGGATCCGGCGACCCTGAAACTCACCTTTTGGGCGGCCATCCCGGTGGACCTCGCCGAGCCCTACGGCCTCTGCATGGCGCGGCGGGGCGACGACTTCCTGGTCATCGTCAACGGCACGGACGGGCAGGTGCGCCAGCTGCGCGTCGCCATGGGCGGCGACGGCCGCCCCCAGGCCGTGGAGGAGCGCCGGTTCGCCGTCCCGACCCAGCCCGAGGGATGCGTCGCCGACGAAGCGCGGGGGCGTCTCTACCTGGGCGAGGAGGGCGCGGGCGTCTGGCGGTTCGACCTCGGCGCCGGCCCGGCCAGCGGAGAGCTGTTCGCCCCGGCGCCCAGCGAGATGCTGAAGCCCGATGTGGAGGGCCTGGCGTTCATCGAGGACGCCGCGGGCGCCTGGCTGATTGCGTCCAGCCAGGGCGACTCGGCCTTCGCGGTCTGGAAGGTCGACGGCGCCGAGCCGGTCTACCGTGGCCGCTTCAGCGTGGTGGCGAGCCAGGGCGTCGACGCCGTGACGGGCACGGACGGCGTCAGCGCCCTCGGCGGCGTGGTCGGCGGCTACCCGGAAGGGCTTGTCGTCATGCAGGACGACATCGACGAGGGCGTGGCCGGCGCGCGCCAGAACTTCAAGCTGGTGGACTGGCGGGAGGTGCGGCGGGCCCTGGGGCTCTGAACGGCCTCCAGCGGGGGTTGACCGGCGGGCGCCGGCGCCGTGAGTCCGGATGCCGCAGCGTTACTTTCGATTCGCTTCGCTTTCCTTGGGGACAGTCTCGAAAAACCTGTCCGGTGAAGCTCGAACCCGTCCCGACTCACAGTATGCGATTAACCCTCGATTAACGGTGCGAGCGCGTACTTAACGCATCGTTACTCGGGCGCTTCGGGCAGGGGGATGCCCGGCAGCGACAGACCGCAACCGGGAAGGACAGGACGTCCAATGGCCATCTCTCTGTCGGCGCCTCGCGCTACCGAACTCAAGCCTCGTATTGTTGTGTTCGGCATCGGCGGAGCCGGCGGTAACGCGGTCAACAACATGATCGAGGCCGGGCTCGAAGGCGTCGAACTCGTCGTCGCCAACACCGACGCCCAGCAGCTCCAGTTCGCGAAGACCGACCGGCGCATCCAGCTCGGCGTGCAGGTGACGCAGGGCCTCGGCGCCGGCGCCCACCCTGAGGTCGGGATGAGCGCCGCCGAAGAGAGCATTCCTGAGATCGGCGAGCACCTCGACGGCGCGCACATGGTGTTCATCACCGCCGGCATGGGCGGCGGCACCGGCACCGGCGCGGCTCCGATCATCGCCAAGTGCGCCCGCGAGCGCGGCATCCTGACGGTCGGCGTGGTGACCAAGCCGTTCCACTTCGAGGGCCGTCACCGTATGCGCCTGGCCGACTCCGGCATCAGCGAGCTGCAGCGCTACGTCGACACCCTGATCGTCATCCCGAACCAGAACCTGTTCCGCGTCGCCAACGAGCGGACGACCTTCGCCGAAGCGTTCGGCATGGCCGACCAGGTCCTGCACTCGGGCGTGCGCTCGATCACCGACCTGATGGTGCTGCCGGGCCTGATCAACCTCGATTTCGCCGACGTCCGCACGGTCATGACCGAGATGGGCAAGGCGATGATGGGCACCGGCGAGGCGGCGGGCGACGACCGCGCCCTGATGGCCGCCCAGAACGCCATCCAGAATCCGCTGCTCGACGAAGTCTCGCTGAAGGGCGCCAAGGCCGTGCTGGTCAACGTGACCGGCGGCCTCGACATGACCCTGCTGGAAGTGGACGAGGCGGCCAACGCCATCGCCGAGCAGGTCGACCCGGAAGCCAACATCATCTTCGGCGCCGCCTTCGACCCGACCCTGGACGGCATGGTCCGCGTGTCGGTGGTCGCCACCGGCATGGACGGCGCGTCGATCGCGGCCATCGAGCCCAAGCTGGAGCGCCGTTCCCTGCAGGTCGAGCCGCTGCGCGCCGAAGTGACCCCGCGCGCCGCCGCGCCGGTCATGGCCGAACCGGCCGTGGCCGAAGCCGTCGAGCCCGAGCCGATGGCCCGCGAAGAGGAACAGCCCGACATCTTCTCGGCCCCCGCCGCGCCCGAGCCGGTCGTCGCCGCCGCGCCGGTCGCCCCCGTGACCCGGATCGTCGACCCCGAGGTCGCCGACGCGTCCGACGAGGTCGACGCGCCGCTGTTCGCCGAGCCGGCCTTCGAGCCGCGCAAGCCGCGAGGCGGGTTCCTCAGCATCTTCGGCGGTCGCCCGCGCTACGACTCCTCGCCCGCGCCCGCTGCGCCTGCGCCGCAGCCGACGGCCCGCGCCACGGCTGCTCCGGTCCGCGGCGGCGCCCAGCCGCTGGAGGCCCAGCTTCCGGCGGAGGAGGCGGACCAGAACGAGGACCTCGAGATCCCCTCGTTCCTGCGCCGCTTGGCCAACTAATCGTCGCGAAATCGTCACCCTGACGACGGCTCGCGCCTGCTAGGAATCCTCCCGGAGCCAACTCCGGGAGGTTTTCCATGAGCGTCCAACGCATCATCTGGGTCTCTCCGCTGGCCGACGGCTGGGCCGTGTTCTGCGCGGGCTTCGAGCCGCTGGTCTTCCGCTCCGGAGGGCGGGCGGAAGCCCAGGCCAGACGCCTGGCGGCCTGCCTCGCCGGCGTCGGCCGATCCGTGCAGGTCCGCATCCTGGACCGCGGTCGGAACCTCGTCGGGGCGCAGCTCTACCCGGCTGTCTGAGGCATTTCCGCAACGCGGAATTCCTGAGCGAAAACAACGGCGATCGGGGCGCGTTCGTTAACGCTGCGTGAACGGAAACATTGCGAAACACGAAGTGCTTTGCTGCGTTGCATCAAGCAGCTTAGCCACCGCGTTGGGGGCGAAGGTCGGCAGCGCGCCGCGTATCGCAGGAAGGTCCACCTTGGCCGCGTTCCAACATACCGTCAGGTCTCCGGCCCTGTTCGCCGGCGTCGGTGTCCATACGGGCGAGTATACCCGCGTCTCCGTGCGCCCGGCCGCCGCTGACACCGGCATTGTCTTCGTGCGCACCGACGTGCGCGACCGCGATAACCGGCTTCCGGTGACCGGCGAGGCGGTCTGCAAGACCCAGCTCGGCACGGTCATCGGCAACGCCGACGACGTCACGGTTTCCACCATCGAACACCTGATGGCCGCCTTCGCCATGCTCGGCGTCGACAACGCCGTCGTCGAGGTCGACGGCCCCGAAATGCCGATCATGGACGGCTCGTCGGCGGCGTTCGTGCGCCTGCTGGACCGCGCGGGCCTGCGGCCGCAGGAAGCGCCGCGCCGCTTCATCGAGATCCTCGACGTGGTCGAGGTGGTCGACGGCGACAAGCGCGCCACGCTGCGTCCCGCCGATGGCTTCGAGGTCGCCTTCGAGATCCGCTTCGACACCGCCGCCATTGGCCGGCAGGCCATCGACATGGCGATGGACGAGCAGGCGTTCCGCGACGAACTGGCCGACTGCCGCACCTTCGGCTTCCTGCGCGAGGTCGAGGCCCTGCGCGCCATGGGCCTGGCCCGCGGCGGGTCGATGGAGAACTGCGTCGTCATCGACGGGGACCGGGTGCTGAACCCCGAGGGTCTGCGCCGTCCCGACGAATTCGTGCGGCACAAGGCGCTCGACGCGATCGGCGACCTCTATGTGCTGGGCGCGCCGATCCTGGGCCGCTTCGAAGGCGTCCTCGCCGGGCACGCCCTGAACAACGCCCTGGTCCGGGCCCTGCTGGCCCGTCCCGACGCCTGGCGCGTCTGCACCCTGGCCGAGGACCTGCGCGAGGCCGTCTGAGCCTTGCGGGCCTCGGCGGCCGGGCCTTCGGCGACGCTCCAGCTTTCGCCCGCCGCCGTTTGCTCGCCACAGTCGGTGGTGTAGAAGCGACTCTCCCGCGTAGGGGCGCGCGCGTTGGTCTTTGAGGTGAAGGTGTCTTCGGTCCGAACTGCTACCCGGGTGGTCCTCGTCGCCACCGCCTGCGCTCTCGCCCTGTCCGCCTGCGCCAGCAACAAGAAGAACAAGCCGCGCCTGGCCTATGAGGAGCGGCCCGTCGAGCTGCTGTACGCCACCGGCGCGGACCGGCTGGACCGCCGCCAGTGGAACCAGGCGGTGAACTACTTCCAGGAAGTGGAGCGCCAGCACCCGTATTCGGAATGGTCGCGCCGGGCGATTCTGATGCAGGCCTACGCCCACTACCAGGGCAACGACTACGCCGAGGCCATCGGCGACGCGGACCGGTTCATCCAGCTCTATCCGGGCAATCCGACCGCCGCCTACGCCCACTACATCAAGGCCATCTGCTACTTCGAGCAGATCGTCGACGTGAACCGCGACCAGGCGGCCACGGGCCAGGCGCTGGACAGCCTGCGCGACGTGGTCCAGCGCTATCCGCGCACCGAGTACGCCGCCGACGCGCGCCTGAAGATCGACATGGTCAATGACCAGCTGGCCGGCAAGGAAATGACCATCGGCCGCTGGTATCTGCGCAACGGCGACACCCTGGCGGCCGTGGGGCGGTTCAAGACCGTGGTCGACCGCTACCAGACCACCAGCCACACGCCCGAGGCGCTGTACCGCCTGGTGGAAAGTTACCTGACCCTGGGCCTCCTCGAGGAAGCCAAGCGCAACGGCGCCGTGCTCGGCTACAACTATCCCGGCGATCCCTGGTACAGCGACGCCTACAAGCTGCTGACCTCCAAGGGCCTCAGGCCGGCGGTCGAGCCCAAGGCCGGCGGGGAACGTGGCCTGCTGCGCCTGCCGTTCACCCGCAGCAAGGAAAAGACCATCGAGCCGCCCCAGGCGACCGAGCCCAACGCGGCCGTCGAGGCCAGCAAGAAGACCAAGAAGCGCAAGCTCTTCAGCCTGCCGATGGGCGGCGACAAGAAGCCCGCGACCGAGTCCGACGCCAGCGCCACGGTTCCGGAATCCAACTAGCGGCGGACGGAACAAAGCCCGTCCGCGCCCCTTTGATCGCGGCTGATTCCGTACGATCCTCCCGGCGATGCTGATCGGCCTGCAGATCCGCGACGTGGTGCTCATCGAGGCGCTGGACCTGTCCATCGGGCCGGGCCTGACCGCGCTCACGGGCGAGACCGGTGCGGGCAAGTCGATCATCCTGGACGCCCTGGGCCTCGCCACCGGCGCGCGCGGCGACGCCGGCCTCGTCCGCCGCGGCGCGGCGCAGGCGGTGGCCACGGCGGTGTTCGCGCCGTCGCCCGACCATCCCGTCTGGGACCTGCTGGAGGAAAAGGGCCTCGCCTACGCCCGCGACGAGGATCTGGTCCTGCGCCGGACCTTGAGCGCGGACGGTCGCAGCCGCGCGTTCGTCAACGACCAGTCCACGGGCGTCGGGGTGCTCAAGGAGTTGGGCGAGCGACTGCTGGAGGTCCACGGCCAGCACGAGACGGTCGGCCTCCTCGATGCGCGCACCCATCGCCCCCTGCTGGACGCCTACGGCGGCCTGGCCGTCGAGGGCGCGGCGGTCGCCGGCGCCTGGCGCGCGCTGCGCGACGCCCGCGAGCGCGTGGAGGCCCTGCGCGCCGAGGTCGCCCGCGCGGCGGCGGAGACCGAGGAGCTGACCTTCCGTCTGTCGGAGCTGGACCGCCTGGACCCGCGGGAGGGCGAGGAGACAGAGCTCGCCGAACAGCGCGCCGTGCTCGGCGCGGCCGAGAAGGCGTTGGCCGACATCCAGTCCGCCAGGGAAGTGTTCGATGGCCTGGGCGGCCGCGTCGCCTCGGCGATCCGGGCCCTGGAACGGGCGCGCGAGCGCGCGGTGACCGCCGGCGCCGCCGCCGACGGTTCGGCTGTGTCACGGCTGGTCGCGGCGTCAGAGGCCCTGGATCGCGTGCTCGTGGAGGCCGGCGAAGCGGAGGCGGCGATCGACTCGGCCGCCTCGGCGTTCGATTTCGAGCCGGATCGCCTGGAGAAGACCGAGGAGCGGCTGTTCGACCTGCGTGGCCTCGCCCGCAAGCTCAACGTCGCCGTCGAGGAACTGCCTGGGCTGCGCGTCCGGTTCGCAGAACGCCTGCGGGCCGTGGAGTCGGCCGAGGACTCGCTGAAGACGGCCGAGGCGGCGCAGTCCGCCGCCCGTACGACGTACCTGGCCGCCGCGGCCGCGCTCACCGAAGCACGCCGGGTCGCCGGCGAGCGGCTGGCCGCCGCGGTGATGGCCGAGCTCGGCCCCTTGAAGCTGGAGAAGGCCCGGTTCCGCGTCGCGGTCGAGCCGCAGGGCGAGGAGCGCGCCGGGCCGAGCGGCCTGGACCGCGTCGCCTTCGAGATCGCCACCAACCCGGGCGCGCCGTTCGGCGACCTGGGCGCGATCGCGTCCGGCGGCGAACTCGCCCGCTTCGCCCTGGCGCTGAAGGCGGCGCTGGCCGGCCGCGGGGCCGGGCCGCAACCGTTGATGATCTTCGACGAGGTCGACCAGGGCGTCGGCGGCGCGGTGGCCGACGCGGTGGGGTTGAGGCTGAAGCGCCTGGCAGGCGACGCCCAGGTGCTCGTGGTGACCCACAGCCCGCAGGTGGCGGCCCGCGCCGAGGCGCACTGGCGGATCGCCAAGGCTGGCGACGCCGAGCGGATCCGCACCGCCGTCGAGGTGCTGAGCCCCGGCGACCGCGAGGAGGAGATCGCGCGGATGCTGGCGGGCGCCCAGATCACCGACGCGGCGCGCGCCGCCGCCCGCGCCTTGATCGGCGCCTGAGGTGCACGAGCCGGAGGTCGTGCTCGCGCGCCTGCGCGTCGCCTTCGGAAGCCAGCCGCACGACCTGAGCCAGGCGGGCGCGGGCAACGTGGCGCCGGATCGCCGGGCCTGGGTGGCGGGGCTGCTGGCCGGGGGCCTCGACCGGCTGTCTGCCGAGGATCTGGACCTGCTGGTGTTCCGCGCGATCAGCACGGTCGGCGGTACGCCGACGTTCAAGTTCGCGCTGTCGCGGTTCCTGGCGGTGATGCTGCTCGCGCCCGCCTATGCCGCGTCGGCGGTGTCCGACGCCTTCGTCATCCTGCCCAAGCTCGACCACGCCCGTTTCGAGGCGTGGCCGATCGCCGAGCGCCAGGCGATCCTGGACGCGCTCGAACTGTGGTCCGGACGGCGGCTCGCGGCCGACCCTGCCGACGAGGGCGCGCTGGCCTTCAGAGACTGGGTCGGCGCGCGCCGACCGCCCGGCTGACGGCGCCCGCCGGCTGCGCTCAGGCCAAGGCGTTACGCCGCCGCCGCAGCGC
>JBKOYY010000112.1:0-16215 GCA_046725615.1 Pseudomonadota bacterium
ACCCAGAATGGCGTCATAGAGCGCGTAAACCGCGTGGATCGAAGCGCGTTCGGCGGCAGATAATGTATACACCACCGTATCGTCGGCGTAGGTCAATGCCGCATTCAGTGCGCCGTCGAGATCCTCACCTTGTAACGCATCCATGACCCACATCGTCTTATCTTCCAGCGATCAGGGTCATGACGAACGCTCGGGCCTGCATACTGAGTCCGCGCTCAAACAGCATTTCGATTTGATCGAGCGACAGACCAGCGCGGACGAAGCTTGCGAGGGTTTGATGAAAGTCGGTCGCATCGGAGCTGAGACCGAAGAACTCATTTGTGATCTCGCCAATACTTTCGCCGTAGGTTTCAATTCGCGGCGTTCGTATGTGTGTCTCGCTTCCAGCGCGCCGCACTTGGCTGATGTGGCGCGCCAGGGTTTCTTGCACGACGACGGGTGAGTGGGTGGCCACTATCGCGAAGGCATCATTTTTCCTGAGGATGAGGCGGATGGCGTGCATCAGGGCTGCGAGCAACGGCGGGTGCAGATGGCTTTCGGGCTCGTCAATCAACACCATCGACTTGGGCTCGGTGAAAGCGACCAACGAAGCGGCAGCGTGCATAACGATCTTGTGGCCGGTGCTCCATCTGCGAAACAAATCGATCGGATCCGCGGAGATGACACCTGCAGGGTTGGAGCCGAGGTCCATGAACGAGCTGTCTGATGCCAGGATGCTGCAGACTTGGCCGAACAGATCGTGGCGCTGTTCCTTCCATATTTGATCGACGACTTGGCCGAATTCCTTAGCTAGTTCTTCGCTGGATTTCAGGAGGATGAGCGCCTGACGATCTAAGCCGTCGGGCAGAATTGGCATTCCGTCGATATCGCCCACGCCCTCGGCGCGACGGATCTCGCGGACAATATCGCGTAGGCCACAGTATCGATAGCGGCCAGTCCCACGTTCGAGGTCATCCGCAATCTGCTTGCGATCTCGGTAGTCGAGCCCGGGAAGTTGGAACTCGTCAAAGGCGCTGTAGGCGACATTGATGATGCGCGTGAAACCAATGCCGGGAGGTGTGATGTAGCCGAGTTGGCGCAGCTCGGCGCTCGCGCGATCCTTTTGTGACGCGTGGAGAATGCGGGCTAGACGATGAAGCAGGGTGCTCTTTCCGGACCCGTTGCGACCGATCAGAACCGCCAGACGTTCGGGAAGGCCCGCTGTGTCGAACCAGTCCAACTGGTCCTTCGGCGCATCGAACTTGAATACAGCTGGATCGGCCCAGCCTGTGACTTGAAAGGACAGTTCCAGCCCTAGGCGCGCGACGCGATCATAGTCGCGATCCAGCAGAACCGACGCGTCCCGCCGGAAGCTTTCCCACTCAACATACCGAAGGATTGATACGGTCCAGCCTTCTTCTTCTGCGAAGGTCGCGGCGTGGTCAGGTTGCGCGAGGGCGTCGCGCAAAGACGCCAAGATTTCGGCTCGGAGCTCCTGCGACAATCCGGCTAAGCGCTCGTAATAATCAAGATCCTGGCCAAGCGACACGAACTCCGGGCCAAGTGGTCCGCGAGGTCCTAGCGCCAGTTGAAGGAAATCGCTCGAGGTTTGGCCCCGCTTTAGGATCTTTACGGTGCCGATCAGGCCCGTGAATTCCTGAGTCGAAGCGAAGAGATGATATTGAGTCTGGAAACTGAAATCGTTCCACAAGTCCTGTTGTAGCGCCAGCCCGTCGAATTTCGGCGGATCGTTCCGCGACGGCGGAAACACAGTGATGGCGATCATACGAACCTGTCCTTGACCGCAACTAGGTCTGGGTGCGGTGGCATTGCTTTCGCATAGTCACTTATCAGACGACCATCAACGTTACGCCGGCGGCAGTGGATACGCGCAAGCGGCACGGGGGATGGGCCACTGTCGTATTGCGGGGGCGAATGCAACGTCCGCCCCCGGCGCAAAGCGAAAGGGCCGTCTCTTGCGAGACGGCCCTCCGTTCAGGTCAGCCGGATAACCGCGGCGCACCACGAGGCCAGCGAGTGGAAGGACCACTCAAGGCCAAGGCGATACACGGTACCGTCCGGCTTGCTGACCGCGATAGCGAACAGAAGCGTCAAGGCTTCTCTCCTCTACCTGGCACCGTACCTTACAAAGCCGAGTAGGTGCCTTAGGCCAGCGTGAGGGTGGTTTTCGGAGAAAGCCTCAGTGGCCCATCCCTCAAGGCGCTTCGGCTTTTGCGGTGGCGGAGCAATGTTCCGCCGTTGGGATGAAGATGGTGACGTTTGGGCAAGCGTCAAGGGTCGCTTTCTGCGCCGATGTGAACGTCGGCTCCTGGCGCAACGCCGACGCCGCCGCGCTTGACCCCATCTACCCAATGTTCTACAAATGTTCCCGTCATGTCCACCCCGCTCCCCAGCGCCGCGATGCTCGCCGAGATGGCGGAGTGCGCCTATCGGCTGGGGATGGTGTTCGGGGCGGAGGCGGAGCGGGCGGAGACGCATGAGCGGCGGATGGAGGCCTACCATCTGTTCGACCGCTGCTTCTTCGCGGTGCGGGTGTCCATCGCCCTGCAGCTTCGTCTGAAGCGCACGCCGCTGGCCCTCGCGCCGGCCGCCGGTCAGGCTCAAGCTCAGGCCCAGGCGCGCGAGTGGCCCGAGCGCGAGCGGGGCGATCCGTCCGAGACCGAGCGGGAGGAGGCGGCCGACCGCGACGAGCCCGACCGGGACCGCGACCGCGAACCGGTCAGCGTGCCTTCGTTCCTGAACACCCTCCGGGACGTCGCCGCCGGCGCCTCGGCCCGGCCGGGGCCGGCGCCCGCGGCCCTGACCACCCTGCGCGGGCTGCTGGACCAGGTTCCGGGCGGCCCGCTCGCGAAGTCCCCGAGCCCGCCGGCGCGAACCTCCGCCACGGCGCTGCGATCCCGTCTCGCCGGATCCGGCGCGACCGCCGTGCTGGCGCCGGCGAAATTGGCCCTGCCGACGGGCCCCCGGGGCGATCTCGGTGGCGCGCCGCTGCGCCGCGCCACCGGACCGCCGCCCCGGCGCTAGTCAGCGGGTAGGGCGCCGCCGAGCCTCGCGCGCCGCGCCCCCGCACGCCCACCGTTTCCAGCCTCGATCCATCCCCCACCGACGGACCTCCGGTCCGGCGGCGAGGACCCATGCCCGGTCAGCCGCGTGCAGGTCGCCATCACCGCTCATCGCCACCAAACGGCCGTTTGCCTCCGGCCTCAGGTTATGCTTGTTCACCTACCCATGACGCTGGGGCAGGGACCCGGCGCGACCAGTAGGGAGATGCGTGATGTCCGAGGCCACGTTGCCGGCGGGTTGGCCCGCCATGTCGATCCAGCAGGCCCACGCCCTGATCGGCCAGCCTGGCCTGCCCACCGAGATCGCCGAGGAGACGATCCGGGGCGTCACCTACAAGGTCTGGAAGAACCAGCCGCCGACCCTGCGCGCCGTCGCCGAGGGGGCCAAGGCCCACGGCGAGAAGATCTTCCTGGTCTATGAGGACGAGCGCGTCAGCTACGACGCCTTCCACCGCGCCGTCGCCGCCTTCGCCATCGAGCTGCAGGCGCAGGGGGTGGAGAAGGGCGACCGCGTCGCCGTCATCATGCGCAACGTGCCGGAGTGGGTCGTGGCCTTCTACGCCGCCGCCTCGATCGGGGCGATCGTCACCCCGCTGAACGCCTGGTGGACCGGTCCCGAGCTGGAATACGGCCTCACCGACTCCGGCTCCAAGGTCGCGGTGATGGACGCCGAGCGCTACCAGCGCATGACCGAGCACTTCGCCAACTGCCCGGAGCTGAAGCGCGTCTACGTCAGCCGCGAGCCGGACGAGATCGCCCACCCCTACGTCACCAAGCTGGAGAGCGTGCTGGGCGAGCCGAACGCCTGGGCCAAGCTGCCCGACGCGGCGATCCCGCCGGTGGAGATCGCCCCCGACGACGACGCCACCATCTTCTACACCTCCGGGACGACGGGTAAGCCCAAGGGCGCCCTGGCCACCCACCGGGCGGTGAACTGCAACATCCTGACGGCCGGCGCCGCCAGCGCGCGGGCGTTCCTGCGCAAGGGCGAGGCCCCGCCGGCGCCCGATCCGAACGCGCCGCAGCGGGCGGCCCTGCTGTCGGTGCCGTTCTTCCACGTCACCGGCTGCTTCGCCGTGCTGAACCCCACGCTCTTCACCGGCGGCAAGCTGGTGCTGATGTTCAAGTGGGAGCCGATCCGCGCCTTCGAGCTGATCCAGCGCGAGAAGGTGAACCTCGCCGGCGGCGTGCCGACCATCGCCTGGCAGATCCTGGAGCATCCGGCCCGCGAGCAGTTCGACCTCTCGTCCCTGGAGCAGGTGAGCTACGGCGGCGCCCCCTCGGCGCCCGAGCTGGTGCGGCGGCTGAAGGAGGTGTTCCCCAAGTCGCAGCCGGGCCAGGGCTGGGGCATGACCGAGACCTGCGCCACCGTCACCTCCAACAGCGGCGAGGACTACCAGAACCGCCCCGACAGCTGCGGCCCGGCCGCCGCCGTCGCCGAGCTGCAGATCCGCGATCCGGCCGACGGCAAGACCGTGCTGGGGCCGAACGAGGTGGGCGAGCTGTGGTCGAAGGGGCCGATGAACGCCCGCGCCTACTGGAACAAGCCCGAGCCCTCGGCCCAGACCTTCGTCGACGGCTGGGTCCGCACCGGCGACCTCGCCCGCCTGGACGAGGAGGGCTTCTGCTACATCATCGACCGGGCCAAGGACATGCTGATCCGCGGCGGCGAGAACATCTACTGCGTCGAGGTCGAGAACGTCCTCTATGACCACCCGGCGGTGATGGACGCCGCGGTCGTGGCCAAGCCGCACCGCATCCTCGGCGAGGAGCCGGCGGCCGTGGTCACCCTGAAGCCGGGCGCCGAGGCCACCGAGGCGGAGCTGCGCGCCCACGTGGCCGAGCGCCTGGCCGCCTTCAAGGTGCCGGTGGAGATCCGCTTCTGGAAGGAGACCCTGCCGCGCAACGCCAACGGCAAGATCCTGAAGACCGAGCTCAAGAAGCTCTTCCAGGAAGAGCCCGCCTGAAGACGCGGCCTTGAAGACCAGGGCCGACGTCCTGCTCGTCGAGCGCGGCCTGTTCGAGAGCCGCGCCAAGGCCCGCGCCGCCATCGAGGCCGGCGGCGTCACCGCCGACGGCCGCGTGGTCGCCAAGGCCGCCGAGCTGCTGGAGGGCGACGCGGTGATCGCGGCCGCGCCGGCCCATCCCTGGGTCGGCCGCGGCGCCCTGAAGCTGGTCCACGCCCTCGACCTCTGGCCGGTGCCTGTGGAGGGGCGGGTGGTGCTGGACGTCGGCGCCTCCACCGGCGGCTTCACCGAGGTCTGCCTGGATCGCGGCGCGGCCCGGGTCTACGCCGTCGACGTCGGCCGCGGCCAGCTCCATGCCCGGCTCGCCGCCGACCCGCGCGTCGTCAGCCTGGAGGCCACTGACGCCCGCGACCTGACCCCCGCGCTCGTCCCCGAGCCGCCGGGGCTGATCGTCACGGACGTCAGCTTCATCGGCCTCGCCAAGGCCCTGCCGGCCGCGCTCGCCCTGGCAGGGCCCGGCGCCGACCTCGTGGCGCTCGTGAAGCCGCAGTTCGAGGTGGGCCCGGCCAAGGTCGGCAAGGGCGGCCTCGTCACCGACCCGGACGCCCGCGCCCAGGCCCTCGCCGACGCCTGCGGCTTTCTCGAGTCCTCCGGCTGGCGCGTCCGCGAGACCGCCGAAAGCCCCATCGAAGGCGGCGACGGCAACCGGGAATGGCTGGTCTGGGCGGGAACGCGTTAGACGTTCGGACGATGTTAACCATAGATTGCAACGCTGCACGCCATGGAAGTGTGCAGCGTGATCGAGATCAGCCGGGAGATCGAAGGGGCGTCCGACCACGAACTCGGCCAGCCGCGCCTGACGCCGCTCCGCTATGACGTCACCTGGCCGGAGGAGGGCGAGGCGGCCGGCCTGGTTCTGGTGATCGCCGGCTTTGGCGATGACACGGCCTCGGACTACAGCCGCAAGCTGCGGCGGCGCATTGTCGAGCAGACCGGGATGGCCGCCGTCAGCGTCCGCTACCACGCTTTCGAATCGCGCCCCGCCAACGGAGCCTGCCTGCACATCGGCGCGCGTGAGCACGTCTACCTCATTGGCCTGGCGATGGTGCACAATCTCCCGCTGCCCGACTACAGCGACGCCCTGTCGATCGCGGAGGCCATCGGCCGCGTCCATCCGCAGGCGCGCATCCGCGCCGAGATCGAGACCGGCTCGGGCGATCGCCAGAACTTCGGGGTCATCCAGGCCCTCGACCACCTGTGCGTGATCGGCGACCTGATAGAGCACGCGCCCGCCTTCGACCGGCGCCGGATCGTCGCGCTCGGCTCGTCGCACGGCGCCTACATCGCCCACCTGATGGCCAAGTTCGCGCCATCGACCCTCGCGGCGGTGATCGACAACTCCGGTTACGTCCAGCCGCCCATGTCCTTCCTCGCGATCGGCGACGCGCCGGAGGTGGTTGTGAAGATGGGTGACGCCTATCTGGAAGCTGCGGTGCGCAGCGCCTGGACCACGACCGAGCGTTCCGCGCCCGACTTCTACAGCCGGGACCGCGACCTGATCCGCGACGTGGGCTACCCGCTGCATGTCCAGACGGCGCGGGCGGCGGCGGCCGACCGCGGGACGCAGTTCTTTATGGTGAACTCGTGCCGCGATCCGATCTCACCGCCTGACGCCAAACGGCGCCAGCACGCGGCTTTGGTGCGGGCCGGGTTCTCGGCCGAGCTCTCAATGGTGGAGGAGGGCGGTCTGGACGGCGTGCTGTTCAAGTCCCTGGACCACGGCTTGGGCTGTTCCCTTAGGAGCCTGTTCGACCGCTACGTGGGGAATGTGAGAGCGCGCGAGGTGGACCCCGACGCGGTGCAGAGCTCCACTGTCAGCTACGACTGTGTCGATGTCGGCTACCGGATTTCGCACAGTCCAGTTGCGCCCTATGTGGTGGCCGAGGTCTACGACCGGTTTCCGGAGATCGCCGAGCCGGGCTCCCGTGCCGCGTGACAAGGAAAGGGCCGCCCCGTGAGGAGCGGCCCCGTCTGACGTCCGACCGGGATCAGGCTCAGTCGACGACGGCGTACTTGCCGGCGGCGTCGCGGCAGACGCGCACGAAGCGGGTCTGGGTGCGGCCGTCGGGCATGTAGATCGGGCTCTCGGCCAGGGTGCAGTCCTCGGCGTCGCGCGGCCGCTCGGCCACCCGGTAGTCCTCCTCGCGCCAGGGATCCTCGCGCGGCGGCGTCGCGGCCGGCGCGGCGTAGGCGTCGCGGTCGTAGTAGGGCGCCTCGGCGCGCGGGGGCGGCGGGGGAGGCGGGGCGGCGCCGTAGCCGTAGGTGGTCGTCGTCGGGCCGCAGGCGGCGCTCTTGTTGCCGACCACGCCGCCCAGCACTGCACCCAGCAGGCCGCCCAGCAGGGCGCCTTCGGTGCGGGCGTTGCGGGCCGCGGCGTTGGAGCCGATCACCGCCCCCATGCCGCCGCCGATCAGCGCGCCGGCCGTGCCGCGCTGGGTCTGGTCGCGGCGGCAGGGGTCATAATGGTAGCCGGCGCGGTCCTGGGCGGTGTACGACCCGTACGACGGGGACTGGGCCAGGGCGGGCGCAGCGGACGTCAGGGCGAGCAGGCCGGCCAGCGCGGCGGCTCCAGCCTTGGCGATCGTGGTGGACATCCGGTATCCCTCTCTCGAATGCAGTTGGTCGCGTTACGGCGACGCTTGCCGTGAAGATGCGGCGGCGAACCTGAACGGCCGTTGAGAATCTCGTTCATGTTCGTTCATTTTCCGCTAACCACGCCGGCTGCGCGGGGGACCCTTTGAGACCGCCGAAGCGCCGCTTCCCGTCCAGCCGTCCCGACCCGCGCCCCGCGCCGGGCCCGCCGGCTGAGTTCGTCATCCAGGCTGTCGGCGGGGAGGGCGACGGCATCGCGCCCGGCCCGGTGTTCGTTCCCTTCAGCCTGCCGGGCGAGCGGGTGGTGGCCCAGGGCAGCGGCGACCGCCGCGAGCTGGTGGAGGTGCTGGAGCCCAGCGCCCAGCGGGTGGAGCCGCCCTGTCCGCACTTCCACGCCTGCGGCGGCTGCGCCCTGCAGCACTGGGACCACGCCGCCTATCTGGCCTGGAAGGTCGAGCGTCTCGTCGGCACCCTGGCGCGCGAGCGCATCGAGGCCGAGATCCTGCCCGCCTACGCCGCCGGCCCCGGAACGCGGCGGCGCATCGCGCTGCACGCCCGCAAGGGCGGCCCCGGCTCGGCCCGGGTCGGCTACAAGGCGCGCCGCTCGTGGGACCTGGTGGACGTCTCGGTCTGCCCGATCGCCGACCCGCGCCTGCAGGCGGCCATCCCCGCCCTGAAGCGTCTCGCCGCGCCGCTGTTCGAGCATCCGAAGTCCGCGCCGACCCTGCACGTCACGCTCACCGACACCGGCCTCGACATCGACATCACCGGCGTGGAGGCCCGGAGCGGCGGCCTTTCCGCCGACGCCCGCATGCAGATCGCCGAGCAGGCCGCGGCCGCCGACTTCGCCCGCGTCACCCTGGCCGGCGAGATGGCCTACATGGCCCGTGCGCCACAGGTGCGGCTGGGCCCCGCGCGCGTGAACCTGCCCCCCGGGGCGTTCCTGCAGGCCACCGCCGGCGCCGAGGCGGCGATGAGCGCCTTCGTGGGCGAGGCGGCGGCCGGGGCGAACCGCATCGCCGACCTCTTCTGCGGGGTCGGCACCTTCACCTTCCGCCTGGCCGAGATCGCGCCGGTCTACGCCGCCGACTTCACGCCCGAGGCGGTCGCCGCGCTCACCGGGGCCCTCGCCACCGCGCCGGGGCTGAAGGGCGTCACGGCCGAGGCCCGCGACCTTGCCCGCCGGCCTATGCTGTCCGACGAGCTGAAGAAGGTGGACGTGGTGGTCTTCGACCCGCCCCGCGCCGGAGCCGCCGAACAGGCGGGCGAAATCGCGCGCTCGACCGCGGCCCGGGTGATCGGCGTTTCCTGCAACCCGGCCACCTTCGCCCGCGACGCCCGCACCCTTATCGACGCCGGCTTCCGGCTCGAGCGCGTGCTGCCGGTGGACCAGTTCCTCTGGTCGCCGCACGTGGAGCTGGTCGGCGTCTTCAGCCGCTAGCTGCCGAACAGGTCGATCTGTTCGCCGGGCTTCGGCGGGACGCGGAACCGGCTGGCGTCCAGCGCCGTCCAGGGCGCGTCGAGGCCGAACCGCCGCCGCGCCGTCTTGAACCGGCGCGAAAGCAGCTCGGCGATCGGGCCCTCGCCCTTCATCCGGCTGCCCCACTGGCTGTCGTAGTCGCGGCCCCCGCGCATCTGGCGAACCAGGGACATGACCCGCCGCGCCCGGTCAGGGTGGTCGCTCTCAAGCCACTCGCGGAAGAGGTCCTTGATCTCCAGAGGCAGGCGCAGCGCCACATAGCCCGCACCCGAGGCGCCCGCTTCGGCTCCGCGTTCCAGCACCGCTTCCAGTTCGTGGTCGTTCAGGCCGGGAATGCAGGGGGCGAACATGACGCTGACCGGCACGCCGGCCGCAGCGAGGCGGCGGATCGCATCGAGGCGCTTCTCGGGCGTCGCGGCGCGCGGCTCCATCGACCGGGCCAGGCGCCGATCGAGGGTCGTCACCGAGATCGCCACCCGCGTCAGCCCCTGCGCCGCAGCCTCGGCCAGCAGGTCGAGGTCCCGGACGATCAGCGCCGACTTGGTGATGATCGTGAACGGATGCCGGAACCGCACGAGCACCTCCATCACTCCGCGCGTCACCCGCAGAAGGCGCTCCTGCGGCTGGTAGGGATCGGTGTTGCCGCCAATGTGGATGAACTCGGGGCGATAGCGCGGATGCCGTAGCTCGGCCTCGAGCAGTTCGGCGGCGCGGGGCTTGAAGAACAGCTTCGTCTCGAAGTCGAGCCCGGGCGAAAGGCCCATGTAGGCGTGGGCCGGCCGGGCGTAGCAGTAGGTGCAGCCGTGCTCGCAGCCCCGGTAGGGGTTGATCGAGGCCGAGAAGCCCACGTCGGGGCTGTCATTGCGGGTGATGATCACCTTCGCCGTCTCGGCGGCGACTTCGGTGGCGATCTGCCGGGGCTCGGCGTCGTCGGCCGTCCAGCCGTCGTCGAACGCCTCCCGGAGCTGGCTCTCGTATCGGCCGGTGGCGTTGGAGCGGACGCCGCGCCCGCGGACCTGTTGGGTGAAACTGGACACGTGGCCAGGGTAGGTGGTTCAATGGAACGAAACAAGAACTCTTGACCTTGCCCGCGAAAGCAAGGTCTGACGACGGGATGCTGACGGTGATCATCGACGCGCGGACGGGAACCGAACGGCTGCCGGCTCTCCTGGCCCAGCTCACCGCGGGCGCCGTGGAGGGGCTGGTGAGGCAGGTCGCGATCGTGGCGGCTGCCGAGGAGCCGGGGATCGACCTTCTTTGCGAGGACATGGGCGCTGACGCCTATCCCAGCCTCGAGGCCGCGGGGGCGGCGGCGCGGGGCGAGCGGCTGATGCTGGTGCCCGCGGACTTTCGACTGCGTGATGGTTGGATCGGCGCCTTGGAAGCGCATCTGGCGGCCGGCGGGGCGCCTGCGCTGGTGGAAGGCCTTGGAAAGAGCGGGCTGTTCGCCCGCGCTCCGTTCGGCGTCCTAGTCGAACGCGACCGTCTGAAGGGCCGCCGCGGCGCCGATCTGCAGGGTCTGCGCCGGGAACTCGGGTTGCGACCGCGCCGGATCGGGTAGGTCCAGGTGAGCGTCGATGCGCCGCGCGCCGCCCGCCAGGGCGTCCAGCGTGCGGGTTTCCTCGCCGAGGACGCGCTTGTAGGTCCAGTACGAGGTGACGACCTTCTCGACGTAGTTGCGGGTCTCGAGCGCCGGCAGCGTCTCGATCATCAGCAGCGGGTCGTCGTCGCCCACCTTCTGCACGGTGTTGAGCACGGCGCCCGGCCCGGCGTTGTAGGCGGCGACCACCTTCAGGAGGTCGGACCCCACGCCGCGGTCCATCAGGTAGGAGAGGTAGTCCTGGCCCGCGCGGAGGTTCACCGCCGGGTTCAGCAGGATCTTCGGCGAGCGCTGATAGGTCCGGTCGCCGGTGGCCAGGGCCGCGGAGGACGGCAGGAGCTGCATCAGCCCCATGGCGCCCGCGTGAGAGATGGCGCGCGGATTGAACGCGCTCTCGTGCCGGACGATGGCGTAGACCAACGCCTTGTCGACGGTGAAGCCGTCCTTCGGCTCCAGCGGCGGCAGCTGATAGTCGCCGAGGGCGAGATATTGCGACGCCTGGCGGCCGGACCCCGAGCCGGGGCCGAGGTCGGTCAGCAGCGCCGTCCAGGCTTTGCGTTCCTCGGTACTGCGGGCGAGGGCGAGTCCGGCGCGCAGCTCCTGGCGCGCGTCGTCGATGCGGCCGATCTGCGCGAGGGCGGCGGCGCGGTGTGCGCGGGGGTTCTCGCGCACGAAGGCGGCGAGGTCCTGCTCGGGTGCGCGATACGCCGCCAGCACCAGCTCGCCCGTCGGCGCCTCGGCGCGCTGCATCGTGACCTGACGTTCGGCGATCATGCCGTAGAAGGTCTGGGGGGCCTGGGCGGCGAGGCGCAGATAGGCCTGGGCCGCCGAGTTGTCGCCGAGCGCCAGCGACGAGCGCGACGCCCAGTAGGCGCCGGCCGACCGCAGCCAGGGATCCTCTTCGTCGTCGCGAGCGACCTGCGAGAAGTAGTCCCGCGCCTGGCCGTACTCGCGCAGGCGCCAGGCGGCGAGGCCGGCGATCCAGCGCTCGCCCACACCCACGGCGAGCTGGAAGGCGGTCCGGGCGTCGCCGGAATAGAACGCTTCGCGCGCCGGGCGGGTGATCTCGCTGCGGGCGGTGTCGACCAGCGCCACCTCGGGCGTCGGCAGCGGCATGGCCGCGTCGGCAGGCTTGCGTTTGGCGGCGAGGGCGAAGATTCGGTCGGCCACGGGCAGGTCGCGGAATCGGGCCAGCCAGCCGGCCAGCTCGTCGAAGCCGGCCTTGTGGGCGGTCGGGTGCATCAGGGCGCGGAACGACAGGTAGCCCTTCAGCGATTGGTCCTGAATCTCGGCGGCCGTCAGCTCGGCGCCCAGGAAGTCGCCCTGGTCCACGGCCTCGAAGGCGGCGGCATAGGCGCGAGCGTCCGATTCGGAGAGGGCCTTCGGCGACCCGGCGACAGCAGCGCTGGCGACCGAGGCGGCGGCGACGAGGGACATAACCCCGACGCGCAGGCGCTGTTTTAGCGTCATGCGGCCTTCTTCGCGCACCAGGACTAACGCCAGGTTGAGCGCGAACCCCTTTTCTCAAAGTCCCACGAACGGCGAGGCTAGTGGGGCCGGTCCGGTCGATCAAGCCTTTCGGTGAGGGTCAGAAGGTCGCTCCAGGCGCGCTTCTTGGCGCCGGGCTGCCTGAGCAGGAAAGCCGGATGCAGCGTCGGCATGGCCGGCAGCTCAAGGGATTCGTCGGACGATCGCCACTCGAACCAGCGTCCGCGTAGCGACAGGATGCCTTCCTCGCGGCGCAGGAGCGACTTGGCTGACGCGCCGCCGACGAGCAGCAGCATCCGGGGGGCAACCAGCGCGATCATCCGTTCGAGGAATGGCGCGCAGATGGCCTGCTCGGCCGGGGTCGGCGTGCGGTTGCCGGGCGGGCGCCAGAATACCGTGTTGGTGATCAGCGTCCGGTCGGTCAGCCCGGCGGCGCCAAGCATCTTGTCCAGCAGCTTGCCGGCGCGGCCGACGAACGGGGCCCCTTGGGCGTCCTCGTCCGCGCCCGGACCCTCGCCGATCACCATCAGCGGGGCGTTGGCGGCGCCGCGGAACACCACGGCCTGGGTCGCCGCGCCTTCGAACCGCAGCGGACAGCCCTCGAACGCCGAGATGGCCGCCACCAGGGCCTCCAGATCTCCGGCCGCCGCCGCCAGCCGCTGCGCTTCCGCGACCGCGCCTGAGATGTCAGTGGGGGCCGCCCCGGGGCGGGCTGGGGCGGCGAGGGCGGTGACGGGCGACGCGGGCCTCGGCGGCGGCATGACCCGGCCGGCCTCGATCCGGTCGATCGGCTCGTCCAGGAGCATGGCGTCGACGCCCGCGTCCGCCCAGAAGGCGAGCAGGCTCTCGGCGATGCGGCTGGGCGACGGATCGGCGGGGGCCGTCATTCGGGCGGTTCACTCCGGCAAGGGCTTGCGCCACTCTTCGCGCGAAGCGGCGGGCTTGTCAGCCGCCAAGGCGCGGGAGAGGGCGAGGATGCGGCGTTTCTGCGCGGGATTGGCCGGGGCGCTTGTCGTGGCGTCGCTGGTCCCGGCCGCCGAGGCGTCGGCGCAGATCTCCCGCGCCGAGAGAATCCGGCATGACGAGATCCTGGCCGAGGCCGGCGGGCGCTACGCCGGCCCGCAGTCTGACTACGTAAGCGCGGTGGGCGAGCGGGTGGCGGGGGCCGCGGGCCTGGCCGGGCGCTGCGAGTTCGTCGTGGTCGACACCCAGGTGGTCAACGCCTTCACCGCCCCGCCGGGCTGCCACGTCTATGTGACGCGCGGTCTGCTGGCGATAATGAACTCCGAGGCCGAACTGGCGGCCGTGCTGGGGCACGAGCTGGGCCATGTCACGGCCCGCCACGCCGCCCGTCAGCGAAACCAGGAGGTGGTCACCGGCATCGCCGCCGCTCTGGTGGGGGCCGCGGTCAAGTCGGACGTGGTCGGCGGGATCGCCAAGCAGGCGGCCAAGCTGAGCAACCTCGGATACTCGCGCGGGCAGGAGTACGAGGCCGACACCCTGTCGCTGCGCTACTTGCCGGCGGCCGGCTACCCGGTGCGCGGCCTGGCTGACGTCCTGGCCGGCCTGCAGCGGGAGGACGCCTATTCCGCCAAGGTCACCGGCCGCGATCCGCGCGCCGTCCCGGTATGGGCAAGCACCCATCCGCTGACGACCGACCGGATCCGCCGGGTGCAGCAGCAGGCCGCAGCCCTTCCGGATGGCGGCGACACCGGCGCAGACGCCTACCTCGCCGCGCTGGACGGCCTGACCTATGGCGACGCGCCAGATCAGGGAGTCGTCGTCGGCCGGACCTTCACCCACCGGCGCCTGGGGATCACCTTCGAGGCGCCGCCGGGGTTCCGGCTCACCGACCTTCCGCAGGGCGTGCGGATCGATGGGCCCGACGGGATGCGTGGCGAGTTCGCCGCCGGGCGATCCCCGCCCGACCGGCTGGAGGACTACGCGGTCCAGGTGCTGGGGGCCGTGGCCGGCGGCGCGCCGGTGCAGGTGGGGCGACCGTCCCGCTCCCAGGTCAACGGCGTGGACGCAGTATTGCTGCCGGCGCGGGCGTCGACCCGGTCGGGACCCGTGGAGGTGGTTGTCGCTGCCTACGGGCCGGGCGAAGGGCGCGCCTTCCACTTCGCCACCATCGCTCCCGCGGGGCGGGGCGGGGTGTTCGAGCCCATGTATCGGTCATTCCGGCGCCTGGAAGCACGCGAGGCCGCCTCTCTGGGGCCGACCCGCATCCGCGCCGTCCAGGTGCGTCGCGGGGATACGATCGAGAGCCTCTCCGGGCGGATGGCGGGGAATGATCCGCGGGGGCGGTTTCTGATGCTGAACGCCCTGGCGGAGGACACGCCCCCGCCGCCCGGCCGGCGTGTGAAGATTGTCACGGCCGCCGCGCCTTGACGCGGCCACGCGCTTCGCGCTTGACCGCCGCTGTGTGACATCCTGATAAGACGCGCAATCCAGAGGGCAAGGGGACCACGATGAGCGAGCCGATCCAGCGCGAGGCCATGGAGTACGACGTCGTCGTCGTGGGCGCCGGACCGTCGGGCCTGGCCGCCGCCATCCGCCTGAAGCAGCTGTCAGCCGATCTCACCGTCGCGGTGGTGGAGAAGGGCGCCGAGGTTGGCGCGCATATCCTGTCGGGCGCGGTGATCGACCCGAAGGGGATCAGCGAGCTGTTCCCGAACTGGAAGGAACTGGGCGCCCCGCTCGAGACCCCGGTCACCAAGGACCGGTTCGTGGTGCTGGGCCCGCAAGGCAGCGTCGATCTGCCCGTCTGGGCAATGCCGCCCTTCATGAACAATCACGGCAACTACATCGCCAGCCTCGGCAACGTCTGCCGCTGGCTGGGCCAGCAGGCCGAAGCGCTAGGCGTCGAGATCTATCCGGGCATGGCCGCTTCGGCGCCCGTGTTCGAGGGTGACAAGGTCGTTGGCGTAATCGTCGGCGAGTTCGGAATCGGCAAGGACGGCCAGCCGGGGCCCAGCTACGAGCCGGGCATGGAGCTTCGCGGCAAGTACGTCTTCATCGGCGAGGGCGTGCGCGGGTCCCTCGCCAAGGTGCTGAAGGCCAAGTACGCCCTGGGCAGGAACTCCAACCCCGAGAAGTACGGCATCGGCATCAAGGAGCTCTGGCAGGTCCCCGACGAGGTGTTCCAGCCGGGCCTGGCCGTCCACACCCTCGGCTGGCCGCTGGACGACCAGACCGGCGGCGGCAGCTTCATGTATCACTTCGGGGACAACTACGTGGCCACCGGCTTCGTGGTGCACCTGAACTACAAGAACCCCTGGCTCTCGCCCTTCGACGAGTTCCAGCGCTGGAAGCACCATCCCGAGGTCGCCAAGCATTTCGCGGGCGGCAAGCGCATCGCCTACGGCGCGCGCGCCATCAGCGAAGGCGGCATCCAGTCGGTGCCGCAGCTCTACTTCCCGGGCGGCGTGCTGCTGGGCGACAGCGCCGGCTTCGTGAACGTGCCGCGCATCAAGGGCAGCCACAACGCGATCAAGAGCGGCATCATGGCCGCCGAGGCCGCCGCCGCGGCGATCGCCGCAGGCCGCAGCGGCGACGAACTGGTGGAATACAAGCAGGCCTTCGACCACTCGTGGGTGAAGAAGGAACTGAACATCGTCCGCAACGCCAAGCCGATGCTGTCGAAGTTCGGCACGATGCTGGGGACGGCCTTCTCCGGTTTCGACATGTGGACCACCCACCTGCTGGGCGGCTTCTCGTTCTTCGGAACCATGAAGCACACCAAGGGCGACGCCGAGTCCACCGGCCTGGCCAAGGACTACAAGCCGATCGTCTATCCGAAGCCGGACGGCGTGCTGAGCTTCGACAAGCTGTCCAGCGTCTTCCTGGCCAGCACGAACCACGACGAGAACCAGCCCGCGCACCTCAAGCTGCGCGACCCGTCGGTCCCGGTGGACGTCAACCTGCCGAAGTATGGCGAACCGGCGCGGCTCTACTGCCCGGCGG
>JBKOYY010000050.1:0-27242 GCA_046725615.1 Pseudomonadota bacterium
CTAGAGCGTCCGACGGTCAAGTTGGGTCATAGCCGGCGTGGCGGAGGTAGTTTGCGCATTCGGCGGGTGTAAAGGCGTCGAGGACGTGGCCGATCCTGTCCCAGAGGTTGTCGCGGGTGCGCTCGGCGGCCTTGCGCAGGAGCGCCTTGAGCTTTGAGAAGGCCATCTCGATTGGATTGAGGTCGGGGGAGTAGGGCGGCAGGTAGAGGAGCCGGCAGCCGGCCGCTTCGATGATCTGGCGGACCTTGTCGTTCTTGTGGGCCGGGAGGTTGTCCATCACGACGATGTCGCCGGGCGTCAGGCTGGGGACCAGGATCTTCTCGATGTAGGTGCGGAAGGCCAGGCCATCCATGGCGCCATCGAGGACGAAGGGCGCCGTCAGCCCGTTCCAGCGTAGGCCGGCGGTGAAGGTGGTGGTCTTCCAGTGACCCCACGGCTGCTTGCCGAGCAGCCGCTGGCCGCGCGGGCAGCGGCCTCGGGTGCGGACCATCTTGGTGTTGGTCCCGGTCTCGTCGATGAAGACCAGGCGCTTGGCGTCAAGCTGGCCTTGGCCGGCCTTCCAGGCGCAGCGGCGCTCGGCCACGTCCGGCCTGTCCTGCTCGGCGGCGTGCAGCGTTTTTTTTGAAGCTGATCCGGCGCCGCTTGAAGAACCGGCGTACCGAGATCTCCGAGACCTTCACCTCCAGCTCGACAGCCAACCGCTCGACAATCTCCATCAGCGTCAGGTCCGGCTCGGCCGCCACCAGCGCCAGCAGCCAGTCGGCGTGGGGCTCCAGCGGCGAGCGCCGGCCGACCCGCGGCCGCTGATCGACACTCCCGGTCTGCTTGAACATCGCCACCCAGCGGATCGCCGAGGCCACACCTACCTGGAACCGCGCCGCCGCCTCCCGCCGCGACGCCCCAGCCACAACCGCCGCCACCACCCGCTGCCGTAGATCCTCAGACCGCGCCTTGCCCATCCAAGCCTCCCGAATCAGAGACCCCATCGACTCACGATCACCACCCTCCCGGAATCCCCCGCCCAATCACTTTTGATTCAACTGCTCGGACGGTTGCTCTAGGTTCACAGACGCGATGAGCGTGCTGCACCTCCTGGGAACCGCTGGCGAAGGCGGGGCGGAGACCTACTTCGTCGATCTCGTGGAAGCGCTGGCTCGCGCGGGCGTACCGCAGGCTGCCGCGATCCGAGGCAACCCCATGCGCGAATCACGACTTCGGGCGGCCGGGGTCCCTTCGAAGGTGCTCCGCTTTGGCGGCCCCATCGACTTCCTGACCCGCCCCGCCGTCGCCGGCTTCGCCGCATTGAACCGCACCCGGGTCGCACTGGCCTGGATGAATCGCGCCGCCCGACACACGCCCCGCGGCCCCTGGGCGCGGATCGGCCGCCTCGGCGGCTACTACAGCCTGAAATACTACAAGGGCTTCGACCATCTGGTGGCCAATACCGAGGACATCGCCGAATGGGTGGTGAACCAGGGCTGGCCGGCCGGCCGGATCACCTGCATCCCGAACTTCGCGGCCGCCCCGCCGCAGGCCGAACCGGTGGACCGCGCCAGCCTGCAGACGCCCACCAACGTCCCCCTGCTGCTCGCCATGGGCCGCCTGCACGAGAACAAGGCGCATGACGTGGCGCTCCAGGCGCTCGCGGAGATCCCCGACGCCTATCTCTGGATCGCGGGCGCCGGGCCACTAGAGGCCAAGTTGAAGCTCATGGCGGAGGCGCTCGGCGTGTCGCCCCGGGTTCGCTTCCTCGGCTGGCGCACCGACGCTTCGGCGCTCTATCGGGCCGCCGACGTGTGTGTCTTCCCGTCGCGCTTCGAACCCCTGGGCAATGTGGTCATCCAGAGCTGGGCCCACGGCCTGCCCGTGGTCGCCGCCGCCAGCCAGGGACCGAAGGGCCTGATCCAGGACGGACGCGACGGCTTGCTCGTGCCGGTGGACGATCCGGCCGCCCTGGCCGCCGCCACCCGGCAGTTGCTTGCCGACCCGGCCCTGCGCGCCCAGCTGGCCGCTGCGGGCGCCCGCCGGGTGGAGGCCGAGTTCTCCGAGGCCGCCGTCGTCGCCCAGTGGAAGATCCTTTTCGCCGACTACGGGGAAAGCTGATGTGCGGCATCGCCGGCCAGCTCGGAGGCGAGGACGCCGCCGCCGAGCCGATGATCCGCGCCCTTGCCCATCGCGGTCCTGACGGCGTTCGGGTGGAGTCCCTTGCCGGCGCGGCCTTCGCCCACGCCCGCCTCTCGATCATCGACCTGGAGGGCGGCTGGCAGCCCCTGCACGCGGCCGGCGGCACGGTCATCGGCAACGGCGAAATCTACAACTACGTCGAACTGGCCCGGGACCACGGGCTGGAGCGCGAGCTCTCGACAGGCTCCGACTTCGAGCCCCTGCTGCACCTCTATGCCCGCGAGGGCGAGGCGGCTTTCACCCGGCTGCGCGGGATGTACGCCTTCTGCCTTGTCGGCGGCGACGGCCGGGCCTGGCTCGCCCGCGACCCGTTCGGCATCAAGCCGCTCTACATCATGGAGCACGCCGGCGGCCTGGCCTTCGCCTCCGAGCCCCGCGCATTTTTCGCAGCCGGGCTGATGCAGAAGGTGCTGGACGAGACCGCCGCGCGCGAACTGCTCGACCTCAACTACGTCGTCGGCGAACGGTCGATCCTCCAAGGCCTGCGCCGCCTCGCGCCCGGCGAGGTGGTGGAAGTGCGCGACGGCAGGATCGTCAGCTCCCACCGACGGGCGGCCCTGCCGCGCAAGCCGGTTTCAGCTCCAGCCGATGAGCGCCAGCTTCTCGACCGCCTCGACGCCGTGCTCGAGGACAGCGTCCGGGTCCACCAGCGTTCGGACGTCCCCTACGGCCTGTTCCTCTCCGGCGGGATCGACAGCGCCGCCATCGCCACCCTCATGGCCCGGCTGAACGAACGGCCGGTCACCGCCTTCACCTGCGGCTTCGACGCCCCCGGAGCCGCCGACGAGCGCGCTCAGGCCGAGGCGGTCGCCCGGGCCCTGAATCTCGACTGGCGCGAGACGACCTTCGGCGAGGCCGATTTCTGGCGCATCCTGCCGGAGGTCGCCTGGGCCCTGGACGATCCGACCGCGGATTACGCCACCCTGCCGACCTACAGGCTCGCGGAAGCGGCGAAGGACACCCTCACCGTCGTCCTGACCGGCGAAGGCGGCGATGAACTGTTCGGCGGCTATGGCCGCTATCGCAGAGCCCTGCGCCCGAAGCTGTTCGGCGGCCGGCCCGCCGAACCGCGCGGCGCGCGGCCCGAGACGCTGGCCGCCTGGCGCGAGGCTGCGCGACCGCCTGGGGGCCTTTCGCCGCTGCAGGAGGCCCAGTGGGCCGACGTCGTCACCTGGCTGCCGAACGACCTGCTCCTGAAGCTTGACCGCTGCCTGATGGCCCACGGCCTGGAGGGCCGCACGCCCTTCCTCGATCCTGAGGTCGCCACCTTCGCCTGGAGCCTCCCAGACCGCCTCAAGGTGCGCGGCGGCTACGGCAAGTGGATCCTGCGCAAGTGGCTGGAGCGCGCCTGTCCCGCCGCCGCGCCCTGGGCCAAGAAGCAGGGCTTCACCGTGCCCGTCGAGGCCTGGATCGCTCCACGCGCGGGCGACCTCGCTCGCCGCATCGGCGATGTCGAGGCAGTTCGCCGGCTCGCGCCCGACGCGGCCGCCGTCATGCGGGAAGGTCCGGCCGGAAGACGCTGGCCCCTCTTGTTTTTCGCGATCTGGGCACGAACTCACCTCGAGGGCGCGTCTGCGCCCGACGCCCTCGAATCCTTGCTGGGAGCCCCTGCCTGATGACCGCCAAGACCGTGACGCTCGCCGCCTCGGCCGCCCTGATCCTCGCCGCATGTGGCGGACAGCCGGGGAACGCCCAGCCCAAGGCTCCCGCCGCGCCTGTCGAGACCCGACCGCCCCAGGGCAAGGACCAGAAGCCGGCCTTCCCCGGCCAGACCCGCGCGCCGGAGGTCAAGGCGGGCGTCGCCTATGAGGTCACGGACCACGTCACCGGCCTCGTCCGTCCGTGGGGCCTCGCCTTCACGCCCGATGGCGGGCTGCTCATCACCGAGCGCCCCGGCCGCCTACGCCTGTTCAAGGACGGCCAGCTTTCCGAACCCGTCGCCGGCCTGCCGGCCGTCGACGCCCGCGACCAGGGGGGCCTGCTGGGTCTCGCGCTCGATCCGAAGTTCGCGCAGAACGGCCTCGTCTACCTCGCCTACGCCGAGCCTCCGAAGGACGGCCTGAACAACGCCGCCGTCGCGCGGGGCAAGCTCGTCACCACCGGCGGCCCGCCGAGGCTGGAGAACGTCGAGGTCATCTGGCGCCAGTCGCCGTCCCTGCCCTCGACCAAGCACTATGGCGGCCGCCTGGTCTTCGCCCGCGACGGAACGCTCTTCATCACCGGCGGCGAACGCTCGATCACCGAGGGCCGCATGCAGGCCCAGCGGATGGACGGCACGCTGGGCAAGGTGGTGCGGATCAACGCCGACGGCTCGATCCCGAAGGACAATCCCTTCGTCGGCAAGTCCGGCGTGAAGCCCGAGATCTATTCCATCGGCCACCGCAACATCCTGGGCGCGGCGCTCCACCCCAAGACCGGGGAGCTCTGGGAGGTCGAGCACGGCACGCGCGGCGGCGACGAGCTCAACATCGTCCGCAAGGGCCGCGACTACGGCTGGCCCACAATCGCCTACGGCATCGAATACGCCGGCGGCCCGATCACCGGCGGCATCACCCAGAAGGCCGGCATGGAACAGCCCATCTATTACTGGGACCCGGTGATCGCGCCGGGCGGCATGGCCTTCTATGAGCACGCCGCCGCGCCCGCCTGGAAAGGCAGCCTGTTCGTGACCGGTCTCGGGCCCAGATACCTCGGCCGCCTCTCGCTGAAGGGCGACAAGGTGGTCGGCGAGGAACGGATCCTCACAGAGGTCGGCGAGCGCCTGCGCGACGTGGTCGTCGGCCCCGACGGCGCCCTCTACGTCGCCACCGACAACGAGAAGGGCCGCGTGCTTCGGGTCGCGCCGAAGCGCTGAGGCGTCAGACGGGCGCCGGCGTCCGGCCGTACCGGGCGCCGAGCTCGGTCATCACCGCCTCGAACTCGTCGATCGTCTCGCGCAGGATCTGGGCGACCGGCTTCACGCTCTCGATGCGCCCGGCCACCTGGCCGGTCAGCGGGATCGCCGCCTCCAGGTCGCCGCCGAAGTAGAGGTCGAGGATGTTGGCCATCTCGCCCATGATGTTCGGCGGCGGCTCCAGCTCCAGCCGCGTGGTCCGCTCGGTGCGCAGCGCCCGCAGCGCCGGACCGGGTCCATGCCGGTTGAGGAAAACCGTGTCGGTCTCCTTGGCCGCGACGATGGCGTCCTTCCAGTTCTGGTGAACCGGGCTCTCGGCGGCCGACACCATCCGCGTGCCCATCTGGACCGCCTCGGCCCCCAGGGCGAAGGCGGCGGCCATGCTGCGGCCGTCGGTGATCCCACCCGCGGCGATGATCGGCACGCCCGTCTTCGAGGCGACCAGCGGCAGCAACACCATGGTCGAGACGTCGCGGCTGTTCTTGAAGCCACCGCCCTCGCCGCCTTCCACCACCAGGCCGTCCACGCCGGCCTCGATCGCCTTCAGCGCCGCCGACAACGACGGCACCACGTGGAACACGGTCAATCCCCGCCCCTTCAGCGCCTCGCAGTAGCGGTTGGGGTCCCCCGCCGATGTGGTGACGAACCGCACGCCCTGGTCGGCCACGAAGCTCACGATGTCAGGATCGCGGACGAAGGCCTGGGCGACGTTGATCCCCCACGGCTTGTCCGTGAGGGTCTTCATCTTCTTCACCTCTTCGCGCACCTCGTCGAGCCGTCCCGAAGACGTCTCGATGATCCCGAGGCCGCCGGCGTTCGACACGGCGCTGGCGAGCTGCGACCGCGCGATCCAGCCCATCGGCGCCTGCACGATCGGGTACTGCACGCCCAGCAGGTCGGTGATGCGGTTCTTCATGTCGTCCTCCCCATTTTGGAGGGGACTATCGCCTGCGACGGAGAGATTTCAAACGGCCGTTAGAGCCCCAGCCGCGTCGCGACCTCTTCCCCGATCGCCAGCGACGACGTCAGCCCCGGGCTCTCGATCCCGAACAGGGCGACGAGGCCGGGCAGGCCGTGGAGGTCCGCCCCGTCCAGCCGGAAGTCCGGCTGCGGCTCGCCGGGACCGTGGATCTTCGGCCGGATGCCGGCGTAGTCGGGGCTGAGGGCGCCGTCGGGCAGGCCCGGCCAGAACTTGCGGATGTAGGCGTAGAAGCCTGCCGCGGCCGAGGGATCCACGCTGTAGTCCAGAGTGTCCACGTAGGTCAGGTCCGGCCCGAACACCGCCTGCCCGCCCAGGTCGCGGCGATAGTGGGTGCCGAGCGCCCCGGGGATCGGCGGCGGGTAGATCAGCCGTCGGAACGGCGCCTTGCCGGCCAGCCGGAAGTACATCCCCTTGCCGTAGTGGCCCGGCGGAATCTGGTACGTCGGGAAGCCCTCGATCAGGCCCGCCACGTGCTGGGCATTCAGACCCGCCGCGGTGACGAGCAGGCGGCAGGTCAGGGTCGTGGGCTCGAGCCCGCCCGCGCGCACCGAGAAGCCGCCGCCCTCGAGTGGCGTCGCGCCCTCGAACGGCGTGGACAGCACCACCGCCCCGCCGGCCGCCTCGATCTCGCCCTGCAGGGCCAGCATGTAGGCGTGGCTCTCGAACACCCCGCTCTGCGGCGACAGCAGGGCCCCGGCGCACGACAGCTCGGGCTCCAGCGCCAGGGCCTGGGCGCGGGTCAGCCGCTCCATCCCCTCGACGTCGTTGGTCAGGGCCTGGTCCAGGATGGCGTCCAGCCGCGGCAGGTCCGCCTCCGTCTCCGCTACCACCAGCTTCCCGCAGCGGTCGTATTCCACGTGATGGGCGTCGCAGAAGGCGTACAGCATCCGCCGCCCCTCCACGCACAGCCGCGCCTTGAGGGACCCCGTGGGGTAGTAGAGCCCGCCGTGGATCACCTCGGAGTTTCGCGAGGAGACGCCCTGGCCGATGGCCGCATCCTGCTCCAGCACCGCCACCACCAGCCCGCGGCGGGACAGGGCGTAGCCGCAGGCGAGGCCCACCGCGCCCGCGCCCACCACCACGGCATCAAAATCGAACTCGGCCATGCCCTTCCGTAACCCGACGCCCCGCGCGCCGGCTACGGGGTTTCTCTACGCCCCGAGGAAGTGCAGCCGCACCGTTTCGCGGAACATCATCGTCTGGCGGCTGATGGCGCCGGAATCCTCCAGCGCCCGGGCGATGGTCATGCCGCCGTAGGTGAAGGCGAGGATCGCGTCAGCGAGATCCTCCAGGCTGGCCTTGCCCTTGGGCGGATACACGGCCGCGATCTCCTTCAGCCACGACAGGAACAGGTTCCGCCAGCCCACCACGTTGTCGATGACCAGCTGGCGTGTCGCCCGGTCCCAGGACTGGTCCTGGAACGTCACCGTGGCGACCATGCAGCCAGGATGCCCGGCCGTCTGCCGCTCCATCTCCTCGGCGTAGAACTTCAGGAACACCAGGAAGCTGTGCAGCGGGTCGTCCGAAAGCTCGCGGGCCCGGGCCGACATCTCGTCCAGGAACTGGGCGTTGCGGGTGGTGTAGTTCTCGATGAGCTGCCGGGCGAGGTCACTCTTGTCCTTGAAGTGATAGAAGAACCCACTCTTCGTGATGCCGGCGGCCTCGACGAGCTCCTCAATGGAGGTGGAGGCGAACCCCTTGCGGATCACGCTCTCGTAGGTGAGTTCCAGCAGGCGCTCGCGCGTGCGCTCGCCCTTCGAGCGCGGCTCGCACTGCACCGCGGGTGCAGTTTTCTCCGGACTCCGGGAAGCCATCGTCGCTCCGCCCCGCTTCACTTTCGCGCCAAGCTGTTCAAACTACGCCGGAAATCTGCACACCCGCGAACCGACCGCCAGACCGCTAGAGGCGGGGCTCCGAAGCCCGTACCCCTCGCCGTCCCGAATTTGAGGAGAACGAGATGGTCAAGGACGACCACGGCCTGGAGTTGACGGGCGCGAGCGCCACAGCCGCCGGACTATACCAGAACGCGCTGGAAGCCTTCTACTGCTACGCCGGTGACGGCTTCGGCGCGGTGCAGGCCGCCATCGAGGACAGCCCGCGGTTCGTGATGGCGCACATCCTCAAGGCCTGGATGACCCTGGTCGGCGCCGACGTCCCAACGGCGGCCATCGGCGCCCAGGCCTTCGAGACCGCCCGCAACCTCCCCGCCAATGCGCGCGAGCAGGGGCACCTGGCGGCCATCGCCGCGCTCATGGCGGGCGGGATCGGCCGCACCGGGCGGATCCTCGAAGACGTCTCCATCGAGCACCCCCACGACATCGTCGCGCTGCAGGTGGGGCAGACCATGGACTTCCTGCGGGGTGACGCGCGGATGAAGCGTGACCGTATCGGACGGGCGCTGCCGGCCTGGACGCGCGACATGCCGGGCTGGCACGCGATCCTCGGCCTGCACGCCTTCGGCCTGGAAGAGACCGGCCACTACGAGCGCGCCGAGGACGCCGGCCGAGAGGCGATCTCGCTTCAACCGCGCAACAACTGGGCCCAGCACAGCGTGGCTCACGTGATGATCATGCAGGGCCGCCACGCCGAGGGTGTGCGTTGGATGCGGGAGGAGAACGCCGCCTGGCAGCCCGAGGCGACCCTGGGCGTGCACAACTGGTGGCACACCGCCCTCTTCCACATGGGGCTCGGCGAACTGGACGAGGTGCTTAAGCTCTACGACGGCCCGATCTATGGCGAGCCGACTGCTTTCGGCTTCAACATGGCTGACGCCGCCGCCCTGCTGTGGCGGCTGGAACTGCTGGGCGTCGACGTCGGCGGGCGCTGGGCCATTCTTGCGGACAAGTTCGCCAGCGAGCCCGCGGGCCAGAACGCCTTTGTCGATACGCACGCCATGATGGCCTACGTCGGTGCGGGCCGCACGGCGGAGCAGGCGGCGCTGGTGGCCGCGCAGGAGTCGGCGGTCGAGCGGGCGGGCGACAACGCCGAGTTCGTGCGCGACGTCGGCCGCTACACCATCCCGGCGATCCAGGCGTTCGGCGCAGGCGACCATGCCCGCGCCATCGAGCTCCTGCGCGAGGTCCGCAACCGGGCCGGCCGGTTCGGCGGCAGCCACGCCCAGCGGGACATCCTGGACCTGACGCTCATCGCGGCGGCCCGCCGCGCCGGCGAGAGCGCACTGGAACGCGCCCTGCTTGCCGAGCGGGAGGCGGCGATGCCGCTGGCGCGCGAGGCGATCCGCGCTCTGGCCGCCTGAACCCGCACGAGCGGGCCTGCCGGTTGTCCGGCGGCCCCAAGGCCCTTAGCCTCCGGCGAAAGACCGGGAGGGGAATTCATGCGTAAGGTGTTTTGTCTCGTCGCTGCGGCGGCGTGCCTCGTCGCGGGCGGCGCGCAGGCGCAGGTCCCGCTGAAGCCGGGCACGCCCTCGATCCTGGTCTGGAGCCCGCAGCAGCAGAGCGACTGGTACCGGGACATCGAGGATGTCTACCAGGTCGCGACCGTGAAACGCGGCGACAAGGTGCACCCGCTGCCCATGGCCGACCGTCAGATCGAGGTGACGTTCGACTACGAGGGCAAGCGCTGGACGCTCGACGACTACATGAAGGCCTACAACGTCTCGGGCGTGCTGGTGCTGAAGGACGGCAAGGTCGTGCTCGAGCGGTACGGCATGGGCCGCAAGCCGGAGGACCGCTGGACTTCCTTCTCAGTGGCCAAGTCGGTCACCGCCACCCTGGTCGGTGCGGCGATCCAGGACGGCAAAATCAAGAGCATGGCCGCGCCGGTCACAGACTACATCCCCGAGCTCAAGGGCTCCGGGTATGACGGCGTCACCGTCCGCCAGCTGCTGATGATGAGCTCGGGCGTGAAGTGGAACGAGGACTACGCCGACCCTAATTCCGACGTCGCCCGCTCGGCCACGCTGCCGGTCACGCCCGGCCAGAACCCGCTCGTCACCTACATGAGCCGCCTGCCGCGCGCGCACGAGCCTGGGACGTTCTTCAACTACAACACCGGCGAGACCGACCTCGTCGGGATCCTCGTCTCGCGCGCGGTCGGCAAGAGCCTGGCCGACTACGCCTCCGAGAAGATCTGGAGGCCCTTCGGCATGGAACGGGACGCCATCTGGGTCGTCGATCCGGCCGGACACGAGCGGGGCGGCTGCTGCATGTCGATCACGCTGCGCGACTACGGCCGCGTCGGCCTCTTCATGCTGGACGAGGGCCGCGCCGAGGGTAAGCCGATGCTGCCCCCGGGCTGGGCGCTGGAGGCCACGTCGCCCCAGATCACCAACGGCGCCCCCGCGCCAGGCTATGGCTACTTCTGGTGGATGTCGCCGACCGGCGCCTATGAGGCGCGCGGCATCTTCGGCCAATCGATCACCACCTTCCGCGACGACCGCGTCGTCGTGGTGGTGAACTCGGCCTGGCCCTCGGCGGTCGGTCGCGACCTCTCCATGGCGCGCACCGCCTTCATCAACGCCGCGCGCGCGGCGGCGATGGCGCCGTAGTACGGACGGCGACCGGTCCGGACGCCTGCGGAAGCGCCGGACCGGTCGGCGAAATCGCGGATTGAGGCTCGGAGAACAGGGTTCTAGGTCTGCCACCCTCGATACCGAAGGCAGACCGACCCGTGACCACCATCCTCCCCCGCAAGACCCGCGAGCTGCACAACCACCATATGGACTCGACGACGTGGAACGATTTCGCGTTCCGCGACGACGACGTGATCGTCAGCACCTACGCCAAGAGCGGCACGACCTGGACACAGCAGATCGTCGGCCAGCTCATCTTCCAGGGCGACCCCGATGTCCGCATCGCCGACCTCTCGCCCTGGTGGGACATGCGGATCATTCCGCCCGAGGTCCGCGAAGCCGTTCTGGCCCAGACCCATCGGCGGGTTCTGAAGACCCACCTGCCGGTGGATGCGCTCGTCCTCTCGCCCAAGGCCAAGTACCTCTACGTCGCCCGCGACGGGCGCGACGTGGCCATGAGCCTCTACAATCACCACGCTGGCTTCGCGCCGCTGGCCTACGAGCTGCTGAACGGCACGCCGGGCCTCGTCGGTCCCGAACTGCCCCCGGCCAATCCCGATCCGCGGCGCTACTTCCGAACCTGGCTGGACGAAGACGGGGCGCCGTTCTGGTCCTTCTGGGACAACATCTCCACCTGGTGGGCGATCCGCGACCTGCCGAACGTGAAGCTGGTCCACTTCGCCGACCTGAAGCGCGACCTGCCGGGCGAGATGCGCGCCATCGCCGACTTCCTCGGAATCGAGGTCCCGGCTGACCGCTGGCCGCAAGTGGTCGAGCACTGCACCTTCGACTGGATGAAGGCCAACGCCGAGAAGGTGGCCCCGCTGGGCGGCGCGGTCTGGGAACAGGGCGCCACGGCCTTCATCAACAAGGGCGTCAACGGCCGCTGGCAGGACGTCATCACTGTCCGCGACAGCCTGGACTACGAGCAGATGGCGCTGGAGCGGCTCGGGCCCGAATGCGCCCATTGGCTGGCGAGCGGCGAGCGGGCGCCGGCCGCAAAGGCGGCCTGACCGACCCCGAAATGCAAGAACGCCCCGGGAGGGCTCCCGGGGCGTTCCACTGCGCTGGCGGTTATGGGGGACAGGGCCGCCAGCGTCATCCTTGGGCCGTCCAGTTGTGGGCGCTGGAGGCTGTGGGTGGGCGGCGATCGCCGCGCCTTCTATTCACCATAGGCGGACGCCCGCCGTGTTGATCGAGGTCAAGCATCCGCAGAAAAGTCGGGCGGCTCGGACGCCGGCGGGGGCTCCTTTCCGGCGGACGTCAGCTTGAGGTCGAACAGGGTGTGGCGAAGCACGAAGCTGCGCCGGCCGTTGATCTGCAGCACGCCCGCATCGGCCAGGTCGCGAAGCGCGCGGCTCAGCGTCTCGGGCGCGAGCCCCAGGAAGTCGCCGATGTCGCGCCGGCTCATGGGCAACGGGGCCGCCACGCCGGGGCGCCCGCCCTCGTGCCGCCAGAGCCAGGTGAAGAACCACTGCACCCGCTCCATCGCCGGCAGGTGGGCCACGTGAGCCACGTGATGCGCCAGATCGCGGTACTGGCGATTGCTGGCCCTGATCAGCTTGATCGCCAGGTCGGCGGACCGCGTCGAAAGCTCCAGCACCGATTGCAGCCCGTAGCGAGTCAGGGTCACGTCGGTGACCGCCTCCGCCGCGGAGATGCGCTCGTCGACGGAGCAGCCGAAGTAGTCGCCGGGCAGGACGAAGGCGACGATCTGGCGGTGGCCGTCCGCGCCGTTGATCTGCAGCCGCACGCAACCCTCGTCGACGCGGTACATCGCCGTAGCCGGATCGCCCTCCTCATAGATCACCTGCCCACGCGCGAACGACACGGGCCAGTGACGGACCTCGTCCAACTCCGGCAATGGCGCGTCGTCTTCCATGCGAGCCTCCGCACGCACCATGACGATGCAAGGCGCAGGGTTCGCCATTGTGGATGGGCTTCGTTTGATCGCCATCAACCGACCCCGGGCCACTCACCCAAATTGGGGAGGGAACGCCAGGGGCGCGCCCGGCGTTGCGGGCAAATGGCCACGCTTGAACTGAGCGCTCCGCTCGAGCGCCTGCGCCGTCGCTTCCGGCGGGCCCCGATCCGGGCCGCCGTCGAGGCGGCCGCTCGGCTGGGCTACGCCGCGCGCGGCGCGGTCTACCTCAGCATCGGCGCCGTGGCGCTGCTTGCCGCCCTCGACCTCACCCCGCGCGCCGAGGGCGCCATCGGCGCGCTGGAGGCCTGGGGCCGCTGGCCCGCCGGGCTCGCCCTACTGTGGCTGGTCGGCCTCGGGCTTTACGGCTTCGCCGGCTGGCGCGCGCTGCAGTCCGTGTTCGACGCCGACAGCCGCGGCGCCTCGCCGAAGGCCATCGTCGCGCGCGTCGGTCAGGCGATCAGCGGCGCGACCTACGCAGCCACGGCGGTCGGCGTCTTCGGCCTGATCGACGCCCTGGAGGACCTCCACGAAAGCGACGACCGGGCCGCGACGCGCGAAGCGATCGCCCAGGCCCTGGCCCTGCCGCTGGGCGACACCCTGGTGGTCGGGGGCGGCCTGTTCGTCATGGGAGCCGGCGTGGGCAGCATCGTGCGGGCGTTCACGGACCACTTCTGCCGCGACCTGGACTGCTCGCCTCGCCGACGACGCTGGCTGGGCGTCCTGGCGCGGGTGGGATACGCGGGCCGAGGGGTCGCCCTGCTGCCTGCGGGCGCGCTTCTGGTCCGCGCCGGGCTGCACACCCGCGCTTCGGAGGCGCGGGGCCTGGGCGGCGCGCTCGACGCCCTGGAGCGCGGGCCCGCAGGCGAGGTGGCGCTGGTCCTCACCGCCCTCGGCCTGCTGGCGTTCGGCCTCTTCGCAGCCTCCGAGGGCTGGCTTCGGCGCATGCGGATCCCCGATCCGACTTGACCGCCTGGGAGCGGTCGCAGAGCGTTGCGAAAACTCCGGAGACGCCCGTGTTCTCGCCCATCCGACTTCTCGCCATCGGCCTCGCGGCGCTGACGCTCGGCGGCTGTCTCGCCCGCGACATCCCCTACGCCCAGCTCGAGTCCAGGTACGCCAGCCCCGCGTCGCGCTACGTGGAGCTGCCAGGCGACCTGCGGGTCCACTACCGGGACGAGGGTCCCCGCGATGCCCCGGTCGTCGTGCTTGCGCACGGCTTCTCGGCGTCGCTCCATGCCTGGGAGCCGTGGGTGGCGCGCCTGGGCGGCGAGTACCGGATCATCACGCTGGACCTGCCCGGCCATGGGCTGACCCGCGCGCCTTCGGACTTCAAGGCGTCGACCACCGCCAGCGTCGCCGTCGTCGACCAGCTCACCCGCAAGTTGGGGGTCGACCGGTTCGTGATCGGCGGCAACTCGATGGGCGGCGGCGTCGCGTGGAACTACGCCCTCGCCCATCCCGACCGTGTGCGCGGCCTCATCCTGGTGGACGCCGCCGGCTGGCCCGATCCCGATCGCGACCGGCAGGGATCGCCGATGGTGTTCAAGCTGCTGGGCAATCCCGTGGGGCGGGCGATCCTGCGCAACGCCGATCCCGGGCTGATGGCCGAGAAGGGCCTGAAGCAGGCCTATGGCGACGAGCGGCTGGTCACGCCGCAGCTCGTCACCCGCTACGTGGAGCTCGCCCGCGCGCCGGGCCACCGGGCGATTCTGACCAGCGGCCGGGGCGGGCCCGCCGTCAAGGTGACGCCCGAGACGTTCAAGGCGATCCGCGCGCCAACGCTGGTGATGACCGGCGAGCAGGACACCGTGATCCCGGCCAGCCACGCCCGCGGTTTCGCGGGCGCCATTCCCGGCGCGAAGCTGATCGTCTACCCGAAAGGCGGCCACGTGCCGATGGAGCAGTTCCCGGACCAGACGGCCGCGGACGTGCGGGCCTTCCTTCAGGGCCTGCCGTAGCCTTCCGGCCTAGGCGGCCCCGCCGCGGGCCTCGAAGGCCTGCCGCATCTCGGTGAAGGCCGGGGCCGTCACGTCGGAGCGCGGCGTGCGGCCGACGTAGCCGTCGATCTCGGCCAGCAGCTCGCGCCACGCAGTCTCGGTGGCGGCCGTCCAGTCCGCACCCAGCACCTCGCGCACGGTCTCGGCGACGAAGCCGAAGAAGGTGGCGAACACCTCGCGCGGGACGTCATAGCCCTCGTGGGTGATCAGTTCGGTGCCGATCATGTGGTCGGCGTAGTGACGGTCGCCGACGAAATCCAGGAGGGTGGTGAAAGTCCGCGCCAGCATCTCGCCGCGGATCGAGCCGTTGGTGTCGCGCCAGAAGTGCGCCTCCATCTGCGGATGGGCGGCGAACAGCCTGCCGTACACCAGCGGCGCGGGGTCCTCGCACCGCTCGGCCAACAGCTCCAGACTGCGTTCGATCTCGGCAGCGTGGGCGAAGGCCGGAGCGGTCATCGAGGTCTCTCCCTAGGTGCTCTGGGTCGTGTCGGGCAGGCCCAGGATGCGCTTGGAAACGATATTGAACTGAATTTCCTGGGAGCCGCCATAGATCGACATCGCCTTGCCCCAGAGCCAGGCGCGGACCGACTCGATCTCGTGCTCGTTGAAGGCGTCGCCCTCCCAGCCCAGGCCCTGGTGGCCCATCAACTCCAGGGTCAGCTCGGCGCGGGTCTGGGCGACCCAGGTCGCGGAATTCTTCAGCACCGACGGAGCGTTGCCCGGGCTGTTGTTGCCCTTGGCTTCGGCCGCCGCGCGGGCCAGCGTCAGGGCGTGCGCCTTGGCGTCGATCTCGTGCTTCACCAGCCGCGAGCGGAAATCGGAGTCGGCCAGCCGGCCGGCGTCGTCCACCCCGATGTACTGCTTGGCGATCTCGTTCAGCGGGCGCGGCGGGCGGCCGCCCATCGAGGCGCCGGTCTGGCTGGCGCGTTCGTGCTGCAGCAGCCGCTTGCCGACCGTCCAGCCCACGTTGAGCTGGCCGAGCAGGGCGTTCTTGGGCGCCTCGGCGTCGGTCAGGAAGGTCTCGCAGAACGGCGAGGCGCCCGAGATCAGGCCGATCGGCCGGGTCTCGATGCCCGGCTGCTTCATGTTCACCAGGAAGAAGCTGATGCCCTCATGCTTCTTGGCCGAGGGGTCGGTCCGCGCCAGCAGGCCGCACCAGTCGGAATACTGCGCCCCGCTGGTCCACGTCTTCTGGCCGTTGAAGACCCACTTGTCGCCGGCATCGACCGCGCGGGTCTGAAGGGACGCGAGGTCCGAGCCGGCGTTGGGCTCGGAGTAGCCGACGCACCATTGCACCTCGCCGCGCACGATCGGCGGGATGTGCTGCTTCTTCTGCTCCTCGGTGCCGTAGTCGAGGATCGTCGGGCCGATCATGGTGACGCCCATGCCGAACATCAGCGGGTTGAACGCGCCGACCTTCGACATCTCCTGGCCCAGCACCTTGGCCTGCTGGGGCGTGAGCCCGCCGCCGCCGTACTCCTTCGGCCAGGTCGGCGTGCCCCAGCCCTTCTCGCCCATGGCCTTGCGCCACTTCACGAGGTCGGGCTCGTTCGAGCGCACTTCGGCCGAGGCCAGCGCGCCCTTGCCTTTCAGCGACGGCGGGAAGTTGGCCTCCAGCCATTCGCGCGCCTCCTTGCGGAAAGCCTCGAGGTCGATGTCGGCGCCGAAGTCGGCCATGGCGTAGCTCCTGAAGTCTTCCGCCGCAGATTAGGGAGCCTGCCGTGGCGGCGCCAAGATTCACGTGGGGGAAAGATGATGCGATAGGAATGCGCGCATGTCGCCGTCCACCAAGTCCTGCGGTCCCTGCACCCTCTGCTGCAAGGTCCTCGCCGTCGAGGCGCTGGGGAAACCCGTGGGGACCTGGTGCGGCCATCGCACGGCCGCGGGCTGTTCGATCTACGCCGACCGCCCGGCCGCCTGCCGCAGCTTCGAATGCGTCTGGTTGATGGACCCGGAGATGCCGCACCGCTTCCGCCCGGATCAGACCAAGGTGGTGCTGGACCAGGACGCCGAGGCCCGCTGGCTGATCGCCCGTTGCGACCCGGCCAATCCCCAGGCGTGGCGGCGCAATCCGATGTACGCGGCGCTGAAGACCTACGCCCAGAGCACCTGGGGCACCGGCCGGATCGTGCTGGCCGTCGCCGGCCGGCGCACCTGGCTGATCACGCCCAAGGCCGAGATCGACCTCGGCGACGTCGATCCGGAGGCGGGCCTGAAGGTGGTCGAGCGGCCCGACGGCTCCGTCGGCGTGGACGTCACGCCGCCGACCTGAGGTCTACGGCAGAGCCGCCAGCCAGGTCAGCACCTCGGTCTCCAGCCGGATGCGGGCGGTGTTCCAGCCGTGATCCGTGGCCACGTGTGTCACGCGAACCTTCCCGCCCCGCTGCTTGACGTCCATCACCAGGGCGTCGGCCACGGGCTTGAGGCCATCGTTCGAGGTCAGGACGAGCAGAGGGCGTTTCGAGAGGCCCGGCGCCGCGGCGGCGAAGGTCAGCTCGCCCAGCTCCGCCATCTGCGCGGCCATGCTCTCGGCGGTGACTCCGGCCAGGGCTTCCATGTTGTCGGCGGCGAGCCGGGTGTTGCGCTCGGCCGTCTCCTTCGCCGACTGGCCCAGGTCGGCGGCCGAGATCAGGAAGGCGCCGGCCAGATCCGGATCGGCGCCGCCGGTCATGGCGGTGACCCAGCCGCCCATGCTGTGACCGCCGATCACCAGCCGTTTCGGATCGACCTGCAGCTTCGCCGCGACCTCGGGCCGGCGCAGGTAGGCCAGCACGGCCCTCGCGTCCTCCAGGTTGCCCTTGAAGCTGAACGTTCCCGGGCTGCCCCACGAGCCGCGGTAGTTCACGGTCACGGCGTTCCAGCCGGCGCGGCGGATCGCCTGGGCCACGTCAAGGTTCTTCTCGTTGCCGGGCAGGCCGTGGAACAGCACCACCGTCGGATGCGCGCCGGCGCCGGCGGCGATATAGGCGAGCCCGTTGATCTCCACCCCGCCGCTCGGGATGTGCAGCACTTCGGAACGCGCCGGATGCGCCGCGTCGGCCGGTGGATCGGTGAAGATCGCCGCCGGCGGCGCGGCCTGGGCGCAGGCCGCGAAGGCCGCGATCACGATGCTCAGAACCCACGCGCGCATGCCGCTCTCCCCCGATGCGGAGGAGAGGCTAGCGCGGGTGGACGGGCGCTGGCCAGTTGGCAGGAGGGCAAGGTCTAGATCCTGCCCCTAGAGGGGAGGCGACGGAGAGGTTGCCGACCGCCGGGCTCGGGGGATGGAACCCCCTCACCCGCTCCGCGGGAGCTCCGGGAGCATCTGGTCAGGCAGAGCTGCGGCGGGTGGGGAGAGGTGGTCCGAGGGCGCCCGGGAGGGCGGCGGCGCCCAGGAGGCGCGCGCGGCGGTCTCGATCCGCAGGCGGTGTCGGGCGCGGATGGTCCGCAACGGTCGGGGCGGCCTGCAGAAGGCCAGCGACCGACGGGTCGAGGGCGAGGTCGCGGCGGATGCGGGCGATGTGACGGAGGACGGTGTCGTCGACGGCGGCGAGGTCGAGATCTTCGGCGGTGAGCAGCGCGTCGAGGTCGTCGAAGGCGTCCAGGACCTCGTCGCGCTCGTCCTCGCGACGATCCCCGCGCTCGCCCCGCTCGGCAGCGACGGCGGCCTCGGGCCGCTCTTCGGGTTCGCTCGCGGGTTCGGGCCGCCTGGACGCGCGGTCCGCATGATCGCCCACCTGCGGCGCGTGCGCCAGGCGATGCTCCAGCGCCACCGTCAGGCGCACTGAGCGAGAGACGCGGTGGAAGGCGAGGCCGACCTGGGCGAAGGCCGCGACGTCGTCCGTATCGGCCAGGGCGTCACCGAGGCGACGCACGATGGCCAGGCCGGCCTCGGCCAGCTCCGCCAGGACGCGGCTGTGCCGCGCGTGCATGTCGCTCTCGGTGGACATGAACAAAGTAAGAACATTCACATCAGAAGATGTCAAGTTCGGTCGAAATGCCGGGCGACGGCGGCGTGGTCAGCCCGCCGCCGTCTCCCATTGGGTCCACAGCCGCGCGGCTTCGGCCTTCGCCGGGCCGACCGAGGCGTCCTTCACGTGGCCGAAGCCGCGGATGGCCTGGGGGACCTCGGCGATCTTCACAGCCAGCGGCAGGCGCTCGGCGGTCAGGCCGTCGGCCAGGCGGTCGACCTGAGCCTCGAAGTCGCGGGCCAGCTCGCGCTCCATCCGGCGCTCGGCGGTCATGCCGAAGACGTCGAGCGGGCCGCCGCGCAGGCCCTTGAGCTTCGCCAGCGTCGGGAACGCCAGGTCCAGCATCCAGGGCGAGAAGGCCATCTTCTTCGGCTTGCCGTCCGGCCCCTTGCGGGCCAGCAGCGGCGGGGCGAGCCAGACCTTGGCCTTGCCGCCCTTGAAGGTCTCGGCGCGATAGCTGGCGAAGCGGCCATCGCTGTAGAGGCGCGCGACCTCGTACTCGTCCTTGTAGGCCATCAACTTGTAGAGGCTGACCGCCACGGCCCGGGTCAGGGTCTCGGAGCCCAGCGCCTTCTCGGCCGCGCGGATCTTCTCCACCTTCGCCAGGTAGCGGCTCGCATAGGCGGCGTCCTGGTAGGCGGTCAGCTCCTTCACGCGGTGGGCGATCAGCTCGTCCAGCGGCATGGTCTGGGGCGTCGGGACATCGTCCTCGCGCTTGCCGCGGAAGGACGGGTCGAAGGCCGCCTTCCGGCCCAGCTCGAAGGCCTGCAGGTTCGCCTCGGCCTCCACGCCGTTCAGGCGGATCGCCCGGTAGAGCGCCCGGCTGGAGACGGGGACCACGCCCTTCTGCCAGGCGAAGCCCAGCATGATCATGTTGGCGTAGATGGCGTCGCCCAGGCTGGTCTCGGCCAGGTGGCTGGCGGGGGCGGCGTCGTAACTCTTCACCGCCCCGGCGATCCGCTTGCCCTGTTCGTCGGCGTCGAAGCGCACGTCGCGGTCGGTGACGAAGTCGGCGGTGGGGGCGAAGTCGGCGTTGCCGACCGCGACGGTCCGGTCCTTGGCGTAGAGCGCCAGGGCGTCGGCGCCGGCGGCCGAAAGCAGGTCGCAGGCGATCAGCACGTTGGCGCTGGCGGCCGGCACCCGGCCGCCGACCACCGTGCCCTCGGTCTCGCCGATCCGCACGTGGCTGAACACCGCCCCGCCCTTCTGCGCGAGGCCGGTCATGTCCACCACTGAGGCCGAGCGGCCGTCGACGTGGGCGGCCATGGCCAGGATCGAGGCGACCGTGGTGACACCCGTGCCGCCCACGCCGGTGAAGACGATGTTGCGGACGCCGTGCAGCTCCTCGAACGTCGGCAGCGGGGTCGCATCGGCCGTGAGCGCCGGCGACTTTTCGCGATGCGCGTTCTCGGCGCCCTCGAGCGTGATGAACGAGGGGCAGAAGCCGTCCAGGCACGAGTAGTCCTGGTTGCAGGTCGACTGGTTGATCTTCCGCTTGCGGCCGAACTCGGTGTTCAGCGGCTCGACCGACACGCAGTGCGACTTGGCCGAGCAGTCACCGCAGCCCTCGCAGACCAGCGGATTGATCATCACCCGCATCGGGGCGGCGGCCATCTTGCCGCGCTTGCGCCGGCGGCGTTTCTCGGTGGCGCAGACCTGGTCGTAGATGAGGACCGTCGTGCCCAGGACCTGCCGCAGCTCGCGCTGCACCTTCATCAGGTCGGAGCGGGGGAAGACCTCGACGCCGGGCGCGAGCCCCGTGACGCCCTCGTACCGCTCGGGCTCGGCGGCGACGATGACGATCTTCTCGACGCCTTCGGCGGCGAGCTGGCGGGTGATCTGCGGGACGGTGAAGCCGCTCTCGGCCCGCTGGCCGCCGGTCATGGCCACCGCGTCGTTGAACAGCAGCTTGTAGGTGATGTTGGACTTCGCCGCGACCGAGGCGCGGACGGCGAGCGAGCCCGAGTGGTTGTAGGTGCCATCGCCGAGGTTGACGAAGACGTGCGGCTCGGTGGTGAACGGCGCGGCGCCGACCCAGGTCAGGCCCTCGCCGCCCATGTGGCTGGTGAGGTCGGTGTTGGGATCGTTGAAGCTGGCCATGTAGTGGCAGCCGATGCCCGCCAGCGCCCGGCTGCCTTCCGGCAGGCGGGTGGAGGTGTTGTGCGGGCAGCCCGAGCAGAAGAACGGCTTACGCTGCTGGTCGCTGGACAGGGTGACGGCGGCCATGGAAGCGGCCGAGACGCGGTTCAGGTAGTCGTAGACCCGATCCATGTGCGGGCCGGCCGGTAGCCGGTCGGCGATGGCCAGGGCGATCTCGGCCACCGACAGCGACGTGAGCTCGGACAGGAGCGGGCCGCCCTTCTCGTCGGTCTTGCCGATGATCGTCGGGCGCGCATGGGCCGGCAGATCGTAGAGCGCGGCGCGAGCCTGGGTCTCGATCAACGGCCGCTTGTGCTCGATGACCATCAGGGTCTCGAGGCCGGCGGCGAAGGCGCGGATGCCGGTCGGCTCCAGCGGCCAGGGCATGCCGACCTTGTAGATGGCGACGCCCAGGCCGGCGGCCTCGGCGGGGGTGATCCCCATGGCCGAGAAGGCTTCGATCACGTCCTTGTAGGCCTGGCCCTGGCAGACGATGCCCAGGCGCGGCCGGGCGGCGCCCAGCATCACCCGGTCGATCCGGTTGGCGCGGGCGAAGGCCAGGGCCGCGGGGATCTTCTGGGTCCGGAGGCGCCGTTCCTTGTCGAGCGGCTGGTCCTTCAGGCGGATGCCGAGCCCGCCCGCGGGAATGCGGAAGTTCTCAGGCGTCACGAACTGGTGGCGGGAGAGCGAGACGTCGATGGTCGCGCCGGAGTCCATCGTGTCGGCCAGGGCGATCAGCCCGACCCAGAGCCCGGAGAAGCGGCTGAGGGCATAGCCCAGCAGGCCGTAGTCCAGCACTTCCTGCACGTCGGCCGGCGACAGCACCGGCATCTCGAAGTCCTGGAAGGCGTATTCCGACTGCGACGGCAGGGTGGACGACTTGCACGAGTGGTCGTCGCCGGCCACGGCCAGCACGCCGCCCTTGGGGAAGACCCCGGCGAAATTGGCGTGCTTGAAGGCGTCGCCGGTGCGGTCCACGCCCGGAGCCTTGCCGTACCACATGCCGAACACGCCATCGTAGCGCGCGCCGGGGAACAGGTTCGCCTGCTGACTGCCCCAGACGGCCGTGGCCGCCAAGTCCTCGTTCAGCCCCTCCTTGAAGACGACTTCGGCGTCCTTGAGGAACTTGGCCGCCCGCGCGGCCTGCTGGTCGAGGCCGCCCAGGGGCGAGCCGCGGTAGCCCGAGATGAATCCCGCCGTGTTGAGGCCCGCCGCCTTGTCGAGGCGGCGCTGGTCCATCGCGACCCGGAGGAGCGTCTGCACCCCGGTGATGAAGACCCGACCTTCCGTGAGCAGAAATTTGTCGTCGAGCGTCACTTCCTGGTGGCGCATCGCAATTTTTATCCTTTCGGGCCTCCCCTAACGCTACGCAAGATCATATAAGAGCGCCGCAATTGCTTGCCAAAAGCATGCCTCGGGGCCGCCGTTCCGGGGCAAGAACAATATGCTCTCGTGTCGATAACAGGAGGAAAAGTTGTCCGAGGTCCTCGACGCCGTCGATGCCAAGATCCTTGATTTGATCCAGCACGACGCCGGCTTGTCCGTGGCGGAGATCGCCGACCGGGTCGGATTGTCGTCGAGTCCCTGCTGGCGGCGCATCAAACGGCTCGAAGACGCGGGCGTCATCCAGCGGCGGGTGACCATCCTGGACCGGGAGCGGCTGGGCCTGGGCTTCGAGGTCTACTGCACCGTCAAGCTCAGCCTGCCGACCAAGGACAACCTCGACGCCTTCGAGCAGGTGATCGTGAAGCTGCCGGAAGTGGTGCAGTGCGCCACCGTCACGGGCTCTGCGGACTACGAACTGCGGATCGTGACCCGCGACATGCATGCCTTCGACGACTTCCTGCGCGACAAGATCCTGTCGCTGGGCCTGGTCTCGAACATCGAGAGCCGCATCGTCATCCGCTCGGTGAAGAACACCACCGCCGCGCCGCTGGGTCTGGTCAGCCCCTATGTGAGCGCGCAAAGCTAGGGGCTCCTTCAAAGGAGGCTCCCCATGATCGACCTCGTCATCGACCAGCGGCGCAAGGACCTGGGCGGCTTCGAGGTCGGACGTGTGCTGCCGTTCGCCCGGCGGCGGATGGTCGGGCCGTTCGTCTTCTTCGACCACATGGGGCCAGCGGAATTCCAGGCCGGATTCCCGCGCAGCGTCGACGTGCGCCCGCACCCGCACATCGGCATCTCGACGGTCACCTACCTGTTCGACGGCGAGATCACCCACCGCGACAGCGTCGGCGCGACGCAGCCGATCCGGCCAGGCGAGGTCAACTGGATGACCGCCGGCCGCGGCATCACCCACTCCGAGCGCTTCGAGACCCTGCGGGCGGACGGGGGGACGATGCACGGCATCCAGGCCTGGGTCGCGCTGCCGGCCGAGTTGGAGGAGACCGACCCCGCCTTCGCCCACCATGGCCCCGCCGACCTGCCCACCTACGAGAGCCCGGACGGCAAGCTCTGGGCGCGGCTGATCGCGGGCAAGGCGTTCCACGCCGAGGCCAGGGTCAAGACACACTCGCCGATGTTCTACGTCCACTGGCGGCTCAAGGCTGGCGCCCGCGCGGACCTGCCGGCGGAGTATCCCGAGCGGGCGGCCTATGTGGCCCAGGGCGTGGTCGAGGTGGATGGCCGGGAGTTCCAGGCGGGCCAGATGCTGGTGTTCGCGCCGGGCGAAACCATCGTCTTCACCGCGGTCACTGACGCCATCGTCATGCTGCTGGGCGGGGAGCCGGTGGGGCCGCGCTTCATCGAGTGGAACTTCGTCTCCTCGTCGAAGGAGCGCATCGAGCAGGCCAAGGCCGATTGGACGGCCGGGCGCATGAAGCTGCCCGACGCCGACCACGACGAGTGGATCCCACTACCGGAACCCGCCCCGGCGGCGAACCCGATGAGCTGAGGGGGCGATCGTTCCGTCCGGGCAGGAGTCTATTTCGAACTGGGCGCTTCCAAGCCTGGACGCAGCCGCCTAGCTGACGACGCCTGACCCGCCGCCATCCGGAGCCCTTGCTTTGCGCACCTTCACCCTCGCCGCCGCCGTGGCCCTCGGTCTCGTCGCCACCTCGGCCACCGCCCAGGCGCCCGCCGCCGCCCCGGCGGCGGCCAAGTCTGTCCAGGCCGGGACCTACAAGGTCGACCCGAACCACACCCAGGTGGTCTGGTCGGTGGACCACCTGGGCCTGTCGCGGCTGTACGGCATGGTGGGCCAGATGAGCGGCGAACTGCGGCTCGATCCGGCCCGCCCCGAGGCGGCGTCCGTGGAGATCGACATTCCGCTGTCGGGCCTGCGCGTCACCTCACCGCAGTTCGCCGCCCACCTCGTCACCGCGGACCTGTTCGACACCGCCAAGTTCCCGACCGCCCGCTTCGTGTCGCGCAGCGTGGCCGTGACCGGCGACCGGGCGGCGATCACCGGCGACCTGACGCTGCACGGCGTGACCCGGCCCGTGGTGCTGAACGCCCGCCTCTACGGCGCCGGCCCCAACCCGATGTCGAAGGCCCAGACCGTCGGCTTCTCGGCGACCGCCAAGCTGAAGCGCAGCGACTTCGGCCTCGGCTACGCCGTCCCGGCCGTCTCGGACGAGGTGAACCTCGACATCACCGCGGCCTTCGAGAAGGCGCCCGGCTGACGATTTCGCCCAGCGCAAGCAGACACGCCGGGTCGGGCGACGGAGGGGCGACCTGACCTTGCGTCAAGCGCGAGGGCCGTCCACACACGGCCCATGAACGTCAGCGTCTTCGACCTCTTCAAGCTGGGCGTCGGCCCCTCCAGTTCGCATACCATGGGGCCGATGACGGCGGCGGGGCGGTTCCTGGCGCGGCTCGGGCGAGACCTCGGCCGCGTCGCCCGGGTCGAGACCACGCTATACGCCTCGCTGGCGCTGACCGGCCGCGGGCACGCCACGGACCGGGCGGTGATCCTGGGGCTGGCCGGCTTCGAGCCGCGGACCCTCGACCCCGACGCCGCCGACGCGGCGCTGGGCCAAGTCCGGACGAGCGGGCGGCTGGCGCTGGGCGGCGACCACGAGATCGCCTTCGACGAGGCCCGCGACATCCTTTGGGAAGGCCGCACCCGCCTCCCCGAGCATCCGAACGCCCTCCGGTTCACCGCCTTCGACGACCGGGGCGGGCTGCTCGCCGAGCGGACCTACTTCTCCATCGGCGGCGGCTTCGTGCGCGACGAGGGCGAGATCGGCCAGAACACGGCGCCCGAGCGCGCCCTGCCGGCGCCCTACCCTTTCGAGTCCGGCGCCGAACTGCTGGAGCAGGCCGAGCGGGCGGGCCTGTCGATCGCCGGCCTGATGGCGGCCAACGAGCGCGCCATCCGAGACGACGCCGGGATCGCGGCGGGGCTAGACGAGATCGCCGCGGCGATGTTCGCCTGCATCGACCGCGGCATGCGCGCCGAAGGGGTGCTTCCGGGCGGCCTGAAGGTGCAGCGGCGGGCGCACGGGATCTGGCGCAGCCTGATGGAAGACGCCGACCGCCGCATCGCCGACCCGCTGGCGGCGCTGGACTGGGTGAACCTTTGGGCCCTGGCGGTGAACGAGGAGAACGCCGCCGGCGGACGGGTGGTCACGGCGCCGACGAACGGCGCGGCGGGCTTGCTGCCGGCGGTGCTGCGCTACTACGACCGCTTCCATCGCGGCACGCCCGAGGGACGGCGCACCTTCCTGCTGACCGCCGGCGCGATCGGGGCGCTCTACAAGACCAACGCCTCGATCTCGGGGGCGGAGGTGGGGTGCCAGGGCGAGGTGGGCGTCGCGTGCTCGATGGCGGCCGCCGGCCTCGCCGCCGCCCTGGGCGCGACCAACGCCCAGATCGAGAACGCCGCCGAGATCGCCATGGAGCACAACCTGGGCCTCACGTGCGACCCGATCGGCGGCCTGGTCCAGATCCCCTGCATCGAGCGCAACGCCATGGGCGCGGTGAAGGCCATCGACGCCGCGCGCCTCGCCATGCTGGGCGACGGCCAGCACTCGGTCAGCCTCGACAAGGTGATCGCCACCATGAAGCGCACGGGCGAGGACATGAGCGCGATCTACAAGGAGACCTCGCTGGGCGGCCTGGCGGTGAACCTGGCCGAGTGCTGAGGCTCAGGCCTGCTGGCCGGCCAGGGTCTTGCGGGTCTGCTCCCAGTACTGGAAGCCGGTGATCAGGGTGACCACCGTGGCCAGCCAGAACAGGGCGTGCGCCGCCAGCTCGAACCCGGCGCGCAGCGGGGTGCCGTCGGGCAGGCTGAAGGCGCCCCAGGCGGCGACCACCAACTCCATCGCCAGCGCGGTGAGCTGCAGCGTCGTCTTCCATTTGGCGAGCAGGGTCACCGGCAACTTCACCCCGCGCCCGGCGCCCACCTCGCGCAGGGCGCTGACGGTGAACTCGCGAAAAAGGATCAGGCCGGCCGGCAGCACGACCATCGGCTGGGGACCGAGCGACAGCAGCCCCAGGATGGCCCCGCACACCAGCACCTTGTCGCCGATGGGATCGAGGATCGCGCCCCAGATGCTGACCGCGTCCAGCTTGCGCGCCAGCCAGCCGTCGAAGAAGTCGGTCACTGCCGCCACCACGAAGGCGTAGACGGCCCACCGCTGCAGCGCGAACTGCGCCTCGGGCTCCAGCCGGTTCGAGAAATAGGGCACCGCGCCCGCGGCCGCCGCGAAGGCGACGAACATGAACAGCGCCATCACGAGGCGGGAGCCGGTGAGGATGTTGGGCAGCGACTTCATGTCAGGGCGGAGCGTCCAGGGTTCAGCTTCGTTCCGAGCTTATCCGCTTCGGGACGATGTTACAGCCTGGGTCGCGGCCACCCTTCACGCTGAACTGGTCTGAAAAGCCACAGCCGGAGCCGGCCTAGCGGCCTGCCGTCGCGATATGACGTACGGCAGGTCCGGGCGACGCCGCCCGGACCTGCGATACGAGCACCGAGCCTAGGCGATCGCCAGACGGCGGCGACGGAGCATCGCGCCGGCCCCGCCGAAGCCGAGGATCATCAGGGCCCAGGTGGTCGGTTCGGGCACCGCGCCACTGAAAGTTGCGCTGAAGCCCGTCGCGTTGAAGCTGTCGAGGGCGCCATCGTCGTTGAGGTCCCCGAAGGCTGGCGTGACGCCCGAGAACGAGAACGAGGCGCTGTCGTCATAGATCCAGCTGATGTCGGTGACGCCGGAAGTCAGGTCCAGCGTGCCGCCGTTCAGCACGGTCATCAGTCCGCCGGCGTCGTCCTTGCCGGTCAGCCAGGAGCCCGTGAAGACACCGCCGAGCAGCAGGCTGCCCCCGCCGCCCGCGGCCGTGCGAAACTCGAACGTGCCGTTGATGCCGGTCTGCCGGAACGTCCCGTCGAGTTCTTCCTGCAACGGGTCGCCGCCGGCCACGCCGCTGAAGGTCAGGTAGGCGTCCTGTCCAGCGCCGTCGGCGTAGATATCGTTCCGGAAGTTGAGCCAGACCAGCTCGTCCGAGACGGTCAGGGTTCCGGTGCCTGGGGCGCCGCCGGCGGTCCAGACGAAGGCGTTCAGCGTTTCGTTGTTGTTGGCGTTGCCGATGTTGACGATCTCGGCAGCGTTAGCCCCGCCGGCCAGCGCGAGAGAGATGGCCACCGCGGCAGTCGCGGCTAGCGTTGTCGTGAGCCTCTTCACAGTCAGCCTCCCAAAATGT
>JBKOYY010000074.1:0-14730 GCA_046725615.1 Pseudomonadota bacterium
GGCCCCGGCTGGTGGAGACGCAGGCGGCGGCCTTCATCGACTACACGCTGGCCCGGCGCGGGGTGGGGGAGGCGGTGTTCCACGGCGATTTCCCGGAGCGGCGGCCGCTCGCCGATAACGCCATCCTGCGGCTCTCGGCGGTGATCCGGGCCGGGCAGGAGGCGGACGCGTTCGGACCTGTGGACCCCGAGCCGACCGCGCGCCTGCTGTTCGCCGCCATCCACGAGGCCGCCGACGCGGTGGCGGGCGGCGGCGACCGCGACAAGATCCTGGCCGCGCTGCAGTCCCTGCTGCGTCGCTGCCTGGCGCGATAGGAGGATCGAGCCAATGACTGGGACCACGGTGAACGTGAGGTACATGGTCGGCGACGTCGCCGCGGCGGCCGACTGGTACGTGGAGAAGCTGGGGTTCAGCCGGCTTCCGAACGCCTCGCCAGCCTTCGCGGCGGTGGAGCGCGGGCCCCTGCGGCTGCTGCTCAGCGGCGCGGCGAGTTCGGCCGGGCGACCGATGCCGGACGGGAGCCAGCCGGAACCCGGCGGCTGGAACCGCTTCCAGCTGGTGGTCGAGGACCTGGCGGCGGAGGTGGTGCGGCTGCGCGGCCTGGGCGTCTCGTTCCTCAACGACATCGTCAAGGGACCGGGCGGGCAGCAGATCGTGACCCGCGATCCGTCGGGCAATGTGGTGGAGCTGTTCCAGCCCGGCGCCTGGGGATGAGTGACGTCCGGCGCGGCGGGCGGTAGGGGAGGGCCGTGACCCAGAGCCTGCCGACGCCGCCCGACCGTCCCGAGGACTACATGTGCTGCCAGCGCGGCTGCTGCCCGTGCATCTTCGACTACTACGAGGACGCCATGGACCGCTGGCGCGAGAAGGTGCGGGCGCTGGGCGGCGATCCCGAGGCGATAATGGCCGCGCAGAAGGGCTGAGCGTCAGGTCGGGTGGGCGCTGGCGATCTGGCGGCGCAGCAGGTCGAGGGCCAGGCGCCGCGGGGCGTCGACGGGCTTGCCCAACAGCTCGGCCAGGGACGGGCCGAACAGGCCGACGCCCATGGCCAGGAGGACGCTGACCAGGATCAGGTCCTCGGCCGCTGAGGGATCGGCGCCGTCCCGGGCGAGGCGGCCGCCGATGACCGCCTGCACCGCCTCCCGGACCATTGTGAGGCGGCGGGTCTCGCCGGTGAGCTCCAGCCAGGCGGCGAGCCGGGCGGCGCCGCGGGATTCGAAGGCGTCGAAGAGGGCCCGGGCGCCGAAGTCGGCCTTGGCCGCCGGGTCGTCGCCGGGCGGATCGGCCGCCAGGATCTGGGCCACGAGCTGACGGATCATCCGCTCCATCAGCGCGGTCTGGACGTCGGCGATCGAGCCGAAGTGGTGCAGCACCGTCCCGTGCGAGATCCCCGCGGCGGCGGCCACGTCGGTCAGCTTCAACGCCTGGGGGCCGCGCTCGGTCAGCAGGGCCTCGGCGGCGGCAAGGATGTTCTCGCGGGCGGCCTCGGGAGAGCGGCGCGCGCGCTTGGCCGGCGGAGGGGGCGCTTCTATTGACATTTTTGTCTATAGTAGCGATATGGCGTCGGGACGGAAGGGCGCATGGCCCTTCGTAACCTGCCCTGCCGGAGCCCGCCAATGACCGCCCACAAGCGCACCCCCGACAGCGTCGACGTCATGCCCCGGGACATCCGCTTCGACGTGGCGAACGGCGGGCGCGGCGCGTGGCTCGGGGGCGACCCGGTGGCGACGGCGGTGTTCAACGCCCTGTCGCTGACGTTCCCGGATGGCGAGCGCCTGTTCATGGATGCGGTGCGCAACTTCCGCGGCGAGCTGAAGGGCAAGCTGCTGGACGACGTGAAGGGCTTCATCGCGCAGGAGGCGATCCACTCGCGCGAGCACCACGTGCTGAACCAGCTCATCGACCGCGAGCGTTATCCGGTCGCCGAGATCGAGGCCCAGATCCGCGGGCGGGTCGCCAAGGCGCGCGAGCGGGGCAAGATGGCGATGCTGATGTCGACCATCACCCTCGAACACTTCACGGCGATGATGGCCGAGATGTTCATGGACAACCCGGAGCTGTTCGACGGCACGCCGGACGACATCGCGCGCATGTGGCGCTGGCACGCCATGGAGGAGACCGAGCACAAGGCGGTGGCCTATGACGTGTTCATGGAGGCCACGAAGGCCTGGTCGCCGTTCCTGCGCTACCGCCGCCGCTGCGTCGCCATGGCGATCGTGACGATCATGTTCACGCGGAACATCACCCGCTACGCCGCCCGGCTGCTGGAGGCCGACGGCTACACGCCCGAGGCGGCCAAGGCGGCGGTGAAGCGCTATGTCTGGGGCAAGCCCGGCCTCTTCCGCCGTGGCTGGAAGACCTATTTCGCGTGGTACCGCCCGGGCTTCCACCCGTGGGACCAGGACAACCGCGCCGAACTGGCCGGCTGGAAGGCCGAGTTCGACGCCGCGGCGGCGCCGCAGGCGGCCTGAGCCTCAGACGACGTCCGTACGGCTCGACGGCCCGTCGCCCGCGGGAGCGCCGGCGGGCGTCTCCTCGGCCCACGTGCGGATCGTTTCGCTCAACACGCGGAACTGCCGGCGCTCGCGCGGGTCGCGCGCGGCGTTGGCGTCTCGCTCGCACAGTTCGGCGAGGCGGAGGTAGGCATCCATACGCTTCATGTCCGCGGGAGTTGGGGAGGAATGCAGCAGACGGCCCGCCCGGCTGGACGGATGCACTTTAGCTAGGTGCTCCCGTGCTCCCGCGCATCCCCCGATTGGGGGGATTTGAGACTCCCGCGGACCGGCGATCAGCGCTTGCGCATGGCCTCGACCTCGGCGGTCGTTACGGGTTCGGGAAAGTTGTTGCCGAAGTGCGTGCGGAGGTATCCGACCACCTGCGCGACCTGGGCCGGCGTGAGGGTGTCGCGGAACCAGGGCATGCCGCCCTTGCCGTTCTCGACGATGTAGATCGGGTAGGCGGCCGTACCGAGGCGCGGGTTGTTGGCGAGGGCCGGGAAGGTCGCCGCGCCCACGGCGCCCTTGCCGCCGGCCATGTGGCACGACTGGCACATCATCACATAGACCTCCTCGCCGTTCTTGGGCTGGGGCGGCTTGGAGCCGCCGGGGCCCGGCTCGTCGGCGAAGGCGGGGAAGGCGAGGGCGGCCAGGGCCATGGCCGCGGGCAGGACGGAAGCGAAGATCGGGCGACGGAACATGCTCAGGCCTCCAGCGCGCGCTTGTGCAGACGGGTGATGGCGTCGATGGCCGACAGGAGGGAGCCCTCCATCCAGCAGCCGACGTAGGAGGCGTGCTCGCCGGCCAGGACGATGCGGTCCTCCAGCGCCACGAGCTCCTGATAGTGCTCCTTGCGGGTGTCCTCGTTCCATCGGGCGCAGCAGCCCATGACCCAGGGTACGCGGCTCCAGGCGACCGAGGCGCCGGACAGGAACTCCTTCTTGTAGCTGTCGGGGTGGAAGACGGACCCCTGTTCGAGGGCGGCCTGGATGCGCTCGTCCGGGCTCATGCCGCCGAGGCGGTAGCCGCCGGGACCGTTGGCGAAGGCGCCGAGCAGGACGGCCGGTCCGTCGTCGAAGAAGTTGTTGTTGGGGTAGGAGATCAGGCCGATCTCCTGGTTGGTGAAGGAGTGGCCGCCGTAGATGTCGTAGTCCTTCTCCCAGAAGCGACGCTTCATCTCGAGGCCGATCTTCACCGAGTTGGAGTAGGGCACGGACGAGATCGCCGCGGTCTTCTTCTCGGAGAGGTTGGTCTCGATCTGGCTGAGCACCGTCAGCGGAATGGTGCAGACGCAGAAGTCGGCCTGGGCGGTCGTGACGAGGCCCTTGAGCGTGTCGGCGTAGGTGACCGTGACGCCGGACTTGTCCTGCATCAGCTTCGTCACCTTGGCGTTGTAGGTGATCAGGTGGCCCACCTGCTTGGCGAAGCCCTTGCCGATCATGTCCATGCCGCCCACCGGCTGGAACATGGTGGTCTGGAATTCCTCGTTCATGAAGAAGGCCATGTTGGCCCAGACGCCGGACTTCAGGACCTCGTCGAAGGGGAAGAGGTCGGAGGGCTGAGGCGCGCCGCCCACGCCGCCGCCGGGCGCCAGAGCGAAGCCGCGGTGGCTCGCCGACCGCAGGTTCTTGGCGTAGCGCATGTCGCCGTCGAGCATGCCCCAGCCGCGCAGGGCCTCCTTCAGACGATCGAGATCCTCCTTGGTGAGGGCCGCGTCGAGGCCCTTCTGGTCGATGGCCTTGCCCAGCAGCTCGGCGACGCCGCCCTCGAAGTCGGCCTTGAGCGCGCGGAAGCGCTGGGGCGCGCCGCCGAAGGCGTCGGTGTTGTGGATATAGGTGTTGTGGTTGAGCTGGATGAACGGCTCCAGCGCCACGCCGAATTGCTTGCAGTAGTGGAGCAGGGTCTTGTGGTGGTGCGGGATGCGCCACGGACCCGGGTTGAGGTAGTTGCCCTTGGCGAACTTGACGTTCTGGGTGGCGCCGCCGAGCTCGGTGTAGGTGTCGCCGCCGCGCAGCGACCAGTTGCGGCCGCCGGGTCGGTCCTGGAACTCGAGGATGCGGACCTTGTAGCCGGCCTTCTCCAGCTCATAGGCGGCCAGCATGCCGGCGAGGCCGGCCCCCAGCACGATCACCGAGGCGCCCTTGCGCGCGCCGGCGAGATTCGGCGGGCCCGGGAAGCGGGTCTCGGCCGCATGACCAAACGTGGTCATCATCTGGTAGATCGCCGCCGTGCCGCCCATCAGGCCGATGGCGCGCATCAACTGGCGGCGGGTTGGCGTCTGGCGTCCGGACTCCATGATCGAACTCAAGCTCCCCTCGTGACCTGGGCCATGGCCGTACAGGCGCGGTCGCCGAATGGGAGTGGCCGGACAGGGGCCGGCCGCCGAGATTCGCACCGCGGACGCGGTTTTGGGCGCACGGCGCCCAGGTGCGAGGCATAGCGGGGCTCCAGGGCTGCGCCAAGGCGTCGCGGATAACAATGTTCGAGGGCGTGGTCCTGGGCTGCGGAGACGCGTCGGGCTATGATGCGTCATGCATGACAATGAGAACGACGGCGGCGAGACGCCGATGCAACGGGCGCTGCGGCTGAAGAAGGCCGCGCACGCGGCGCGGCAAGGGCCGCCGGGATTGGGACACGAGGGCGAACGCGCGGCGGCCGCCCGCTCGCAGTCGAAGTCCAAGCCTTGGATGAAGCGGGGCTGATCGGCCTCAGGTCGGCGGGGCGTCGGTCGGGGCGGCGTGGGCGGCCGGCCGGCTGGTCCAGGCGGCGCCCGCGGCCGCGGCGATGACGGCGGCGACGCCCAGCGCCTGTTCGGGCCTGAGGGCCTCGTGCAGCAGGATGAGGCCTGACATGGCGCCGAACGCGGGCTCCAGGCTGGTCAGCACGGCGAAGGTGCGGGCCGGCAGGCGCGGCAAGGCGTACATCTCGAGCGTGAACGGGATCGCGGTGGAGATGACCGCGACCACGAGAGCGAGGGGCAGCAGCCGGAGATCCAGCAGGGCCGGAAGCCCGGCATGGGCGACGCCCACCGGTACGATCACCAGGGCGGCGAGGCCCGTGGCGAGGGCCGGGGTAGCCCCGCCGAACGCTCGGCTCGCGGACTGGCCCCAGACGATGTAGGCCGCCCAGCTCGCGGCGGCGGCGAGGGCGAAGGCGACGCCCACGAGGTCGAGGTGGTGGCCTTGGCCGCCGACGAGGTCGCGCCCCAGCAGGGCCCACACCCCCGCCGCGGCCAGAGCCGCCCAGACCAGGTCGCGCCAGCGGTGCGAGCCCGCGATCGCCACGGCCAGGGGGCCGAGGAACTGCAGGGCGATGGCCACGCCCTGCGGCAGGCGACCGAGCGCCATGTAGAAGAAGAGGATGGCGCCCGCGGTGGCGAGCCCCAGCCCGAGCATCGGAAGCAGCGGCGCCTGGGACGGCCAGCTGCGCCAGGGGCGGAGCAGCGCCGCCAGCATGACGGCGCCGAGGGCTATCCGGAGCGCGGCCGTGCCCTGGGGGCCGAGGGCGGGAAACAGTCCCTTGGCGAGCGCGGCGCCCACCTGGAAGGCGCAGGTCGCGCCGATGACCGCCGCCACCGGCAGGAGCACCTGGCGCAGCCCCACACCAGCTCCGACCCCTCCCACTTCGCTGTGCGCCACTCAGGCCTCCGATTCGTGGCGTGCAGGGTGGACGCGGCGCCGCGCCGGCGGAAGGCCCGCTTCGTCTCCGTGGGCCGATCCGCGCGTCAGCGGAGGAAGGATGGCACGAAGTAGAGCGCCGCCAGCAGCAGCATGCCGATGATCATCGCCCGACCGAGCAGCTTGGCCCGGCGCTCGGCGGCGGGGTCGCGTGGGGGCGGGGTCGGCGTCTGGTCCATGCCAAGGCCGTACGCCCGGGCGAGGGCGGTGGCAAGCAACGCCGACGCGGCCTCAGGCCGCGCCTCGGTCAGGGCCCGCGTGCGCCGCGGAGCTCAGGCCGCGTCGCCGGACAGGACCGCCGCAAGCGCCGCGAACAGGTCCTCGGCGCGGATCGGCTTGGTGACGACCAGGTCCATGCCCGCGTGGCGGTACTCGCGGATCTGGTCCTCCATGGCGTTGGCGGTCAGCGCAATGATGGGCGTGCGGGGCAGGCCGTCGGCGATCTCGCGGCCCCGGATCATGGAGGTGGCGGTCACCCCGTCCATTCGCGGCATCTGGACGTCCATGAGGATCAGGTCCCAGGGGGCGTCCTGCCACGCCTCGATGGCGGCCTGGCCGTCGGCGACGACGTGCGGATCGATCTCGGCGACCTCGAGGATCGCGCGGATGACCGCCTGGTTGGTGGGATTGTCCTCGGCCACCAGCAGGCGCAGGGGGCGCTCCCCGGGCCCCGCGGCGGGCGCGGGAGCGATCGACGGCGGCGGCGGCGGCGACATGCGGCGCGGAGCGCGCACTCGCGGCAAGGGGAGACGCAGGCGGAAGACGGCGCCCTCGCCGACGACGCTTTCCACCGAGATGTCGCCGCCCATGAGCGCGGCCAGGTCGCGGCAGATGGCGAGGCCCAGGCCCGTGCCGCCATAGCGACGGCTCATCGAGGCGTCGCCCTGTTCGAACTTGGTGAAGAGGCGCGCGAGGGTTTCCGGCGGGATGCCGATGCCCGTGTCCTGGACGGTGGCGGAGAGCACGCCGCGCTCGGCGCTGAGGGTCACCGACACCGCGCCGCGGTCAGTGAACTTCAGGGCGTTGGAGACGAGGTTGCTCAGGATCTGGCGCAGCCGCAGCGGATCGCCGCGATAGGCGCCGGCCGCCGCCGAGGTCACCGAGACCGAGAAGGAGACGCCCTTCTGAGCGGCCACGGCCGAGAAGGTCTCGCGGACGCTGTGCGCCAGTTCGCCGACGTCGAACTCCACCTCCTCGAGCGTCATTCGCCCGGACTCGATGCGCGAGATGTCGAGGATGTCGTTGAGGATGGCGAGCAGGGCCTCGCCCGAGTCGCGCAGCACCCGCAGCCGTTCCTTCTGGCGGGGGGACAGCTCGTCGCGCGCCATGGCCTGAGCCATGCCCAGCACGCCGTTGAGAGGCGTCCGGATCTCGTGGCTCATCTGGGCCAGGAAGGCGCTCTTGGCGTCGTTGGCGGCGGTCGCTTCGCGCACGGCGCGGGTCAGGGCGGCCTCGGCCTCGCGGCGCTCGGTCACGTCGCGCACGATGGCGGTGAAGAGCCGGTCCCGCCCGCTGGCCAGGCGCGACAGGCCGATCTCCAGCGGCACGATGCGGCCATCCTTGCGCAGGCCCTCGATGTCGGTGCGCTTGAACATGGCCCGCGAGGACTCCGTTCCGGCGCGGAACCGTGTCACGTGGCGGCGGTGCGCGCCGCGGCGATCCTCTGGCACCAGGATCTCGATGCTGTGGCCGATCACCTCGTGGGGGGCGTATCCGAAGATCGTCTCGGCGCCCTCGCTGAAGATCACCACACGCATGGCGTCGTCGAGGACGATGATCCCCTCCGTGGCGATGCCGAGGATGCTGGCGAGCACCTGGTCGAGGCGTCCGTGGAGCGCCTCCGACAGGGAATCAGGGGACGACTCAAGCCCGTCGGCGCTGCTCATGCCGACACCTTGGCCGCGCGATCACGCGGTCCGCCCAGGACAAATTGTCCCATGCCACAACCCCCCAGCCCCAGCCGCAGGCAGCTAGACCATCGGGCGGTTGGCGAGTTTGATATCCGTCAAGGCGGGAAGGCGGCGCTCATGCGCCCGCGCGCGGCGCTCCGCTCAGTGGCTGACCACCCACTGGCTGACGTAGGCGTGGGTGGCGCGGGCCAGCTTCGGCGGGCCGGAGAAGTAGAACTCGGACCCGAACATGACCTTGCGCTCGCGCCAGGTGATGGCTCCGGTGTCTTCGGATCTGAGAACGCTGCGCAGCTTGGCGCTCATGCCGTTGGGCACGAAGGCGACGTAGGTGGCGTCGGGCATGCTCCACTCCGTGACTAAATCCTTAACGCAATGAAATCGTGAGTCCTGCAGGCCTCCAAGCGGAGCCGTCGCGGACAGGTCGCCGCAGGCTTGTCAAACGGGCGCCCGGCGGGCGAGGTGACGCCTTTGCCGTTCCGGAGATCCGCCGTGCGTATTGCCGCCCTGGGCCTGGCCCTGACCCTTGTCGCCCTGCCGGCCGCCGCCGCGGGCCCCGGCGACTGGAAGGCGCAGGCGCAGCGCGTGACGATCACCCGCGACGACTGGGGTATCGCGCACGTGCATGGCCGCTCGGACGCGGACGCGGTGTTCGGCATGGCCTACGCCCAGGCCGAGGACGACTTCAACCGGGTGGAGATGAACTACCTGACCGCGCTAGGCCGCACCGCCGAGGCGGAAGGCGAGGCGGCGCTGTGGCAGGATCTGCGCCAGCGGCTTTGGATCGATCCGGTCGACCTGAAGACGGAATACGCGAAGAGCCCGGCCTGGCTGAAGGCGCTGATGGACGCCTGGGCCGGCGGGCTGAACCACTACCTGGCGACCCATCCGCAGGTGAAGCCGAAGGTGATCGCCCACTTCGAGCCGTGGATGGCGCTGAGCTTCACCGAGGGCAGCATCGGGGGCGACATCGAACGGGTGTCGACCAAGGACCTGGAGGCCTTCTACGGCGGCGCACGGACCGCTGACGCCGAGCCGCCGATTCCCTTCCGCGAGCCGACAGGGTCGAACGGCATCGCCATCGCGCCGAAGCTGACCAGGGACGGCCGGGCGCTGCTGCTGATCAACCCGCACACCAGCTTCTTCTTCCGCTCGGAACTGCAGATGACGAGCGACGAGGGCCTGAACGCCTATGGCGCGGTCACCTGGGGGCAGTTCTTCATCTACCAGGGCTTCAACGCCACCGCGGGCTGGATGCACACCTCCAGCGGCGTCGACGTGGTGGACGAGTTCGCCGAGACCATCGTGCGGACGCCGGGCGCCCTGATGTATCGCTACGGCCGCGAGGCGCGACCTGTGGAAGTCCGGCCCGTGACCCTGGCCTTCCGGCGGCCCGACGGGACGATGGGGCAGCGGACGTTCACCACCTATCGCACCCATCACGGGCCGATCGTGCGGGCTGACGGCGACCGCTGGATCGCCATGGCGCTGATGCACAAGCCGGTGGCGGCGCTGTCGCAGTCGTACCTGCGGACGAAAGCCAAGGATCTGGCCGAGTTCGCGCGGGTGGCGGAGACCTATCGGGCCAACTCCTCGAACAATACGCTGTTCGCCGACAGCAAGGGCGAGATCGCCTATCTCCACCCGCAGTTCATCCCGGTGCGGGACGACCGGTTCGACTACACCCGGCCGGTGGACGGCGCCGACCCGGCGACCGACTGGAAGGGGCTGCATCCCGCCGCCGAGCGACCGGAAGTGAAGTCGCCGGGCAACGGCTGGGTCTTCAACACCAACAACTGGCCCTACACGAACGCCGGGCCCGACAGCTCGCGGCGCGAGGCGTTCCCGAAGTACATGGACACCTTCGGCGAGACCCCGCGGGGCGTCCACGCGCTGCGGCTGCTGACGGGATCGAACGGCTGGACCCTGGACGGTCTGGTCAGCGCCGCCTACGACCCGGCGCTGCCGGCCTTCGACCGGTTGATCCCCGCGCTGGCCGAAGCGTACGCGGCGACTCCGGACGGCGATCCGCTGAAGGCGCGCCTGGCCGACCAGGTGGCGGCGCTGAAGGCCTGGGACCGGCGCTGGGCCAAGGACTCGACCGAGACGTCGCTGGCCGTGTTCTGGGGCGAGGCGCTGTGGGCCAAGGCCGCGCCGGGGGCGAAGGCGGCGGGCCGCAACATCCACGACCAGATGGCGCTGCACACCACCGCTGCCGAGAAACTGGAGGCTTTGGCCGAAGCGTCGGACCGGCTGGCGGCCGACTTCGGCTCGTGGCGCACGCCCTGGGGCGAGATCAACCGCTACCAGCGCCTGACCGGCGACATCACCCAGACCTTCCGCGACGACGCCCCGTCGGTGGCGACGCCGTTCGCCTCGGGCAACTGGGGCTCCCTGGCCTCGTTCGGGGCGCGGCGATATCCGGGCACGAAGCGCTACTACGGGACCAGCGGCAACAGCTTCGTGGCCGTGGTGGAGTTCGGTCCGCGGGTGCGGGCCCGCGCGGTGAGCGCCGGCGGGGAGAGCGGGGACCCGGCCTCGCCGCATTTCGCCGATCAGGTGCAACGGTACGTGGATGGCGATCTGCGGCCGGTCTACTTCTATCCGGACGAGCTGAAGGGGCGCGCGGCGCGGCGCTATCACCCGGGCGAGTGAGACGACCTTCGCGGGAGGCGCGTCGCGGGGCTACCGGCGCGCGTGTGACCTCTCGACGCGCAGGGCCGGCTGGCGATCGCCGCGAAAGGGCCTGTTAGGCATCGCTGTGGCCTTAAGCGTCCATGCAGCGCCGCAGCGTCGTCCCCCTCCTGTCGCGTCCCGCGCGTGCGGAGCAGCGCCGAGCGACCGGCGCCCGCGACAATTTGACAACCTTCGCCGTGACGCGCCGGGGCTACGACTCTCCGCGGCATCGTCCGGGGGGCGGACAGCGCCGCGCCGCGGGCGCGGCGAGCTGAGGGCACGGAGACGCCAGGTGGCGCCAAAGGGTGAAAGCCGCGCGTGGGGTTCGCCCAACGCCGTGATGGCCCTGGCCATTGCGGCGGCGCTCATCGTGCTGGCCGGCGCCGGCGCGCTGATCTGGTACGCCGGCACGGCCGTCGATCGGCTGACCGAGGCGCGCGAGACCCAGCTCATGGAGCGCGCGGTCCAGCGTCGCCTGACGCGACTGCGCGACGACCTGGTCTCGGTGGCGGTCTGGTCCGAGGCCTATGACAAGACCACGCGGTCGTACGACCCCGCCTGGGCCCAGATCAATTACGGGGAATATTTCCACCAGTACCTGCACCACGATCTTAGCCTCGTGCTCGACGGGCGCGACCGACCCCTCTACGCCTCGGTGGACGGGCTGGCGGTCGATGCGGCCAGCATCGCGCCCTTCGTGACCGCCGCGCTGCCGCTGGCGCACAAGGCCCGGGAGGCCGGAGCGCAGAAGATCGCCCGCCGGCCGGACGCGCTGGGGTTCGACCGTCTGGGCGTGGCGGAGTCGGCCCTGCGCGCCGGAGACCGCGCCTATCTCGCCGGAGCCGCGACGATCGTGCCCGAGCCCGGCTACGCGGGCAGGCCGCTGGATGTGCCCGACGTGGTCGTGGTGTCGGCGATCGAACTGGGGCCGCCCTATCTGACGAGCCTGGAAGCGGATTTCGGCCTGAAGGAAGTGCGGCTGCTGCGGCCGCAGAGCCGCGAACGCCCTGCCGTCGCCGTGGCGGGGCCGGAAGGCGAAGTCGTGGGTCGTCTCGCCTGGACGCCCGAGCGACCGGGGATCGGGGTCTATCGCACGGCCGGATGGGAGATCGCCGCGATCGCCGCGACGCTGATGGTGGTCGTGGGGTTCGTCATCCTGCGGGTGCGGGGCCTCGCCGAAGAGGTGGAACGCGAGCGCGACCGGGCTGAGGCCGGTGACCGCGCGAAGTCAGACTTCATCGCCAACATGAGCCACGAGATCCGCACGCCCCTGAACGGCGTGCTGGGCATGGCGCAGGTGATGGAGGCGCACGAGCTCACGCCCGACCAGCGCGGCCGGCTGAAGGTGATCCGCGAATCGGGCGGCACGCTACTGGCGCTGCTGAACGACGTCCTGGAGCTGTCGAAGATCGAGGCGGGCAAGCTGGAGATCGTCGAGGCGCCGTTCCGGCTGGAGGAGCTGGCCGAGCGGGTGTGCGGCACCTTCGCAGGCGTCGCCGCGGCCAAGGGTCTCGATCTGGAGAGCCGGGTCGATCCCGAGGCCGCGGGTGTCTGGATCGGTGATTCCCTGAGAATCCGGCAGGTGCTGTCGAACCTGGTGTCCAACGCGACCAAGTTCACGGATGCCGGCAAGGTCGCGCTGGTGATCGACCTGACGCCCCGCGGCGTGCGCGCGACGGTCAGCGACACCGGTATCGGCATCGAGCGATCGAAGCTGCCGAAGCTGTTCGGCAAGTTCGCCCAGGCGGACGCCTCGACCACCCGCCGTTACGGCGGCACCGGACTGGGGCTCGCGATCTCGCACCGGTTGGTCCAGCTCATGGGCGGGACGATCGACGTGACCAGCCGGGTGGGCGAAGGCTCGACCTTCACCGTCGTCCTGCCGCTGCGGCGGTCGGCGGCGGAGATCGTGCGCCCGCAGGCCGAACCGGAACAGACGCGCGCGATGGCGCGGGAGACGCCGCTCCGCGTGCTGGCGGCGGAGGACAATCCGACCAACCAGCTCGTGTTGCGCGCCCTTCTGGAGCCGCTGGGCGCCGAGATCACCATGGTGGCGGACGGGCGCGAGGCGGTGGAGGCGTTCGAGCAGAGCGCCTTCGACGTGGTGCTGATGGACGTGCAGATGCCGCGGATGAACGGCCTTGACGCCACGCGGGCGATCCGGGCGCTGGAGGCCCGGCGCGGCGGCGCGGCGACGCCGATCCTGGCCCTGACCGCCAACGTCATGAGCCATCAGATCGAGGGCTACCTCGAGGCCGGGATGGACGGCTACATCGCCAAGCCGCTGGACCTGGCGACGTTCTATGGCGCCCTGGACGAGGTGCTCAGCGCGGAGGCTTCGGCCCGCGCGGCGGCTTCGGTGGCCTAGGGCCGCCCCCCGGCTTGCCGGGGAAGCGTCCGCGCGACGGCGGTCCGCCCTCCCGGTGGGGACCGCCCTCCCGGCGGGGGCCGCCATCCTTGCGAGGCCCGCCGTCCCGACGAGGTCCACCTTCCCGGCGAGGGCCTTGGGGGCTGGGGGGCGTCGTCGGGTCGATCCGCATCTCGCCGGCGTCGGCGGCGGCCCGGGCGGCCTGGAGGAACCGGGCCTCGGCCGTCGGCGAGATCTGGAACTTGGTCTCGCGGTCGAAGATCTTGATGAGGCCGATGTCGCCCTTGGTGACGTGGCCGAGGCGGCAGATCAGTGGCACGAGCCACTTGGGGTCCGCGTTCTTGGCGCGGCCGACCGGCAGGCGGAACCAGGCGCCGTTGTCGGCGGCGACATTGGGCTGGCTGCGCTCGCGGCGCGGCTCCGGCCCGGACGGCGCGCCATCGTCGAACAGGTCTTCGGGCTCGGGCAGGCGCGAGCGGTAGAGGCGCACGAGGGCGGCGGCGACCGCCTCGGGGCTGCGGCTCTCCAGAAGCCTGCGGCCGAGCTCCAGGTCCTCGGAGGCCGGCTCGGCGGCGAGCAGAGGGTCTTCCATCATCCGGACCTGGTCGCGGGCGCGGATCTCCTCGGGCGTCGGCGCGCCGGACCACATGACGTCAACGCGTGCGAGGTCCAGCAGGCGCTCGGCCTGGCGACGCTTGGTGTAGGGCACGACCAGCGCCGAGACGCCCTTGCGTCCGGCCCGGCCGGTGCGGCCGCTGCGATGGAGCAGGGTCGCGGTGTTGGCCGGCAGCGCGGCGTGGATGACGAGTCCGAGGTCGGGCAGGTCCAGGCCCCGGGCGGCGACGTCGGTCGCGACGCAGGCGCGGGCATGCCCGTCGCGCAGGGCCTGCAGGGCGTCGGCCCGCTCCTTCTGGCTGAGCTCGCCCGAGAGCTGGACGACGCCGAAGCCGCGCTCGCGCAGCACCCCATGGAGATGGCGGACCTGCTCGCGGGTGGCGCAGAAGATCAGCGCACCGGGGCTCTCGAAATAGCGCAGCAGGTTGACGATCGCGTGCTCGACGTCGTTCGGCGCGACGCGCACGGCGCGGTACTCGATGTCGCCGTGGCTCTCGTCGCGGCGGATGGTGTCGATCCGCATCGCGTCACGCTGGTAGCGGCGGGCGAGGGCGGCGATGTCCTTGGCGATGGTGGCCGAGAACAGGAAGGTGCGGCGTTCGGCGGGGGCGGCGTCGAGAATCTCCTCGAGGTCCTCGCGGAAGCCCATGTCGAGCATCTCGTCAGCCTCGTCGAGCACGACGACGCGGGCGGCGGAGAGGTCGAGGTTGCCGCGTTCCAGGTGGTCGCGCAGGCGGCCGGGCGTCCCGACCACGATGTGGACCCCGGCGGCGAGCGCGCGCTGCTCGGCGCGTGCGTCCATGCCGCCAACGCAGGTGGCGATCCGGGCGCCGGCCTCTGCGTAGAGCCAGCCCAGTTCGCGGGTCGGGGCGATGACCAGGGCGAGGGGCTGCTCGGCCCGCTCGAACCGTTCGGCATCGCCCAACAACGGCTGAGCTGCGGCGAGGCCGAACGCCACGGTCTTGCCGGACCCGGTCTGGGCTGAGACCAGC
>JBKOYY010000167.1:0-7503 GCA_046725615.1 Pseudomonadota bacterium
GCCCTGCGCAAGGCGCTCGATGGGCGACGGCGTGCCGCGGTGCGGGCCAGGGCCGCCCTGGACCCGCCCGAGCCGCCGCCGACCCCGGAAGACGCGCTGATGGCGGCGGACACGCCCGTCCCCGACGAGCGGCTGCGCCTGATCTTCATCTGCTGCCACCCCGCATTGGCGCCCGAGAGCCGGGTGGCTCTGACTCTCAAGGTCGTCTGCGGTCTGTCCACCGAACGGCTGGCGCGGGCCTTTTTCGTCGGCGAACCGGCGATGCTGCAGCGGATCACTCGGGCCAAGCGCAAGATCGCCGGCGCCCGTGTGCCGTTCGAGACGCCTGCGCGGGGGGCCTGGCCCGAGCGGATGGAAGCGGTGCTGGCCACACTGGAGATCGCCTACGCCCAGGCCTACGAGGACGCCGCCCTGGCGGCCGACACGGGGATGTTCGCCGCCGAGGTGCTGCGGCTGTCGGGACTGCTGGCCGAGCTGGCGCCCGACGACCCCGAGGTGCTCGGCCTCGCCGCGCTCGTCCGGTTCGCCGAGGCGCGCCGCCCGGCCCGCCTGGACGATGCCGGCGCCATGGTTCCGCCCGAGCGCCAGGACCCCTCGCTGTGGCGTCGCGACCTGATCGAGGAGGCTGCCGTGCTGCTGGAGCGCGCCGCGACGTTCGGGCGGAGCGGACCGCGGCAGATCCTGGCCGCCATCCACGCCACCCACTGTGCCCGCCGCGCCGGGGGCCGGGCCGACTGGAGGGCCATCGCGACGCTGTACGAGGCGCTGGCGACGATCAGGCCGCATCCGTCGACGTTGGTGAACCGGGCGGTGGCGATCGGCGAGGCGCACAGCCCCGAGGCCGGGCTGGCGGCCCTGGCCAAGGTGACGGAGATGGCCGGATGGCTGCCGTACCAGGCCGCGCTGGCGGCGCTGTCCGCCGGCGCCGGTCATCTCGAGGCGGCGGCGGCGGCCTATGCGGCGGCGCTGGACCTGGATCCGGCTCCGGCGGAGCGACTCTACCTTGAGGCGCAGGCGCGCCGCCTCGTGGGTGAAAATTTACGTTGTCCTTAAGCGCTCCGCTAACCGTCGCGCCGTACATTCGGGGCCAGCAGGAGCGGCTGCAGAAGTTTCCCGCTCCAGCGGAGTGCGTGATGCTGGTGCTGCTGAACACCGTCGTCGTGAAGTTGCCTGAGGTGGCGCGGCTTCCGCCGGGCCTGGAGCCCCTGATCGGCGCGACGCCGGCCGGGGTCCTGAGGGCCGGCGCCGAGCTCTACGCCAAGCATCCGCGCCTGGAATACGACCGCCCCGACATCGCAGAGTGGTACTGCAGCCTGCTGGCCGCCAAGGTGCCGGGCGTGGGCGGGGTGCTGTTCGAGAAGGTGGGCGAACGCTATGTCGGCCGCCTCGCCGAGGCCCCATTTCCGCTGCTCGCGCGGCTCTACAAGATGCAGCGGGACGGCCTGCCCATCGAGGACGAGGCCTATCGGACCGTCTGGCATCCGGCCAAGCGGGTGCTGGCGGCGGCCGCGGCGAGGTAGTCCGCCCCTACGACAGGCTTTCCTTTCGCGGCGGAGGCCCGTAACCCTCGCCGCATGGACGCCGAGCTGCGCACCGAAACCGCCCCCTTCCGCGACCCGCGCTATGCGCCGCGCCGGCTCGACGTGATCGAGCGTCCCGGCGGCGAGTTCGTTCTCACCAATCCGACGCCGTACTCGATCGAGCATGTGACCACGACGTCGGCGCTGGCGCACTGGGCCGCGACGACACCTGGGACGATCTGGCTGGCCGAGCGGTCGGGCGAGGGCTGGCGCACCGTGACCTTCGCCGAGGCCTGGGAGCGGATCGGCGCGCTGGCGGCCGGCCTGCGCGACCTGGGCGTCGTCGGCGAGCGGCCGCTGCTGATCCTGGCCCGGAACGGCATCGACCACGCGCTGATCGCCTACGCCGCCATGGGCCAGGGGCTGCCGGTGGCCCCGGTCTCGCCGCAGTACGGCCTGCCGGGCGCGAACCTGACCCGCCTCACCCACGCCTGCGAGGTGCTGAAGCCCGCGGCCGTCTACACCGAGGACGCCGCCCTGTTCGCCGACGGCCTGTCGGCCGAGGCGCTAGCGGGCCTGCCGGTGATCGCGGGCAAGAACGCCCGGCCGGGCGACGTGCCGCTGGAACGGCTCTATGGCGCGGGCTCCGCCGCCCCGACCGCCACGCCCGAACAGCACGCCAAGTACCTGCTGACCTCCGGGTCCACCGGCCTGCCCAAGGCGGTGATCTGCACCCACCGGGCGATGAGCCTGAACTCGGCCCAGATCACGGCCTGCTTCGACGATCCCGACCCGCCGGTGATGGTGCACTCCGCGCCCTGGAGCCACAGCCTGGGCGCCAATGCGATCCTGCACTACTCGGCGCACCGGGGCGGCTCGCTCTACATCGACGCCGGCCAGCCGACCGCCGCCCGCTTCGGCGAGACCGTGCGCAACCTGCGCGAGGTGGCGCCGACCTATCAGAACATGGTGCCCGCGGCCTGGATGCTGTTCGCCGACGAGCTGGAGAAGGACGACGCCCTGGCGCGGGCCTTCTTCTCCCGCGTGCGGCTGCTGCAGTACGGCGGCGCGGCGCTGGGCCAGGCCACCGCCGACCGGATCCAGGCGGTCGCCGTGCGGACCGTCGGCGAGCGCATCAGCTTCGGAAGCGGCTACGGCGCCACCGAGACCGGCCCGACGGCCTGCAACGTCCACTGGCCGAACGCGCGGATGGGGATGATCGGCCTGCCGCTGCCGGGGACTTCGGTGCGGCTCGTGCCCGAGGCGGGCAAGCTGGACTTCCGCGTGAAGGGGCCGCAGGTGACCGAGGGCTACCTCGGCCGGCCCGAACTGTCGGCGGCCGCATTCGACGACGAGGGCTTCTACCGCCTGGGCGACGCCGCCCGGTTCGTGGAGCCCGGCAATCCGCAGGCCGGGATGATCTTCGACGGCCGGCTTTCCGAGAACTTCAAGCTGGCGTCGGGCACCTTCGTGTCGGTCGGCGAACTGAGGATCGGCGCGATCGGCGCGATCGGCGACGCGGTGACCGACGCCGTGGTCTGCGGCGAGGGGCAGGAGGCGGTGGGCCTGCTGCTCTACCCCAACCCGACCATGGACCGCGCTGAGATCGAGGCGGCTGTCCGCACCGGACTGGCCGCCTTCAACGCCAGGGCCAAGGGCTCGGGCGGCCGGGTGGCCCGGGCGCTGGTGCTACCCGACGCCCCCGACCCGCACAGCGGCGAGATCACCGACAAGGGCTACATCGCCCAGAGCCTCGCCCGCACCCGACGCGCAGCGGCCGCCGAGCGGCTGTTCGCCTCCCCCGTTCCTCCAGACGTGATGGATTTCGCATGAACGGCGCCGACGCCCTGATCTCGACCCTGGTGGCCAACGAGGTCACCGCCTGCTTCGCCAACCCGGGCACCTCGGAGATGCAGTTCGTGGCGGCGCTGGACGGCGTGCCAGCGATGCGGCCGGTACTGTGCCAGTTCGAGGGCGTGGCGACGGGCGCGGCCGACGGCTACGGCCGGATCGCGGACCGGCCGGCCTGCACCCTGCTGCACCTCGGCCCCGGCTACGGCAACGGCGTCGCCAATCTGCACAACGCCCGGCGCGCCTTCACCCCGATCGTCAACGTGATCGGCGACCACGCCACCTATCACCGCCAGTACGACGCGCCGCTGAACTCCGACATCGCCACGCTGGTGAAGCCGAACTCCATCTGGGTGAAGTCGGCCGACACGCCGGAGAGCGTCGCGGCCATCACCGCCGAGGCGGTGGCCGCCAGCTATGGCCCGCCCGGCGGTCCGGTCAGCCTGGTCCTGCCCGCCGACTCGGCCTGGCTGCCCGCGCAGGGCGAACCGGTGATCGCCCAGAAGCCGGTGCGCCCCGCCCCCGCCGGCCCGGCGATCGAGGCCGCCGCCAAGGCGATCAAGGCGGCGAAGAAGCCGGTCGTCCTGCTGGGCGGCCAGGCGTGCCGCGCCGAGGCGCTGAAGGAGGCTGCGCGCCTCGAGGCGGCCGGCGTCACCGTCTACACCGACACCTTCGTCGCCCGGCAGCCGCGCGGCGCCGGCGGCTACCTGCCGAAGAAGATGCAGTACTTCGGCGAGATGGCCCTGGCGGAGCTGGAGGGCGTGGACCTGATGGTCCTCGCCGGCACGACCGTGCCCGTCGCCTTCTTCGCCTATCCGAACCGGCCCAGCGTGCTGGTCCCCGAGGGCTGCGCCACCCAGACGATGATCGAGCGCGGCGAGGACGCGGTGGCGGGTCTTGCCGCCCTGGCCGACGCCCTGGGGGCGCCGAAGTCCGGCCCCGTGCAATCGCTGGCCCTGCCTGACGCCGCGCCGACCGGGAAGCTGACCTCGTACGCCGTCGGCGCCTCGATCGCCCGGCACATGCCCGAGGGGGCGATCATCTGCGACGACGCGGTGACCTCCGGCGCGGGCGTGGCGGCCAACACCGCCACCGCGCGGCCGCACGACGTGCTGGCGCTGACCGGCGGCGCCATCGGCATCGGCCTGCCGCTGGCCATCGGCGCGGCGGTGGCGGCGCCCGACCGCAAGGTCCTGAGCCTGAATGGCGACGGCGCGGCGATGTATACGATCCAGGCCCTGTGGACGATGGCGCGGGAGAACCTCGACATCACCGTCGTGGTGTTCGCCAACTACACCTACCGCATCCTGAACGTGGAGATGGAGCGGACGGGCGCCGGCAAGGCCGGGCCGTCGGCGCGCAAGCTCCTGGACCTGGGCGGCCCCGACATCGACTTCGTGTCCGTGGCCAAGGGGCTCGGCCTGCCGGCGGTGAGCTGCTCGACCGGCGAGGACTTCGACAAGGCCTTCGCCGCCGCCATGGGCCAGCGCGGCCCGATGTTCATCGAAGCCAAGATCTGACGCGAGGCGCGGCTCCCCCCGTAGAGGGCGGGAGCCGCGCGCCGCGGCCTCAGCCGCCGAGGCCTTCGGTCAGGATCACCCGATAGTCCGCGCCCTTGAGGCGGTGCTGCAGCGCGTCCTGGTAGGCCGGGCTGTGGTACCAGGCCTTGGCCGCCGCCATGTCGGGGAACTGGATCAGCACCACGCCCTCGGCCGGATCGCCTTCCAGCGTCTCGACCGCGCCGTAGAAGGCCAACGGGACCATCTTGTGGTCGCCCCGCGCGCCGGCGGCCTTCTGGCCGTAGGTCTTCAGTTCCTCGGCGTCGATCGTGCTGTTCTTGATGAAGACGACATAGGCGGGCATCGGCCGGCTCTCCTCCTTGTGGGAGGCGCAACCTCGCGACTCTGCCGCAGCGTCCGGCAAGCCTTCAATGCAAAGGGCCCGCGGATCTCTCCGCGGGCCCTCGCAGGTCCGGTCAGGACGAACGGATCAGGTGTTGCCGGGCAGCTTGCAGTTGCCGGCGAAGGCGCAGCCGAGGGCGTTGATCGCGGTGACGGCCGGGGCCGACTGGTACTCGATCACATAGCCCTTGAGCTTGTCGGCGCAGGCGACTTCCACATAGGTGGTGCCCTTGTCGGTCTTGCCGACCACGCGGCTGTCCGAAACCTCGCACGAGTTGAAGTTGAACTTCTTCAGGTCGGCAGTGAGGTTCTTGAAGCCCTTATCCGTGCCGAGCGAGCACTTGTAGCCGGCGACGGGCGCGCGGCCGCAGTCGACGACCTGGCCCTTCGAGCCGGCGGGGAAGATGCCGATGGCGCCCGAGCCGTCCTTGCAGACCATCTCGACCACTTCCTCGCGCGGGTTCTTCGACGGGAACAGGGCGTAACGCTCGACGTCGCACTTGCCGCCGGCGTTGGTCACCAGCTTGGAGTACAGGCCGGCCTGCTCGCTCTGCGCCTGGCGGGCGTCGGTCAGGGTGCAGCCGCCGAGGATGTTCGAGGCCTTGGCGCACTCGTAGGTGTCGGCCAGGGCGCCCGCGGCGTTGACCTTGTAGATGTAGCCCTTGCCGTCCTGGCAGGAGGCTTCGAAGAAGTTCGAGTTGTCGCGGGCGGCGCCGACGAAGCGGCGGTCCTTCACCACGCAGCCGTTGTTGGCCTGGGCGACATACTTGTCGATCACCGCCAGGCGGCTGGCCGCGTCACCGAGGGTGCACTTGATGTTGGAGGACTCGGCGGCGTCGTACAGCAGGCAGTTCTGCGCCTGGGCCGGCTTGGCGCCGTCGAAGGGCGCGCTGGCGACGACGATGTAGCCCGTGCCGCCCTGGCAGGCGACTTCCATGTAGGTGCTGGTCTTGGTCTGGCCGACGCCGCGGGCCTTCTCGGGAAGGCACTGGACGCCCGCGGTCTGCAGCAGCGGCTGCAGCGCCGTGATCGGGTTCTCGTTGGCCGGCAGGATGCAGGGGGTGTTCGGCTTGCTGCCGTCGGCCGGGTAGTTGGCCTCGATGCAGCTGAAGGCGTTCACGCCGGCTTCGGACTGCTCGAGCAGGAAGCCCATGGCGCCCGCGCCGCAGGCCACTTCGTAGTAGGATTTCTTGGTCTTCTTGTCCTGGCCGATCAGCCGGGCGTCCGACACCTGGCAGTTCAGGCCCGCGGCCTGCACCACGGCGGGGGCCGCAGCCATGCCGGCCTTGCGGGCGGCCTCGGGTACGCCGGCGGGCTTCTTGCCCTGGGAAATGGCCGCCGCCGGGACGATCAGCGCGGCCACGAGGGCCATCGCCAGCCCGATTGCCTTAGGCGTCTTCACCTTGAGTCTCTCCTGGGTCGTGACCTTGGGGTCGTGATTTTGGGCGCACATAAGCGCCGCGTTCCCTCGTGGGTCAAGCTGCCCGGCGAAGTCGGCCGAAGTGTGGCGTTATTCCAACGCCTTAGCCTGTACGGACCCCTGCGCGGGGGCCGATTTGACATAGCGCCGTCATGCGGCCGGGCGCACCTTCAGGCAGGCGCCGCTGACGCCGACGACCTCGACGCGGGCGCCGGCCTCCAGGGCCTCCCCGTCCGCCAGCTCGGCGGCCCACTCCTTGCCGTCGATGAACACGCGCCCGCTGCGCCCGGCGAAGGCGGACACGGCCGCGCCCCGGTGGCCGATCAGCCGGCCCACGTTGTCGTTGATGTCGCCTTCGGCCGCCGAGACCGAGCGGGGCAGGTACCGCCGCGCCAGCAGCGTCGAGACCATGGTCAGCAGGGCGAAGACCAGGAGGGTCGCGGGGACCGACATCCCCACCAGGGCGACAATGGCCCCGGTGACCGCCGCCGACGCCGCGGCCCAAAGCAGCCAGCCCGAGCCGGTGACGATCTCCACCGCCAGGATCGCGGCCGCGATCCCCGCCCACACCCAGAATGGCTGGGCCGCATAGAGGCCGGTGAGCAGGTCCATGGCCTCAGGCCCCGGTCGACGGGACGCCGCCGCGCCCCTTGGCCGGCGGCCGGGATGGACCGTCCGCGCCGATGGCCTTCACCAGCTCGCCTATGCCGCCCACCGTGCCCACCAGGGCGCCCATCTCGGCCGGGACGATCACCGTCTTCTGCTGCGGGCTGCGCGCCAGCTCGGCGAACGCGTCGACGTACTTCTGGGC
>JBKOYY010000032.1:0-13889 GCA_046725615.1 Pseudomonadota bacterium
AGATCGAACCGAACAGCAGGACGTTGTCGGCCGGCTTCCAGTCGAGGGCCACGCGCCAGGCGATGTTGTTCTCGTCCAGCTTGGACACCACCGGGCCGAAGGTCTTGGTGGCCGGGTCGAAGGTGACGCAGCCGCCCTGGCTGATCTGGCCGACCAGCACGCCGTAGGTCTGGAAGAACAGCGCCCGGTTCACGACGTTGACGTTCGGCAGCATGCTGCCCTGATAGTCGCGCGAACAGCCGGTGTAGTCCTGGGTGTCTTCGGTGTAGCGGATGCCGCCGGTGACCTTCAGGGTGTCGGTGATCTCGTAGTCAGCGTTGGCGAAGAGGCTCCAGGTCTTGGTCTCAATGTCGCCGCGGTCGACGTAGGTGCGGAACGCCTGCGACATCTGGGCCGCGGTGTAGCCGCCCGAGTTGAACGGCGTCGCCAGCAGGGTGGAGCCGGCGAAGCGGATCAGGCCGACGTTGGAGTTCTGGCCCAGCAGGGTGCGGTTGGCGTCGATGATCTCGTCGCGGGCCACGTAGCCGCCCACGAGCCAGTTCATCCGGTCGTTGCCGCCCTCGATCCGCAGCTCTTCCGAGATCGACTCGATGTCGCCGCTGGCCTTCTGCAGCAGGATCTCGTACGGCGCGCCGCTCCAGTCGAAGAGCGCGCGGCGCTTGAGGTCCTGGTAGCCCGTCAGTGAGACGATCCGCATGTCGTCGTTGATGTCGTAGGCGACGCGAAGCTTGATGCCCACGAACTCGTTGTCCTCGCGCAGCGGCCCGGCGAGACCCGCGCCGATGCCCACGTCGGCGCTGCGCGCCGCCCGCGGCGCCCAGTCGGCCTCGCTGGCCTTGGTGGGCTGGTTGGCGGCGATGTAGTCCTTCAGCCCCGGAGCCAGGAACGGGCTGTTGGCCGTGGCCGGCGTGAAGCCGATGCCCTGGGCCGAGACCGTATCGGACTGGTTCTTCCAGTAGCTGACCGAAGCGTCGACGGTGAGCTTGTCATTCGGCGTGAACGACAGCGCGCCGCGCGCGCCCCAGCGGTCGACTTCCCCCTGGCGTTCGCCGCGGGTGTTGGAGACCTGCCAGCCCTTGTCGCTGTTCTCGGCGCGGAAGGAGAAGCGGCCCACCAGGTTCGGGGCGATCTGGCCGTTGACCATGCCTTCGAGGTTGTAGGTCTTGTAGTTGCCGACCTCGGCCGTGACCTGGGCGGCGAAATCCTCGGTCGGCTTGTTGGTGACGAAATCCACCAGGCCCGCGGTGGTGTTGCGGCCGTAGAGGGTGCCCTGCGGCCCCTTCAGCACCTCGACCCGCTCCAGGTCGAAGATCGGGCCCGTCATCATGAACGGATAGGCGTAGGCCACTTCGTCGACATAGGTGCCGACGGTCGAGGTGGCCGACAGGTTGATCGTGTTGAAGCCGATGCCGCGCAGCGTGTAGGTCGGCACGCCCTGATAGCTTTGCGAGACCGTGAAGCTGGGCGCGAAGGCCGAGAGGTCCTTGGTGTCGGTGACGTGCAGGCGCTCCAGCACCTCGCCCCGCACCGCCTGGATGCCCATGGCGACGTCGTTGGCGCTTTCCTCGCGGCGCTGGGCCGTGACGATGATGGCGTCGACCAGCGCCGGCTCGTCGGCGGCGGCCGGCGGCGGGGTCTGCGCGAAGGCGGCAGTCCCGGACATGAGCGCGAGGGCGGAAACCGACAGCACCAGACGGCCGCGGCCGCGGCGAACTTGACTCATAATGAACCTCCCCAGGGCCGCCGATTGGGAGAGCGGCCTCTTAGCGGCGGACACGGCGCCCGCGCGCAATCGTTACGTGGCGGCCCGACTCATGAGCCGCCGGCGCGATACGTGAGGTCTTGCGAAGATTCCGGCAAGCTATCGGAAGTGACAGGGTGAAGTATTCGAACAGTTGTTTGAGCGCCGCGGCGACAACACCTTCCGCAACGTCACGACGATTTCTTGAGCTGACCGTCGGAGCAGATGACGTAGCGTCAGCGACACCCATCCCCTCTTCCCTCACCCCACGGCGCGGACGCTATAGTCGCCGCAACAAACAGGGAGGAACGGCATGGACATCGAACTGGTCTGCGAAGGACTCGAGTTCCCGGAGGGTCCCATCGCCATGGCCGACGGCTCGGTGATCCTGACCGAGATCAAGGGCCGGCGGCTGACGCGGGTGAAGCCCGACGGGACGAAGGAACTGGTCGTCGAGACCGGCGGCGGTCCGAACGGGGCGGCCATCGGCCCGGACGGCGCGATCTGGATCACGAACAACGGCGGCTCGTTCGAGTGGCTCGACAACGGCGGCCTGACGATCCCCGGACCCACCCCGCCCAGCCACACCGGCGGCTACATCCAGCGCTTCGACCTGAAGTCCGGCAAGCTGGAGACGGTCTACGACAGCTGCGACGGCAAGAAGCTGGTGGGCCCGAACGACCTCGTCTTCGACAAGTCGGGCGGGTTCTGGTTCACCGACCACGGCTGCTCGACCCCGGACGGGCGCAAGAACGGCGCGGTCCACTACGCCAAGGCCGACGGCAGCCACATCAGCCAGCAGCGCGGGCACCTGATCTCGCCGAACGGCGTCGGCCTCTCGCCGGACGAGACGGTGGTTTATGTGGCCGACACCCAGCTCGGCCGGCTGTGGGCGTTCGACGTGGCCGAGACCGGCGTGCTGGCGCCCAATCCCGGCTTCGCGCCGGGCCGGGTGATCTGCAACCTGCCGGGCTACCAGCTGCTGGACAGCCTGGCGGTGGAAGCCTCCGGCAAGGTCTGTGTGGCGACGATCATCAACGGCGGGATCACCGCCTTCGACCCGGACGGCTCGGTCGAGCACTTCCCGTTCCCGGACCTGATCTGCACCAACATCTGCTTCGGCGGCGACGACATGCGGACGGCGTGGATCACGGCCTCGTCCACCGGCAAGCTCTACCGGGCGAAGTGGCCGCGGCCGGGCCTGAAGCTGAACTTCAACGCGTGATCGCGGAACGGCCTTCCCCGCCACGGCGGGGAAGGCCGGCCGTCAGCTAGTAGAGCGTCGCCAGCGCCGAGCGGTCGTAGGCCTTGAGTTCGTCGTGGCGGCCTTCGCGGACCTTCACCACCCACTCCGGATCCTGCAGCAGGGCGCGGCCCACCCCGACGAGGTCGAAGTCGCCGCGCTCCAGCATGGCCTCCAGCCGGTCCAGCGAGGCCGGCTGGGACTTCTCCCCGCCCCAGGCCGCGATGAACTCGCCCGAGAGGCCGACGCTGCCGACGGTGATGGTCGGCACGCCGGTCAGCTTCTTGGTCCAGCCGGCGAAGTTGAGGTCGCTGCCCTCGAACTCCGGCTCCCAGAACCGGCGCTGCGAACAGTGGATGCAGTCGGCCCCGGCCTCGACCAGGGGCGACAGCCAGGCCTCCAGCGCCTTGGGGTCCGGGGCCAGCTTCACCTCGTAGTCCTGCTGCTTCCACTGGCTGACGCGGATGATCACCGGATAGTCGGGGCCGACCGCCTTGCGGACTTCGCGCAGGATGTCGGCCGCGAACCGTGCGCGGCCCGGCAGGTCCTTGCCGCCATAAGCATCCTCGCGGACATTGGTGCCTTCCCAGAAGAACTGGTCGATCAGGTAGCCGTGGGCGCCGTGCAGCTCGATGGCGTCGAACCCGATCGCCTTGGCGGCCGCGGCGGCGTCGGCGAAGGCGCGGATGGCGTCGGCGACCTCGGCGTCGGTCATCGGCGCGCCGAACGCCTTGCCCGGGCGCGACAGGCCGGACGGGCTGTCGTACGGGCCGGGCGGGGTCCAGGTCTCGCTACGGGTGCGGACCGCGCCGACGTGCCAGAGCTGGGGCGCGATCTTGCCGCCGACCGCATGGACCTCGTCCACCACCTTCTTCCAGGCGGCCAGTTCGGCCTCGCCATGAAAGCGGGGGACATTGGGATCGTTCAGCGAGGCGGGACGGTTCACACCGGTCCCCTCGGTGATGATGAGGCCCACCTGGTTCTCGGCGCGCCGGCGGTAGTAGGCGGCCACCTCGTCGGTGGCGACGCCGCCCGGCGAGAACGAGCGCGTCATGGGCGCCATGACGATGCGGTTGGGCAGGTCCAGCCCCTTGAAGCTGAAGGGCGAGAACAGGATGTCGGACGTCATGCGTTTCCCCGAAGCGCGGATTTCAAACATCCGTTTAGCCGAACGGCGCCGCGGGGGAAGGCCAGAAAAGCTGAGGCGGCCTGGAGCGGCGGTCGGGGCCTCAGCGCCCCGGGCCCAGCAACGCCTCGCGGCGCGCCAGGCTCTCGGCCGGCCATTCCGCCTGCATGTCGTAGTAGACGTCGAAGACCCGGGCGTCGTCAGGCAGCCGCACCCAGGGCAGTCTCGAGCGCGTGAAGATGTGCACGTCGGGCGGCAGCGCGGCGCGGTCGTCCAGGGTGGTGGCCCGCAAGAAGCTCATCACCTTGCGGTCGCCGTAGTCGGACCAGAGCGTCGTCCCGCAGGCCGGGCAACGATAGGCTAGGTGCGGGCGCCCGCTGTCGGTGGGCAGGCGCGTGGGCGCGAGTTCGCCCGACAGCACCTCGATCCGGTCGGTCTCGATCAGGGCGTTGATCACGAAGGCGCTGCCCACCTGCCGCTGGCAGTCGGAACAGTGGCAGCAGTGGGTGAACATCGGCCCCGACTTCAGTCGGTACCGCACGGCTCCGCAGGCGCAGCCGCCCTCCAGACTCTTCATCTCGCGCCTCCACAGGCAAAACGAAACAGGAACATAGCGCCATGCGACCGCAAATGTCGCAACTCCCAGTTCACCAAAGTGACGCCGGCGTCATCTTTCATTGACTCGGACGCCCCACGGCTTCATCGTCGCCGCTTGCGTAACGCGGGCGTTCGAAGACCCGCGCCCAGGAGGACGAGCAATGGACGACGCGGCTCTCGATCTGCACCGCCAGGCCCGCGAGGCGGCCTATTCAATGCCGCTGGAGCAGATCAATCCGGCCGATCCGGAGCTCTTCCGCACCGACACCATGTGGCCCTACTTCGAGCGCCTGCGGAAGGAAGACCCCGTCCACTACACCGCCGACTCCGGCTGGGACGACGTGGGCGCGTACTGGTCGGTGACCAAGTACAACGACATCATGGCGGTGGACACGAACCACGAGGTGTTCTCGTCCGAGCCGGCCATCGTGCTGCCCGACCCGGCCGCCGACTTCACGCTGCCCATGTTCATCGCCATGGACCAGCCCAAGCACGACATCCAGCGCAAGACGGTCAGCCCCATCGTGGCCGGCCCGAACCTGGCCCGGCTGGAGCCGATCATCCGCGAGCGTGCGGCGAAGATCCTGGACGAGCTGCCGATCGGCGAGGAGTTCAACTGGGTGGACAAGGTGTCCATCGAGCTGACGACCATGACGCTCGCGACCCTCTTCGACTTCCCCTGGGAAGACCGCCGGAAGCTGACCCGCTGGTCCGACGTGGCCACCGCCTCGCCCGACAGCGGCCTCTTCAGCTCCACCGACCCCGAGGTCGCCGAGCAGGAGCGCCGCGCCGAGCTGTTCGAGTGCGTGGACTATTTCATGCGGCTCTGGAACGAGCGCGTGAACGCCCCGCCGCAGCCCGACCTGATCTCGATGCTGGCCCACGGCGAGTCCACGCGGAACATGGACCGCATGGAGTACCTGGGTAACCTGATCCTGCTGATCGTCGGCGGCAACGACACCACCCGCAACTCGATCTCGGGCTCGGTCCTGGCGCTGCACCAGAACCCGGACCAGGACCGCATCCTGCGAAACGACCACAGCCTGATCCCCAGCATGGTCTCCGAGACCATTCGCTGGCAGACGCCGCTGGCCTATATGCGCCGCACCGCCAAGCAGGACTTCGACCTTGGCGGCAAGACCATCAAGAAGGGCGACAAGGTCGCCATGTGGTACGTCTCGGGCAACCGTGACGATGAGGTGATCGAGCGCCCGAACGACTACTGGATCGAGCGTCCGCGCGTGCGCCAGCACCTGTCGTTCGGCTTCGGCATCCACCGCTGCGTGGGCAACCGCCTCGCCGAGCTGCAGCTCAAGATCATCTGGGAAGAAATCCTCGCCCGCTTCCCGCGTCTCGAGGTCGTGGGTCCGCCGCGCCGGATCCTGTCCTCCTTCGTGAAGGGCTACGAACACCTGCCGGTGGTCATTCCCACCCGCAATTGACGCCGGCGGTCTCCTGCGCTTGCATCCGGTCGCACGGTCGGGGGACCAGCGCAGGAGACGCCTATGTCCACCACCCGATTTGCCCTGCTCGCCCTTTCGGCGACGCTTCTGGCCGCACCCGCGATCGCCGATGACGGCGGGCGGCCGCTTTCCGCCCACCTGACCGGCGCCGCCGAGAAGCCCAACCCGGGCGACGCCGACGGCATGGGCCACGCCACCTTCCGGGTGAACGTCGGCCAGAACCAGGTCTGCTACGACCTCATGGTCGAGAAGATCGCGGCCGCCACCATGGCGCACATCCACAAGGCGCCCGCCGCCGCGGCCGGCCCGCCGGTCCTGACGCTGCAGGCCCCGGGCGCGGACGGCAAGGCCAAGGGCTGCGTCACCGCCGACGCCGCGGTGGTGAAGGACATCCTGCAGAATCCGGACGCCTATTACGTCAACGTCCACAACGCCGAGTTCCCGGCCGGCGCGGTCCGCGGGCAGCTCTCGAAGTAGGGCCTCGCCCGCCCCTCAGGGCCAGAGATCGGCGACAGACACCGGTCCGACCGCGGCGGCCGCCTTGGGCGCCGCGGTCTTCCCGACCGGCGGCTTCGAAGCGACCGGGCTCGACGCGACAGGTTTCGAGGCGAGGGGCGGCTTGGCCGGCGCGGACTTCGACGCCGGCGCCCCGGCCGCGACCTGGGGCTCGCGCGGATCCCAGGTCCCCATCAGCGTGATGACCAGCTTGGCGATGCTGTCGGCGGCCACCACGCCCTGGCCGCGTCCCCGTTCGCAGATCGACTGGTAGGCCGCCAGGGTGTCGATCGCCTTGTCGGCGCTCTCCCAGCTGTAGCTGGGGTTGGTCTTCTTCAGCAGCAGGTCGCCCGCCCGCGAGAAGGCCGAGAATTCCCGCCAGCGGAACTCGCGCCGCTCGCAGTCGTAGTCGGTGAGCGTGCGCACATAGCCCGGCTGCGGCGGCGTGGAGCTGGAGATGTTGCGCATCACGCGCACGGTCCACACCCGCCGCACGGGACTCCCGTCGATGCGCTCCACGGAGCTGGGATCGTAGACCGTCCAGGAGTCCGGCGCCGCCTGGACGACATTGAAGATCCGGGCCGAGGCCGGCGGCGCGGCGGCGGCCAGGACGAGGCTCAGGACACCCGCGGAGGCTGTGGCGAGGCGGCGCATGGGATCATTGGTAGCCGGTCGCACGGAACGGGCCAAGCCCGGCCGCTCAGACGGCCGCCAGTCGGCGACGACGACGCAGCGCCGCGCCAGCGGCGCCGAAGCCCAGGATCATCAGCGCCCAGGTCGTCGGCTCCGGCACGGCCGTACCGATGCCCTCGATGGCGCCTTCCAGGCCCGTCGGAGGCCGCAGCGGCTCCAGCGGCGGCGGCGGGGCGGGCGGAAGCGGCGCCGGGCCCGTCGCATAGAGGCGGGCGGCGGAGACCGCGCCGGGCGTGAGGCGGAAGCTGTCGAGGTTCGTCCCGGCGTCGAAGCGGTAGAAGGCGGTGACCCCGCCGGGGGTCTGCGGGCTGGGTCCGCCCGCCCCCGCGCCGTAATGCACGCCGATGAAGGTGACGCCGTTGAGCAGCGTGGCGAAATCGACGAGCGGGCCGGTCAGGTTGAGCTGGCCCTCGACGAGCTGGCCGTTCCAGTCAGCGAGGCCGATGGCCGTGAGGCCCGCGCTCTGGGCGGTGAGGTCGGCAGAGCTGTTGCTGAGCAGGTTGCCCTGGAAATAGCCGCTGCAGAGCCCGGCGCCGAGCGCGAGGTCGGACAACGAACAGGCCGGCAGCGACACCGTGGTGACGCCGCCCGAGGTGGATCCGCCAGACGATGAGGACGAGCCGGAACCGGACGAGGCGCCATTGCCGCCGCCCGAGTTCCCCGAATTGCCGCCGGCGTTGCCCACCCCCTTGTTGTTTCCGTTGTTGCCGGAACTGGTCTCGGTGCTGCTGCCGGAGCCGCCTCCGTGGCCGTGGTTCGCGCCGCCCTTGCCCGCAAAGGCCTGATCGGGGGACGCGGCGACCATCGCCACGCTGAGCGCCATGGCGAAGGCGATCGACGCTGCGCCCGTCGGGCGGCGGTGAAGTGCGGCGGTTCGGATCTCGGGCACGTCCAGCTCCAGCGAAACGGCGGCTTAGGCCGCGTAGACAGCCGAAGATGTAGGAGCGCACGCCTTAAGAAGGGGCTGCGGCAAATGTGGCGGCGAGCCCCGCGTTACCCGTTCCGGGGTCGAGACGGTTAACGCGATGCCACCGCCTCGAAGGCGGCCTGGAGCGCCGCCCGGCCGCTCAGCCGCCGAGGAACGCCTGTGTCACCTCGGCGAAGCGGCGCCACGCCGGCTCTTGCTCGAGCAGAAGGTGGTTTCGTCCCTCGAGGGGAAGGAACCGCGCGCCCGGGATTCGTCCGGCCAGCTCACGGCCGACGTCGAACGGCACCACCGCGTCGTCGCGCCGGTGCGCCACCAGCGTCGGCGCCGTCACGAGCGGCAGCAGATGCTCGACATCCAGATCCGCCCCGCAGCGCTGGATGGCGTAGGCGGTCTCGCCCGAGGTGGAGAGCCGCTGGGTGGTGTTGAACCAGTGGTGGGTCTCGGCGTCGGCGTCCGGAATGAACAGCGAGGTGAACAGCTGGCGGAAGGCCGGATTGTCCTCGTCCCAACCGGTGCGGGTGAGCGTCAGCATCGCCTCACGGCGCGCCAGCTGTTCGGGCGTGGAGCGGTGCGCCCAGCCGCGGGCGAACGGACCCAGCAGGACGATCCGACGAACCCTGTGCGGGTGGCGCGCCGCATAGGCGATCGCCGCGGCGGCGCCCTGGGAGATGCCGAGCAGGTCGAACCGCTCGAGTCCGGCGGCATCAACCACCGCCTCCAGGTCGTTCAGGAAGGCCTCGTTGGAGATCGGCGCCTTCCAGTCCGAGAGACCGTTTCCCCGCTGGTCGTAGCGCACGAACGCCCGATTGCGGGAGAACTCGGCGATCCAGTGCCGCCAGATCGGCCCATCGGCGTCCCGCTCCAGATGGGTCATCCAGTTCGCCGCCTTCACCAGCGGCGGGCCACGCCCCTGGACCGTGTAGGCGATGCTGACGCCGTCGGGCGCCGTGCAGAAGCGGATCTCGCCGGGAGGCCCCGCCGTCCGGCGGCTTGCGGAGTGGGGACGCTTGAGGCCGGCCGGCGGCGCCACGCCTGCTCGCAGGAGTCGTCGCTCGGCCAGGATGCGCTGTTCGTCGGCCTCGCGGGGCCTGCCCGCAGCCTCCAGCAGGTCAATCAGGCGGACCCAAGGCTCCGGCGCATCGCCATCGAGGTCGGTCCAGGTGCGGGCATGGGCGAGGACCGCCTCCGGGGCAAGCGGCCGGCTGGTCAGCTCATCCAGGACCGCGGACCGCCAGCGGCGGACATCACCCTGGTGCGCGAGGCGCCAGGCGCTGAACCGATCGCACCGCGGCACGTCCAGGCCCTCCAGCAGGTCCCCGCCGCCCAGCGCCGCCTCCAGATCCTCGACCGGCGCCGCGGACAGGTCGCTTCCCAGAAGGCGACGCAGCCGGCGGAAGTCGACGGCCTCGTCGGGCAGGCGCAGCTCGATCCATTCGCGGTCGGCGTAAAGGCGCGGAGCGCCTTCATCGTCAACCAGCGCGCGCAGCTTGCTGAGGCTCCAGCGCAGCGCGCCGCGCGGGTCGTCCGGTACGTCCCAGAAGAGCTCGCACAGCCGCTCCCGCCGCTCTGGACGGCCGACGATCGCCAGGTAGGCCAGCAGCGCCCGCGTCTTCCGCGAGCGCGGCAGCGCCGCTGACGCCCCGCCGCGCCGGACCGCGAGCGGACCGATCAACTGCAGCTCGAATGTATCCGCGCCGGCCCGCCCCATCCGTCGAGACTACCGGCGCGCGAGCAGCCTCACAATTCACACGCTGGTTCAAACGCTCGCACCCACGCCGGCCCCGCATGACCCCGCCGTCGACGCGCAGACGGCGTCGGAACGGAATTGCGGAGGACGCGGGATGAGCGATTGGGCGCGGACGTTGCGGTGGCAGGCGCTGGCGGGTGCGGCGGCGGAGCGGACAGGCGGGCCTACCCCGCACCTCGAGATCACGCCGCGGCCACGCCTCGCGCCGCGCGGGTTCTTCGCACTGGTGCAGCTCTATATGGCGGTAGTGGTCTTCGCCGGGTTCGCTCCGAGCTTCTACCTGCGGCCCGAACGGGCGCTGGAGATGCCGACGGTCATCCATATCCACGCCGGCGTCATGACGCTGTGGATCCTGTTCATGGCGGTCCAGGGGTTCCTGCCCGCGCAAGGCCGGGTCGACCTGCACCGGAAACTCGGCTGGTGCGGGGCCGGCCTCGCGGCCCTGGTGCTGGTCACCGGCGTGATGATCGCCGTGCGTGGAGTGCACGACGGCTGGGACCCGTTTGGTCTCGGCTCGCCCGAGGCGTTCGCGGCGATCCCGTTCCGCGACCTCGTCACCTTCGGCACGTTCTTCGCCGTCGGCCTGCTGGCGCGCAAGCGCGCACCGGAGGCTCACAAGCGAATGATGGTGCTGGCGACCCTGTCGGTGATCCCGGCCGGCCTGGCCCGCCTGGCCGCCTTTGCGCCCGAGGCGGCGATCGTGGCCCTCAACCACGCGCCGATCGCCGCGATGATCGCGTGGGACCTCTTCACCCGACGCCGGGTGCTGGCCTCGACGGCGCTAGGCTCGGCCTACCTGGTGCTGGCCACACCGGTCTGCCTGGCCATGGCCACCACGCCGGCCTGGCAGAACCTGGTGCGCGCCCTGACGTGAAGCGCCGAGCGGCTCCGAAGACCCTCCGGAGCCGCACCGCTGCGGCCGCCTAGAGCCCCAGGACCAGCTTGGCCATGATGTTGTGCTGGATCTCGTTGGACCCGGCGTAGATCGAGGTCTTGCGGTAGTTGAAGTAGTGGGGCGCCACGGTGGCCGCGTAGTCCGGGCCGGCGCGGAAGGTGTTGCCGCCGGGGCGGAGCATCTCCCAGGTGTCCTGGACGAAGGGCTGCTTGAAGACCCCGACCGCCTCGAGGGCGAGTTCGGTGACCGCCTGCTGCATCTGGCTGCCCTCAAGCTTCAGCATGGAGGACACCGCCCCCATCGCCTCGCCGTTGGCGCGGCCCGAGAACACCCGCAGCTCGGTGGCGTTCAGCGCCTCGATCTTGATCTCGACCTCGGCCAGCCGACGGCGGAAGTCCGGATCGGACATCATCGAGCCGCCCGCGTCGGAGCGCTCGAGCTCGGCGATCTTGCGCACCTTGCGCAGCTGGTTCTGCAGGCCAGGCGCATAGGCGTTTCCGCGCTCGAACTGCAGCAGGTACTTGGCGTAGGTCCAGCCCTCGCCTTCCTTGCCAATGCGGTTGGAAACGGGGACGCGGACGTTGTCGAAGAACGTCTCGTTGATCTCCTGCTCGCCCTCGGGCGGTCCGTCGAGCGTCGGGATCGGCCGGATGGTGATGCCCGGCGTCTTCATGTCGATCAGCAGGAACGAGATGCCCTTCTGGCGGATCTCCTCGTTGGAGGTCCGCACCAGGCAGAACATCCAGTCGGCCCATTGGGCCAGCGTCGTCCAGGTCTTCGAGCCGTTGAGGACGTAGTAGTCGCCGTCGCGCTCGGCCTTCAGCGCCAGGGAGGCGAGGTCCGAGCCCGAGCCGGGCTCGGAATAGCCCTGGCACCACCAGACGTCGGCCGACAGGATCTTCGGCAGGTGCTGCTTCTTCTGCTCGTCGGTGCCGAACGCCATGACCACGGGGGCGCACATGCGCAGGCCCATGTTCGAGGTGGCCGGCGCCCCGGCGAGCGCCATTTCCATGTCGAAGACGTACTTCTTGCCGAGGCTCCAGCCCGTGCCGCCGTATTCCACCGGCCAGTCGGGGGCGAGCCAGCCCTTGGCCGACAGGCGCTTCAGCCAGCGGATCTGGGCTTCCTTGTCGAGGTGGTTGTTCTTCGACTGGGCCAGCTTGGCCCGCATGTCGTCGTCGAACGCCTCGGCGATGAAGGCGCGGACCTCGTCGCGGAACGCGAGGTCCTCAGGCGCGAAATCGAGGTCCATGCCAGTCGCTCCTCAGCCGACGCCGTCGAGGTATTCGACTTCCGGACGCCCGGCCAGGAACGGCGCGAAGCCCGGGCCCGCGGCCTTGAAGTGCGCCGAAGCGCCGTGCGCCGCGAGAGCGTCCTGGTCCTTGTAGAGCTCCAGCACCTTGTAGGTGTTGGGCTCGGTCCGGCTCTTGGTGAGCTGATAGGCGATGTTGCCCGGCTCGTTCTCGCGAACCTGCTTGGCGAGGCCGGTGAAGAAGGCCTCGAAATCGGGCCCCTTGCCGTCCTGGATCCTGATCGTCGCGACGACACCGATGGTCATGCCTACCTCCCAACAAATGTTTGAATGGACGGTAGAGGGGCCGCTCCGTCTGGGCAAGGCCGCTCCTGCCGATTGACCCACGCCAATTCGATTGGTAATTATTGACTGATCGTTCAATCAATATGTGCTCTCACTGATGATCCGCACCTACCGACAAGGCAAGCGCAGCAGGACCGCGAACGACACGCGCCGGCGGATCGTCCAGGCGACCTTCGACCTGCACAACGAGCAGGGCATCGCCAGCACCAGCATGAAGGAAATCGCCGCTCGGGCCGGGGTGAGCGTGGGGTCGGTCTACCACCACTTCCCGACGTACGACGACGCGATCAACGCCTGCGGCGCCCATGCCTTCTCGCTGGCGCCACCTCCAGGACCCGAACTCTTCGACGATGCGCCCGACCGCAAGGAGCGGGTGCGTCGGCTGGCGGCGGCCCAGTTCGCATTCTATTCGGCCATTCCGGCGTTCGGCAGCGTGCTCGCCGACCAGGACAGACTGCCTGTCCTGAAACCGGTCGTGGCGCAGGAGGCGACCGGGCGCCGGGCGCTCGCCGCAGCGGCCGTCGGCGAAGACGGACCAACCGCCGATGCGCTGGCGGCCATGGTCGCCCATGGGTCCTACGACGCCTTCACCCGCCAGGGACTCGAGCCCGACGCCGCCGCCGCGCGTGTGGCCGATATCGCGAACGCCTGGCTCGACACCTTGGACTTCAAGGAGATTTGCCGATGAACACCCGCGTCCACGAGATCGCCGAAGGCGTCTACCGTCTGTCGACGTTTGTCCCGGAGGTTAGCCCCGACGGGTTCACCTTCAATCAGTTCCTGATCGCCGCCGAGGAACCGATGCTGTTCCACTGCGGGCATCGCGCCATGTTTCCCCTGATCGCCGAGGCGGTCGGAAGGGTCATGCCGGTCGAACGGCTGCGGTGGATCGGCTTCGGCCACGTGGAGGCGGACGAGTGCGGGGCCATGAACACGTGGCTGGCCGCTGCGCCTCATGCGACCATCGTCCACAGTCAGGTGGCGTGCGATGTGTCCCTGAACGACCTTTGCGATCGTCCGCCCCGCGCGCTCCTCGACGGAGAGGTGCTGGACCTCGGAGGGAAGCGGATGCGCTGGATCGACACGCCCCACGTCCCGCATGGCTGGGAGGCCGGCGCGTTCTTCGAGGAGACGGCCGCCACCCTGTTCTGCGGCGACATCTTGACCCGCGTGGGCGACCCGCCGCCCATGACGGAGGGCGATGTGCTCGGTCCGGCGATCGAAAGCGAGGAGCTATTCCACGCCATGACGATGGCGCCGGCGACAGGGTCAACGCTGCGGCGCCTGGCCGACCTCGCGCCGCGGACCCTGGCGCTGATGCACGGCGCGTCGTTCACCGGCGACGCCGCGACGCCGCTCAGAGG
>JBKOYY010000067.1:0-25691 GCA_046725615.1 Pseudomonadota bacterium
GGGCGTAGCCGAGGATCGCGATCGCGCCGTCGCGCTGAATGAGCGCGAAGGCCAGGGCGGACACCGCAGTCGCGGGCAGGATGTTGCCGCCGGGGATCGGCAGGATGAGCACGAGCGCGAGCGCCAGGCAGACGGCCCCGACCAGCCGCTCGCCGATCGGCCCTACCAGCCCGCCGAGGCGCGGTCGGGATAGCGCCTCCACGCGCCGCAGCGTCCGGATCAGGCGGGGCAGACCCTTGCGCAGGTCGCTCGTCGAAACGGTCTGGGCGCGGAGCCGCGCAGGCAGCCAGGGCGCCGAGGCGCCGACGATCAGCTGCGGCGCCAGCAGCACCAGGGGCATGCCGAAGATGGTGGTCGCGCCCGGTGGCAGGGGAAGCATGCAGGCCAGCCCGAACACAAACAGCAGCGCACCGACCGCGCGGCCGCCGAACATCCGGGTCAGCTCCGCGACGGAGATCCGCTCGGCCGGATGGTCCACGATGTCCTGGAGGACCGCGGAGAGCGGCGCCGGCTCGGGCGCTTCGGCCGTGTGGATCGTATCGGACATCCGCCTGCATCTGGCGACGCTCCGATGGCGCGCCAAGTGGGGCTAAAGCGGAATCGGCCAGGGCCGGTTCCCCAAGGGCCGTGCTTCAGGCGAGTTCCTTCAACATCCGCCGACGCTCGACCGACGAGGGAATGCGCATGGCCTCGCGGTACTTGGCGACGGTTCGGCGGGCGATGTCGACGCCAGCCTCCTTCAAGATTTCGACGATCCGGTCGTCGGAGTGGACGTCGGCCTCGGCGTGCTCGCCGTCGATGAGTTGCTTGATCTTGTGCCGCACGCTCTCGGCGGAATGCGACTCGCCGCCCTCGGTCGAGGCGATGGCCGAGGTGAAGAAGAACTTCATCTCGAACAGCCCGCGCGGGGTGGCCATGTACTTGTTCGACGTGACCCGGCTCACCGTGGACTCGTGCATGCCGATGGCGTCGGCGACGGTCTTGAGGTTCAGCGGGCGCAGGTGCTCGACGCCGTAGGCGAGGAAGGCGTCCTGCTGACGGACGATTTCGGAACTGACCTTGAGGATCGTGCGGGCGCGCTGATCGAGGCTCTTCATCAGCCAGTTGGCCTGGGCCAGGCAATCCGAGACGAACGTCTTCTCCTGGTCACTGCGGGCCTGGCCCGAGACGCGGGCGTGGTAGCGCTGGTCGACCAGCAGGCGCGGCAGGGTGTCGGTGTTGAGCTCCACATGCCAGAGTCCACCGGGGCCTTCCTTCACGAAGACGTCCGGCGCGACGGCGGTGGCCGCCTCGCCGCCCGGGAAGGCGGCGCCGGGGCGCGGCGTCAGCCCGCGGATCTCGGCGATCATGTCGCGGAGGTCCTCGTCGTCTACGCCGCAGACCTTCTTCAGGGCGGCAAGGTCGCGGCGGGCCAGCAGCGGCAGGTTGTCGAGCAGCGCGCCGATGGCCGGGTCGTAGCGGTTCTGATCCTTGAGTTGGATCATCAGGCACTCGCGCACGTCGCGGGCGGCGACGCCCACCGGGTCGAAGCCCTGAACCACGCCCAGGACGTGTTCGACGCGTTCGGCGTCGCAGCCCAGCCGCTCGGCGACCTCGGCGACCTCAGCGCGCAGGTAGCCGCCGTCGTCCACCGCGTCGATCAGCACGCCGGCGATCACGGTGTCGGCTGGCGTCAGGCCCGAAGCCAGGAGCTGGTCCTGGAGATGTTCGTGCAGGGTCTTCTCACGGCTGAGGGCGCCTTCCATCCCCTCGCCATCGAGGTCGAAGCCACCACCCTTGCCGGCGCGCGACCAGTCGATGGCGCCGCCGGCGTCAGCGGCCTCCCCGGCGTCGCCGGTGGCCCGCTCACCGGGAGACGCTTCGTCAGGGGTGGCGTCGAGATCGGCCCGCGCCTCGGCGTCGGCCACGTGTTCGGAGACGGCCGGGGCGTCGTCGGACGGCGCATCGCCTGCGTCGGCCTCGCCTTCCTCGCGCTGCAGCAGGGGGTTCCGCTCCAGCTCGCCCTCGACGAAGGCTTCCAGCTCGAGATTCGACATCTGCAGCAGCTTGATCGCCTGCTGCAGCTGGGGCGTGATGACGAGCCCCTGCCCCTGCCGAATTTCGAGACGTGCGCTGAGCGCCAAAGAACCGCCCCCTGGCCTGTTTCTTGCTTCCCAAGCTAGGGGGCGATCCCAACTGACTGGTTAACGGGGCCGATGATTCACGCGGCCTCGCGCTTTCGCGTGGCCGAAGCGAGGTCCCAGGCGAAGTCCGGGTAGAAGCGCGCCATAAGCCGGTCGACATAGGCGACGAGGTTGCCGTACCCCTCCGCGCGCCGCCGCACCGGGCCGTCGAAAAAGGGCGTGAGCACCCCCGCCAGCAGCGCGAAGACCGTGGCGTCCGCGCCGCAGGGGCGATCTCCGAACAGGAACGGCCTGTCGGCCAGGATCGCGGAGACGGCCGCCAGCGACCGCGCCGCCAGGGCCACCACCTCGCGGTCGGTGTGCCGCCCGACCCCCACGGCCTGCATATTCTGCCGCATATGGGCAAGGGCCGCCTGCCGCACCTCCTCGGGCGCGCCGTCGAAGAAGTGGGAAGGGCCGCGGTCGAAGTTGCCGGCGTCCAGCCATCGTTCGCGGATCAGGATCCAGCCGAACTGATTTTCCATCATCCGCTCGACCGCCCAGGCCTGGGCGCGCTGCTCAGGCGTCAGCCCTTCGTCGAAGTCGAGACCTTCCGCGCGTTCCAGGTAGGCGCGGATGAAGGTGGAGTCGGCCACCCGCGTCCCGTCGACATCGACATAGGGCAGCTGCCCCTTGGGAGAGGCCTCGCGCTCGCCCCGGCGCTTCTCGTAGGGCAGGCAGGCCATCTTCAGCTGGACCTCGGTCTTGGTGACGTAGGGGCTGATCTCGGGCAGGCCGAACCCTTCTCCGAAGCCGTACAGAATGATCATGGCCGCCGCTCCTTTGCTTGACAGGAGGACGATGCGGGGGCCTTGCTGACAGCATCCTGTCAGCAGAACGAGCCGCGAACATGCGCCGGGCGGACCGCCTGTTTCAGATCATCCAGATCCTGCGTCGCACCCGCCGCCCCGTGACGGCGGACGCGATCGCCGAGGAGCTGGAGACCTCGAAGCGGACCGTCTACCGCGACATCGCCGACCTCATCGGCCAGCGCGCGCCGATCCGGGGCGAGGCGGGCGTGGGCTATGTGCTGGAAGACGGCTTCGACCTGCCCCCGCTGATGCTGACGCCCGAGGAAGTCGAGGCCGCCGTCGTCGGCGCCCAGCTGGTCGCGGCGCGAGGCGATCCGGCGCTGCGGCGGGCGGCGCAGGACCTGGTGGCTAAGATCGGCGCGGTGATCCCCGAGACCCTGCGCCCGCTGGTGCTGGAGCCGGCGACCCACGCCGCGCCCAACTGGCGGGCGGCGCCCGACAATGTGGACATGGCCCAGGTGCGCGCGGCGATCCGGGCGGGCCGCAAGGTGACCCTGACCTATCGCGATGAGCAGGAGCGCGAGACGCGGCGGACCGTCTGGCCGTTCGCGGTCGGCTATTTCGAGACCAGCCGACTGGTCGTCGCCTGGTGCGAGCTGCGCCAGTCGTTCCGCAGCTTCCGGACGGACCGTATCGCCACGGCCCAGTTCCACGAGGAACGCTATCCGGATCGCCCCGCGTCGCTCCGCGCCCGCTGGCGCCGGCAGCGCGAGGAACACGCTGAACAGGCCCGGCGCGAGGGCGCCACGTCGGAACCGGCCGCCTGAGGGGCCGGACGGATGAAGGAGTCCGCCGGTGGAGCGAACCCCTTCACCGTTCCCGCGGCCACCGGCAGGAGATGGACGTCGGCCGCGGCCCTGCGCCTGGGATCAGAGCGCCGAGAGCGTGATGACGGGCGGGCCAGCCGCCAGGTCGGTGTAGCGGGCCATGATCGCCGCATAGCGCCGCATGGCGCGCTGCCGCGTGGTCTGCTTGCACCAGCGCTGGTCGCTGAAGGCCAGCTCATCGTTGTTGACGGCGTTGCGGCAGACGAGCGCGGCGGCCTGCACCACTTCCTGGCGCACGGCCGGCCGGGACTTGCCGGCCAGGCTGATGCTGACGCTGGTCGGGGCGCGGGTGGTCACACCCACTTCGGCGACGGTCTGGGCGATGGCGGGCGGGGCGAGGCCCGCCAGCAGGGTGGCGGCGGCCACGGCGGTCGCCAGGGTCTTCAAGGATCCCATCGGCATGTGTGCCTCCTTTGGCTGGGCGCCTCATGCCTACGCCGCCTGCAGCCAGGGCACATTGTCGGGGGCCAAGCTGCGCCTTGATGTTCGCTCCGCCGCCAGGGACGACGCCGCACCCCGCGGCGCCGCAGGTGTCGCACCCGAGAGGCGCGGCCCCGGCGAACCACCGCCGTTCAGTTCGAAACGGAAGCCTTGCAGGCCCTGATCTCCGCGGGCGCAGGCCGCCGGGTCGGCGCCTCGAAGACCGAGAGGTAGCCGACGCCGCCGGCCATCGGCTGATGCGAGAGCTGGCGGTAGCCGACCGCCTCGAACTCGCACTTGAGGAGCGCCGGCGGCATGCCGTGGGCGCCGGGCTCACGGTCGAGGTCGATCACCCCGACGCGTCCGCCGGGCTTCAGCGCCGAGGCGAGGTTCCAGAGCAGGGCGTAGGGGTTCTCGATCTCGTGGTACATGTGGACCAGCACGGCCCTGTCTACGGACCCCGGCGGCAACTTCGGATCGTCGGCCTCGCCGACCACGATGCGGACGTTCTTCATGCCCCGCCGCTCGGCCTCGCGACGAAGGCCCGAGATGTAGGCCTCGACGATGTCCTCGGCATAGACGACGCCCTTCGGCCCCACCGCAGGCGATAGACGCAGGGTGTGGTAGCCCGAGCCTGCGCCGATGTCGGCCACGGCCATGCCGGGGGCGATCTCCAGGCCCCGGATCAGCTGGCCGGACTCGTCCGCCGCGTCACGGTCGGGGCCCGAGGACCACTCCGGCGCGACGATGCCGGCCACCGGCCGGTCGGGAGCCGGGAAGCCGCCCTCAAGCCGCGCGGGCTCGGGCGCCGGCGCGGTCTGGCCCGGACTGGAGGGCGAGCAGGCGGCCAGCCCCAGGGCCGCCAGCAGGGCGAGACGAAAACGCATCGCCCCTAATCAGCCGAAAACCCGCGTCGGCGCCAGCCCCGACCGCCTTCTCCCCTCTGCGCCACTCGTGAAACGGAACGGGAACGTGCTATAGCCGGCTCATGGCCGACGCCGCGGGCCCGACCGCCGACCTTCTGCCGCCCAGATTCCAGGCGTGGTTCGCCCGCCGCGGGTGGTCGCCGCGCGCGCACCAGCTGGAGATGGTGGCCAAGGGGCGCGCGGGCCGCGACGCCCTGCTGATCGCACCAACCGGCGGGGGCAAGACCCTGGCCGGGTTCCTGCCGAGCCTGATCGAGATCGCCGAGCGGCCGCCGGCCAATACGCCAAGGGGGCTCCACACCCTCTACATCTCGCCGCTGAAGGCCCTGGCGGTCGACGTCGAGCGGAACCTGAACGCGCCGATCCTGGAGATGGCTCTGCCGGTCGTGGCCGAGAGCCGGACCGGCGACACCGGCGTCGCGCGGCGGCAGCGCCAACGGGTGAAACCGCCCGACATCCTGCTGACCACGCCCGAGCAGCTGGCCCTGCTCTGCGCCTGGGAAGGGGCACGGACCTATTTCGAGGACCTGCGGTGCGTGATCCTGGACGAGATCCACACCCTTCACGCCAGCAAGCGCGGCGACCTGCTGGCGCTGGACCTGGCAAGGCTGCAGCAGCTTGCGCCGAACATGCGCCGGGTGGGGCTGAGCGCCACGGTCGACGACCCGGAGGTGATCAAGGCCTGGATGGCCAACCACCGCACGGCCCCCTCCCCTCCGGAGGGAGGAACGGGTTCGGTCGACCTCGTCCGCGGGCCGCCGGGCGCGGAACCTGTGGTGGACCTGCTGCTCTCCGAGGGGCGGGTGCCATGGGCGGGACACACGGCCCAGCACGCCATGGCCGAGGTGTACGAGGCCATCAAGCGGGCCCGGATCGCGCTGGTGTTCGTCAATACCCGGTTCCAGGCCGAGTTCGCGTTCCAGGAGCTGTGGCGGCTGAACGACGACAGCCTGCCGATCGCCCTCCACCACGGCAGCCTCGCGGCCGAGCAGCGGCGCAAGGTGGAGGCGGCGATGGCGCGCGGCGAGCTGCGGGCCGTGGTCTGCACCTCGACCCTCGACCTTGGCATCGACTGGGGCGACGTGGACCTGGTGATCCAGCTCGCCAGTCCCAAGGGCGCTTCGCGAATGGTGCAACGGATCGGCCGCGCCAACCACCGGCTGGACGAACCCTCCCGGGCGCTCTTCGTCCCGGCGAACAGGTTCGAGATGCTGGAATGCCAGGCGGCGCGCGAGGCGATCGCCGAGAACCGCCTGGACGGAGACCCGCCGCGGGTGGGGGCGCTGGACGTCCTGGCCCAGCACGTCATGGGCTGCGCCTGCTCGGAGCCGTTCGACATGCTGGCGCTGTACGAGGAGGTGCGCTCGGCCGGCCCCTATCGCGACCTCACCTGGGAGGACTTCGAACAGGTCGTCGATTTCGTCTCGACCGGCGGCTATGCGCTCAAGACCTACGACCGCTTCCGGCGCATCGTGCGGCTACCCGATGGGCGCTGGAAGGTGCGGGACCTCAACGTGGCGCAACGGCATCGCCTGAACGTCGGCGCGATCGTCAGCCCGGCGGTGCTGTCGGTCCGCATGGCGATGCGGGGCGGCCGCGGCGGGCGGAAGATCGGCGAGGTCGAGGAGGGCATGCTGGAGATGCTCGATCCCGGCGACACCTTCGTCTTCGCGGGGCAGACCTGGGAGCTCGTGGGGGTGACCAATCTGGACGTGCTGGTGCGGCCGGCCAACGACAAGGACCCCAAGATGCCGTCGTGGGGCGGCTCGAAGTTCGCCCTCTCGACCTACCTCGCCAAGCGGGTTCGCGAGCTGATGTTCGACGAGAGCCACTGGGCGGTGCTGCCCACGGACGTGCGCGAATGGCTGGGCGCCCAGAAGGATCGCTCGCTGATCGTCGGCGAGGACGAGATGCTGCTGGAGACCTTCCCGCGCGGGAAGCGGCACTTCATGGTCGTCTACCCCTTCGACGGGCGGCTGGCCCACACCACCCTCGCCATGTTGCTGACCCGGCGGCTGGAGCGACTGGGCGTCGGGCCGCTGGGGTTCGTCTGCAACGACTACGCCATGGCGATCTGGGCGCTGAAGCCGATGGACGGGCTCGACTTCGACGACCTGTTCGCCGAGGACATGCTGGGCGACGACCTGGAGGCCTGGCTGCAGGAGAGCTTCATGATGAAGCGCGCCTTCAAGGGCTGCGCGATCATCGCCGGGCTGATCGAGCGGCGCTTCCCGGGCGAGCAGCAGAAGACGGGGCGACAGATCACCTTCTCCACCGATCTCATCTACGACGTGCTGCGCAAGCACGAGCCCGACCACCTGCTGCTGCGATGCGCGCGGGCCGATGCGGCGACCGGCCTCATCGACGTGGCGCGGCTGGGCGACATGCTGGCGCGCATCCGTGGCCGGATCCGGCATGCGGCCCTCGACCACCTCAGCCCTTTCTCGGTGCCGATCCTCCTGGAGATCGGCAAGGAACGCTCGCCGGGCGACGCCGCCGAGATGATCCTGGCGGAGGCCGAGGCGGAACTGGTCGCCGAGGCCCTGTCGTGAACGATGTCACCCTGCCCCTGCGCTACGCCTTCACCTCCAGCGACTGCGGCGGGCTGCGGACGCCCGTCCACGGCGCCGAGGTGACGATGCGCGCGTCGGGCGCGCTTTGGCTGCAGGAGGAGCGGGCGCTGGTGGTGGCCGACCTGCACCTGGAGAAGGGCAGCGCCTACGCCGCCCGGGGCCAGATGCTGCCGCCCTACGACACGCGGGAGACCCTGTCGCGGCTGGAGGTCGAGGTCGGGGCCCTGGCGCCAGCCACTGTGGTCCTTCTGGGCGACACCTTCCACGACCGGCGCAGCGAGGAGCGGATCGCTGGCGACGACGCCGCCCGGCTTCGCGACCTGGCGGCGGGACGGACCCTCGTCTGGGTGGTCGGCAATCACGACGCCGACGGTCCCCGGACCCTGCCGGGCGACATCGTGGACGAGCTCAGCCTCTGCGGCCTCCTCTTCCGACATGAGCCGCAGCGGGGATCGCAGCCCGGGGAAGTGGCTGGGCATCTGCATCCCGCCGCCCGGGTGCGGGCGCCCCGCGGGACAGTGCGACGGCGGTGCTTCGTGACCGACGGCGAGCGGATCGTGCTTCCGGCCTTCGGAGCCTACGCAGGAGGACTGAACGTCCGCGATCCCGCATTCGCCGGGATGTTCGCCCGGCCACCGCTCAGCGGCGTCCTCGGCCCCGGACGCGTCCACGCCATCGGCTGGACGCAGGTTCGCGCCGACTGAGCCCCAATATCCCCGGAATGGGGAATCGGACTTCGCCGCGCAACCCTAAGGGTGTTGTGCAATGCAGCATGCACCGCTAGCTGAGATGGACCTTCGCCTTACCGTCTGGAGTCGCGTTCGTATGCGTCGCGTTGCATGGGCTGCCCTGTTCGCCGCAGCCACCCTGGTTCCCGCCATCGCCCAGGCGGACACCGCCGCGGACTACAATCTGTTCGTCCTGAACAACATGAACGTCCAGGGCAGCGACACCGAGGGCCGCGTGGCGGTCGGCGGCAATGCGAGCCTGCAGGCCTATTCGGTTGGCGCGCCCGCCGGAGCGCCCGGCGCGGTGAACCTCGTGGTCGGCGGCAACCTGAACGCCAACGGCGGTTCGACCCAGGGCCTCACCGTGGTCGGCGGAACCGCCACCTACGCGAACTGGAGCAGCGCCGGCCTCCAGCCCGCCGGCACGCCGCTGCCGGTGGACTTCGCAGCGGAAGCCATTCGCCTGACCGAACTGACCGACTACCTGGCCGGCTACGCGGCCAACGGCTCGGTGACCTACCAGAACTGGGGCGCGCCGAATGGGGTGCACGCCTACCAGACGACGCTGACCGGTTCGGACGCCACGCTGAACGTCTTCGACCTCGACGGGACCAAGGCGTCGGACACCAACACCTTCACGATCAACATCACGCCGGGGTCGAACGCCCTGATCAACGTGTCCGGCTCGCTGGGCAAGCTGTGGGGCGCCGGGATCTTCATCAACGGCGGCGACGCGTCCAACATCCTCTGGAACTTCTCGGACGCCACCAGCCTGTCGTTCTACAACATTGGCGTCCTGGGCTCGGTGCTCGCGCCGAACGCCGACTACAATCCGGGCGGCTGGGGCGTGATCAACGGCCAGGTGGTCGTAAAGAGCTTTTCCGGCAATTGGTCCACCGGCTCGACCCAGGTGAACAATGTCTATTACAGGGGCGGCCTGCTGGGCCTCGATCCGACGCCGCCGAGCCTGCCCGTCCCCGAGCCGGCGACCTGGGCCCTGATGATCGGCGGCTTCGGCCTGGCCGGCGCGATGCTTCGGCGCCGGCGGCCCGTCGCCGCCTGACGGCCGTCAATCCATGGTCGGCGGCGGGGCTGCCCCGCCGTAGGCGTCCACAGCGTTGAGGATGGCGCCGATCAGCTCCCGCTCCTCGCCGCTGAGTTCGGGGCGCCAGACGTCGAAGATCAGCACCACGCGCAGGCGGTCGGCGTTCCTGTTCCACGCCTCGTGCTCGATGCTGTCGTCGAAGACGCAGGCCTTGCCCTCGGCCCAGGGCCGGGTCTCCGAACCCACCCGCATGGCGCAGTCGTCCGGAACGATCAGCGGCAGGTGGCAGATGTAGCGGCCGTTCATGAAGCCGTGGTGCGGCGCGATATGGGCCCCGGGGCGCAGCAGCGAGAACAGCACAGACGGCGTGCGCCCGGGGATCTCACACAGCGGCGCGCCCTCCAGGGCTTCCATCACCGACGGACACCGGGCGATGTTCTCCTCCACGCGACGGCCGCCCTTGACCAGGTAGAAGGCGCTCCAGCTCGGATTGCCCAGCATGCCGTGGTCATCGAAGAACGGCCTGTTGGCCTCGGCTTCCACGTAGGGGGCGAAGCCGGTGTCTTCCTCCAGCACCACCTTGAGCTCGGCGCGGATGCGGTCGGTGGCCGCCTCGACCCGGTCGAGCCAGGGGAAGGCGGCGCGGTCCGCCCATTCGATGTTGGGCAGTTCGGGAAAATAGAAGTAGCGCGGCTGCTGCAGGTAGAGCTCGGACTTGCCGAGCAGAAGGTCGACAGCGCGGCGCACGCGGCGGGCGCCCGGCCGGTCCAGGCCCTGGCCGGCCAGGGCGCCGCGCATATAGGCCTCGTACTCGGCGGCATACTTCATCCGCATGTGGTGGGCGCGCCCCACTTCGGCCTCCATGGCCTTCTCGACCGTGCCGGCGGCCACCGCGACCTGAACCACAGCGTTGTAGAATGACGAGGCGGCGCGCGCGTCGCCGGCCTCGGCGTGGTGGTCCGCGGTCATGATCAGGGCGCGCAGGTCCTTCGGATCAAGGGCGCGGGCCTTGTCCAGCGCCGCGATCACGCCGGCGGAATCGCCAGCCGCCCGATGCGCCAGGGCGACGGCCACCCAGACGGACGACGTCGCCTGTCCAGAGGCGGTGATCCGCTCGAACTGTCGAATGGCGTCGAGCGGACGGGACTCGCGCAGCGCGCGCGTGCCCTCGTTCCAGGCGGCCTGCAGGTCGGCCGGAGGCGCGGTCGTCATGTCAGCCGTTCATGGCCTTTTCGAGCGCGAGCGCAAGCGAGACGCCCGCTGCGCCGGTGACGGCCGTGGACAGCACCGGATAGCGCGACGGCACGTCGGGGGTCTGATGGTCAAACAGCCACTGGATCAGGAAGGCGCCGATGAACCCGCAAAGGATCCAGGTGTCAGGCGCACGGCCTCTAGCGAGCAGCACGACCAGGGCCGCCACAGCGCAGAGCGCCGAGAACGCCTGACGCATCCAGCGTGGCCGGGGCTCGCGGGTCTCGAGGCCCCAGCGCACCCCGCCGAGGAAGGACAACACCACCGCCGACCATGCGAGGAGGGTCGTCATGGCGCCGGGTCGCCAAGCGTCGGGCCCATAGCTGTAGATCAGCGCCGCGCCCGGAAACGGCGACAACGCAAGCAGCGAGATGACCCAGAGGGCGAACGGAGTGGACTCCACTGCGCCAGCGGGCCGTACGTCATCCATGAGCAATCAGTCTCTCCGGAATGCCGCCGAGGCCGCCCAACCGGCCGCCAGCGCGAACGCCATGGCGGCCAAGCCGTAGGACCATGGCCTCTTATGGGCCCATACGTAAAGAGCCCGCTCGATACCGACCTTCTCGACCGTCAGCGTACGCGTACGTCGCGAGACGGGCTTGCCGTCCTGGAACAGCAGGATGTCGGCCTGGTAGACGCCGGTCGGTGCGCCCGTCGGCAGGGCGATCTCGGCGCGGAAGAGGCCGCGGTCGACGAAGCGGACGCCCCGCCCGTCCTGGTGATAGAGGCCCGCGCGCTCCTTCAGCCTCACCACGGCGCGTCGCCAGTCGTAGTAGTCGGGCCCCAGGCGGCTCACGACCACGTCGCGGACGCCGTAGCGGGTCTCGATCCGCTGCTCGGCCGGCGCATTGATCGCCAGGTGGTCGATGCCGGCGCGCAGGCGGCGCAGGGTGGAGAAGGTGGCGATCTCCTCAAGGGGCCGGTTCGAGGCCGCGCGGTAGAAGCCGGGGGCGCCGCGAAAGACGACCGGGCGGCTGTTGAGCCACAGGCCCATGACCTGCTGCTTACGGGCGATGCGGACCGGCTGTTCCGGCCCCCGCACCAGGACCACCACGTCGGACGGGCGGGCCGCGGCGTCGAACACCGCTCCGTAGAGAACGATACGGGCGCCGCGGAAATCGGACGAGACCTTGACCGTCGTGTCGGTCAGGGCGGCCGAGACGGCAGGGGCGCCCACCGCCGGCGGGGGAAGCTCCACCGGCATCAGCCCGCCATCCCCGACATCAGAACGAACGGCTCCTCGGGCGCCAGGAAGAGGCCCAGGCCCATCCGCAGGCCGACCAGCAGCACGATCAGCGCCAGGACCGCCCGCAGTTCCTCGGCCCGGAAGCGAGAGGAGACGCGGGCCCCGAACTGGGCGCCGACAATCCCGCCTACGAGCAGCAGCGTCGCCAGCACGATATCGACGGTCTGGTTCCGCCCGGCCTGCAGCACGCCGGTGAGCGCCGTGGTGACGATGATCTGCAGAAGGCTGGTGCCAACCACCGTGCCGGCGGGCATCCGCAGCACGTAGATCATCGCCGGGACGAGGATGAAGCCGCCCCCCACGCCCATGATCGCCGACAGGACGCCGACGAAAGCGCCCAGCGCCAGGGGCGGGATGACGCTGATGTAGAGACGCGAGCGGGGGAAGCGCATCTTCAGCGGCAGGCCATAGAGCCATACAGGCCGCCGGTCGCGGCGGGGCGGCTGAGGCTCGCCGCGGCGCTGGCGGAGGATGGTTCCCAGGCTCTCCATCAGCATCAGGCCGCCGATCACGCTTAGGAACAGCAGGTAGGAGACCGAAACGATCAGGTCGGCCTGTCCCAGGAGCCGCAGCCACCGGAACAGCTCGACGCCCACGAAGGCCCCGACCACCCCGCCGATCGCCAGGACCAGGCCCATCCGCAGGTCCACTGCCCGTCGGCGGCTGTAGGCGATGACGCTGGACATGGACGAGGCGGCCACGTGGTTGGCCATCGACGAGACCGCCACCGGCGCCGGGATGCCCAGGAACACCAGGATCGGCGTCATCAGGAAGCCGCCGCCGATCCCGAACAGGCCCGAGATGAATCCCACAAGCGCGCCCACCGCCACGATGAGCGGGGCGTTCACCGAGACTTCGGCGATGGGCAGGTAGATGTCCACGGGCCGCGCCTACGACCGACCCGGCCGCGGCGTCAACGCTGCGACAGGTGCAACGGCGCGGCGCCGGCGTTGTCACGGCGGTATTCGGCGAGCGCGCGGTCGTAGGCGACGCTGGCCCGACCGTCGATCGGCCCGGTGTAGTAGCCGAGGCGGGTCAGCACCATCTGGGTCTGCTGCACGTTCATCGAAACCCCGGCGAGGGCTCGCGACGGCGCGGCGGGCGCCGGTCGCGCCTCAGCCCGCGGCCGGGCGGCCGGCGCGGACTTGGGCTCCAGTTCGGCCAGGGCCCGTCGCGCTTCGGCGTCGCCGTTCGCGGCGGCGCGGGCGAACCAGCGCCGCGCCCGCGTCAGGTCGCGCGGAACGCCGCTGCCCGACTGGTAGAGGAGGCCGAGGTTGTACTGGCTCTCGACGACGCCGGCGTCGGCGGCCTTGGCGAACCAGCGCGCGGCGCTTTCCAGGTCCTGCGGACCGCCCTCTCCCCGGAATTCGTAGACGGCAAGGTTGTGCATCGCCTTCACGTCGCCGCTCTCGGCCGCCATGGCGGTGAAGCGGCGGGCCTCCACGGGGTTCTGCGGCAGCCCGGCTTCGCCGCCGTCGTAGAGCTGGGCGAGGTAGAGCTGAGCCTGGGCATGCCCCGCATCGGCCAGCGAACGCAGGCGGCCGACGGCCCCCGGGGCGCCGGCCTCGACCTCCGCCCGGATGGCGGCGAAGGCGGTCGGGGCGGTGGCGAAGGCGTTGGCGGCGGGCGCCGGTGTCAGGCTGGCCGGCCCGAGGGCCATGGAGGCGCGCGGCGCGGGCCCGATGGGCGTGGCCTCGGCCTTCTCCGCCGCATCCTGGCTTTGCATCAGGGTGAGGCCGGCCGCGCCCACGCTGAGAAATGCGGCGCCCCCGGCGATCATGAGCGCGGTCTGCAGGGCGCTGTTCTGGGCGCGCGCCTTGCGGGGACGGAAGCCGTTGAAGAAACCGCCCGTACCGCGGGTCTTGGCCTGCAGCTTCTTGATGGCCGCGGCGCCCTCGTGGATCTCCTGGGCGCGGGCGGCGGCCCGGGCGCGCTCGATCACCTCGCGCGTGGAAAGCTCCGCGCCCTTCGCGGCGGGGGCGAACAGGTCCTCGTCGACATCATCGGACAGCGGCGCGAAGGGGGGCGGTGCGAGCGGCTGGGGCGCGGCCGCCTCCGCGGCGTCGAGGTCGAGCCGACGCCAGGGCGCGGCGACCACCTCGGGTTCGGCGACCGCGACGGGCTCGGATTCGGCGCGCGCGAAGAATTCCGGCCCGAAGGCGGCGACAGAGGGCGACGCCTCGGCGGCGGCGACCGCCTGCGGAACCGCCACTGCCTCCGGTTCGGGCTCGGGCGGCGCGCCGAGAGCCTGAAGGACTTCCTCGCCCACGTCCTCCGCCACCGGTGCGAACGCATCGGCTTCCGTGGGCGCTTCCGCGGCCTCGAGGGTCTCGGCCACCCGGCGTTCGGAGGCGGAGAGGCGCTCGGCAAGCGTCTCGGTGACCCTGGACAGCTCGGCTTCGAGGCGGCCGAACGCCTCGGCCTGGGTCTGCTCGGCGCGTCCAAGGCGCAGCTCGACGGCCCCCGCGATGCGCGCGACCTCGCTGCCGACCTGGTCGATGGCCTCGGCGCTGCGCTCGTCGACGTCCGTCAGCTTCTTGCCCACGGCCTCGGCCATGGAGAGCACCTGGCGGCCGATCTGCTCCACAGCGTGGGCCGACCGCTGCTCGGCGGCCCGGACCTGCTCGGTCAGCTCGGCGAAGCGCGCCTCGAGCCCGGCGCCGCCGGCGGCGGCGATCTTCTCGGCGACTTCCGCGCGAACGGCCTCGACCCGGTGGGTCAGGACCTGGGCCAGGGCCTCGAACTTGAGGTCGACCTGCGGCGAGTCACCGCCTTCGACGTCGCCGAGCCGGCGATCCAGAGCGGCAAGCGAACCGGTGAGCTGATCCAGCGCGGCGGCCGTTCGGGATTCCGCGGCGGCGAGACGCTCGCCCAGCCGGGCCAGCACGGTCTCGACGACCGCTTCCGGCTCCGCCCTGGCGAGCCGGGACTCCAGGGCGCGTAGCGCCTCAGCCGACCGGGGGCCGACGGGCTCGGCCTCGAGCCGCCGCAGGCGTTCGCCGAACTCGCCCTGCTCGGCAGAGACCTGATTCAGAACCCCTTCGAGGCGCGAAGAGAAGGCGTGCTGCTCGCGCTCGGAGGTCTCGATGCGCGCGAGCGCCTGGCGGACCGAGTGCTCGACACCCGTGATGGCGAGGCCGGTACGGGTCTCGGAGGCTTCGATGCGGTCGGTGAGGCGATCGAGCGCGGCCGCAATGCGGGCCATGTCCGGCAGCGCGGGCATCGGCGCGAAGCTGGCGCCGGCCAACGCGCGAAGACGCGGCTCGACGCGGTAGGGACGGTCGCCGAACTGGGCCTCGGCGGTCACCTCCTCGGGAACGTCGTCCTCGAGGATCACACGGTTGAGCCATTCGCCGAGCGTCATGCCGGAGCGGCGGGCAAGGTCTTTCGCGACCTCGCGGGCCTTGGGGTCGATCCCCTTGACGCTCCAGGGAGCCCCCGCGCTCATCCGAATCGCTTCTCCGCTCGCAGAAAAGGCTATCGGTCGATTCCTGGGGTGTAAACGAAGGCTTAACGCTAGATGTAGTGGGCGGCGCGGGTTCCTGTGGATGCCTTGGCCCGCCTGCGCTAGGGGGCGCGACCATGGCTCCTCAGACCTACCTGGCGCTCAGCGCCGGCTTCGCCGCATTCGCCGCTTTTGCCGGCTGGCGCGGCGCGCGCCCGCCGAATCCGATGAAGGGCCCACGCATGATCCCCTGGCGCTGGCTGATGGTGATCAGCGCCACCATCGCGCTCCTGTTGTTCAGCCTTTCTGAGCAGGCGGCCGGAATTCAGCTCCCGCAGCGCTAGTCGGCCTTCTTCGGCCGCTTCGCCAGCCCGACGACGCCGCCCGAGGCCAGCAGGCTGGCGTCGGCCATGACCAGGGGGATCGCCCATTTGTAGGGTGCGGCGATGTACCGGGGCTGCCAGATGGGGTCGTACTTGTCCTTGTAGTGGCGTACGCCCTGGAAATTGTAGAGTTCCTCGCCGCGCTCGAAGATCAGGCGGCCTACCCGGCTGAGGGTCGGGGCCAGCGGCCGATCGTCCAGGCCCGACAGGGGCGCCATCCCGAAGTCGAAGGCCGCGTAACCCTGGGCCCGGCCCCATTGGATCAGCTCGACGAAGAGATAGTCCATGATGCGCGGCGGCCCCTCGTTCACGTAGCGCATCAGGTCGATCGAGAAGACCGACCGGGAAGCGACCGGCCAGAGGGTGGCGAAGGCGACGATCCGGCCTTGCCAGCGGACGACCGCGACCGGGAACTCCTGGACGTACCGCGGCTCGAAGCCGCCCAGGGAGAACCCCTTTTCGCCGCCGGCGTGCATCTCCAGCCATGCATCCGAGACGTACTGCAGCTGGGGCATCAGCGGGGCGACCTGGTCGGGCGGCACGATCTCGAACGTCGCGCCCTCCTCGCCGGCCTTGCGCCAGGCCCGCCGGATCTTGCCGCGGCGGGTGCCCTCCATGGTGTAGTCCTCGATGGGGGCGACCGCCGCCTCGCCCATCTTCTGGATCGCGAACCCCAGCTCGACCACGTCGGGCAGGTCGTCGGGCTCGACGTTGTAGAAGCCGGGCCTGGCGGCGTGGGCGTCGGCCAGTTCGCGGAAGCGCCACATCAGCTCCAGCCGCTCGTCCCGCCGACCGACCACCGAACCCAGGGCGATCCAGCTCCGCCCGCGCACGCCGAACATCAGGAAGCTCTCGCCCGAGGCCGAGAACAGGAAGCGCTTGTCGCCCAGCAGGGCGAGGTTGGAGGTGGGACGCGAAAGCTCGGCCGTGGCGAGGATCTTCCGGACACGATCGAACTCGGGGTCCTCCTCGCCGACGATGGGCGGCGTGGCGGCCGAGCTCAGGAGCCGCCAGACGCCGAAGGCCAGCAGGGCGATCGCCGCCCCTCCCCAGGCGCGCAGCGAGCGCGCGGCATCCTCATCGGCCATCACCCGCCACCAGGGCAGGTCGCCGTAGTCCGCGTTCTGGAACGACCAGAGGCCGACCAGGCCGGCGCCCGCGACCAGGCAGGCGGCGGACAGCAGCCAACCTGGCGTCACCTCCATCCGCGTCAGCCGCGCCTTGCGCGGGAAGGCGTGGTGGAACGGCGCCAGCGCCAGCGCCATGGCCAGCAGCAGCACCGTCTCTTCCCATACGAAGCCTTTCACCAGGCTCAGCGGCGCGGCCACAAGCAGGGTGGCGAGCGTCGCCCACCAGGCCCCGTCGAGGCGCGCCCGCAGGCCGAACGCCAGCATGACCAGCACGAGGCCCAGCACGCTGGATACGAAGTGGCTGATCTCGATGAGGATCGCCGGCTCGAATTCCATGAGCCGCACGAACCGGGTCGGCATGGACGGGCGCGCGCCCGACGCCAGGAGCAAAACTCCGGCGCCGAGGGTCGCCAAGGCGGCGGCCCAGGGCGCCGCGGCGGTCACGGCGGGATGGCGAAGCAGTCGCATCAGCCCCTCTATAACCGCGATCCATGGCCGCGCACTCAAACAGACGTTTAATCGCGCTTGCTCCCGGTCGGGCCGGCGGTAATCTGGAGGCAGTCCAGATTTGGGAGACCGGTATGGCCGATTTCGGCGGCGCGGACGCCTTCGCGGAGGAAGTGCGCAAGGAACTGGCGGCGATGTACCCGCCGGAACTGAAGGATCCGAACGCCAAGACCGACTACGAGGCGGTCTGGGGCGGGCGCGCCTTCGCCGGATCGAGCGACCCGCAGATCGTCTGGATGAAGCGGATGGCCCAAAAGGGCTGGACGGCTCCGACCTGGCCGAAGGAATACGGCGGCGGCGGCCTGACCCCTGCCGAGGCCCGCGTCCTCGATCGCGAGCTGGCGGCCGGCAAGTACCGCCAGCCGCTGGCCTCGTTCGGGGTCTGGATGCTGGGCCCGGTGCTGCTCGAATACGCCACCGAGGAGCAGAAGAAGGAGCACCTGCCCAAGATCATTGGCGGCGAGATCCGCTGGTGCCAGGGATACTCCGAGCCGGGCGCCGGCTCGGACCTCGCGGGCCTGCAGACCCGCTGCGAGGACAAGGGCGACCACTGGCTGATCAACGGCTCGAAGATCTGGACCAGCTATGCCGACAAGGCGGACTGGTGCTTCTGCCTGGTGCGGACCGATACGACGAAGAAGCACGAAGGCATCTCGTTCGTGCTGATCGACATGGCGTCTCCGGGTGTCGAGACGCGGCCGATCCAGCTCATCAGCGGCGAAAGCCCGTTCTGCGAGACCTTCTTCACCGACGTGAAGGTGCCGAAGGGCAACCTCGTCGGCCGGCTGAACGGCGGCTGGGAGATCGCCAAGCGGCTGCTGCAGTACGAGCGCCAGAACATCTCGGCCGGTTTCGGCGAGGGCGGCTCGGCGGGCGGCGCCTCGGGCGACCTGGCGACGATCGCGAAACAGTACGGCGCGTCCGAGGACCCCGATCTGCGCAAGCGGATCACCGAGAACAAGATGAACTTCCAGACCCTGCGCCAGACCATCGCCCGGTCGGCGGCGGAGTCGAAGGCGGGGAACGGGCCGTCGGCCACCACCTCGATCATCAAGTACGCGGCGGCCGAGTTCGCCAAGGAGCGGTCCGAGCTGATGATCGAGGCCCTGGGCCACCAGGGCCTCGGCTGGGAGGGGCCGGGCTATGAGACGCCTGAGATCATGGCGGTGCGCGGCTGGCTGCGGACCAAGGCCAACTCGATCGAAGGCGGCACCAGCGAAGTGAACCTGAACGTGATCGCCAAGCGGGTCCTGGGCCTGCCCGATCCGAAGTAAGACCACCCAGGCAAGACGACGGCGGCAGGAGGAGACGGCGATGGCGGACTTCGGATCAGAGGTCGAGACGTTCCGGGCCGAGGCGCGGGACTGGCTCGAAGCCAACTTCCCCAAGGCGCTGGCCAAGGACCCGATGGCGCAGGTGGCCAAGATGTCCGCCCAGCCCGAGAGCGACGACGCCCGCGCCTGGCGCAAGGCCATGGGCGAGAAGGGTTGGGGCGTCCCCACCTGGCCGAAGGCGTACGGCGGCGGCGGCCTCACCGCCGCCCAGGCCCGCGTCCTCCAGGAGGAGATGGCGAAGATCGGCGCCCGGAACCCGATCGGCGGCATGGGCGTGATGATGTTCGGCCCGACGCTGATCGAGTACGGGACCGAGGAACTGAAGCGCCAGCACCTGCCGGGGATCATCACCGGCGAGGTGCGCTGGTGCCAGGGTTACTCCGAACCCGGCTCGGGCTCGGACCTCGCCAGCCTGCAGACCCGCGCCGAGGACAAGGGCGACCACTGGCTCGTCAACGGCAGCAAGATCTGGACGAGCGGGGCCAATCACGCCGACCGCTGCTTCTGCCTGGTCCGCACCGACACGACCAAGAAGCACGAGGGCATCAGCTTCCTGCTCATCGACATGACCGCGCCGGGCGTCGAGGTCCGGCCGATCCTGCTGATCAACGGCACTTCGCCCTTCTGCGAGACCTTCTTCACCGACGTGAAGGTGCCGAAGGACCAGCTCTTCGGGCCGCTGAACGGCGGCTGGACGGTGGCCAAGCGGCTGCTCCAGTTCGAACGCGACAACATCTCGGCCGGCCTCGGCGGCGGCAACATCGGCCAGACTGTGGCGATGCCGACGGTGGTCGAGGCGGCCAAGTCGTATGTGGGCGTGGACGAGACCGGCCGGCTGGCCGACGGCGACCTGCGCCGCCGGATCACCGAGCACCTGATGGAGAACCGCGCCTTCCAGCTCACCGTGCGCCGGGCGCAGGACGAAGCGAAGTCCAAGGGCCCTTCGAACGCGGCGGCGATCATGAAGTACGCGGGCGCCAAGATCGCCATGGAGCGCAACGAGCTGCTGATCGAATCCCTGGGACACCAGGGTCTCGGCTGGGGCGGCGCGGGCTTCAGCGAGGCCGAGGTCCAGGCCATGCGGGTGATGTTGCGCTCGAAGGCGAACTCGATCGAGGGCGGCACCTCGGAGATCAACCTCAACGTCGTTTCAAAAAGGGTGCTCGGACTGCCCGATCCGAAGTAGGGTTAGAACAAGCGGTACGCAAAGCCGCGAGAACCAAGGGAGGATTGCGATGGCCGATTTCGGCGGCGCCGAACTGGACGCCTTCCGCGCCGAGGCGCGTGAATGGCTGGAAGCGAATGTCCCGGCCTCGATCCGCGGCGATACGGCGGCGGCCAACCGGTTCGCCGGCGCCGAGAAGCCGACGGGCGACCACCTCGTGTGGAAGCAGCGCATGGGCGAGAAGGGCTGGGGCGTTCCGACCTGGCCCAAGGCCTATGGCGGCGGCGGCCTGACGGCGGCCCAGGCGCGGGTCGTGAACCAGGAGATCGAGCGCATCGGGACCTACAACCCGATCATGGGCATGGGCGTCTCCATGTTCGGCCCGACCCTGCTGGAATACGGGACCGAGGAGCAGAAGCAGCGCCACATCCCGCCGATCGTGCGCGGCGAACTGCGCTGGTGCCAGGGCTACTCCGAACCGGGCGCCGGCTCGGACCTCGCCAGCCTGCAGACCAAGTGCGAGGACGCCGGCGACCACTGGAAGATCAACGGCCAGAAGATCTGGACCAGCGGGGCGCAGTGGGCCGACTGGTGCTTCTGCCTCGTGCGGACCGACAGCTCGAAGAAGCATGAAGGCATCAGCTTCGTGCTGATCAACATGCACCAGCCGGGCGTGGAAGTCCGGCCGATCCGGCTGATCGCCGGCAATTCGCCCTTCTGCGAGACGTTCTTTACCGACGCGCGCGCCGAGAAGGACGACATGGTCGGGCCGCTGAACGGCGGCTGGACCATCGGCAAGCGCCTCTTGCAGCACGAACGGGCGGGCCAGGGTGGCAGCCGGCTGACCGGCGGCGGCCCGAAGGAAGTCGCCGAGCTCGCCAAGCGCTACGTCGGCGTCGACGACAAGGGCCGCATCGACGACAGCGACCTGCGGATGCGGATCGCGCGCTACCAGATCGACGCCCGCGCCCACGGCCTGACCATCGAGCGGGCCCGGGCCGAGGCGAAGGGCAATTCCAGCCCCAGCGCCACGACCTCGGTGATGAAGAACTCGTCCACGTGGATCGGCCAGACCCGCGCCGAGCTGTTGATCGAGATCATGGGCCACCAGGGCCTCGGCTGGGACGGTGACGCCTTCTCGGCGAGCGAACTGGAGGCGGTGCGCGGCTGGCTGGGCGGCAAGGCCTGGACCATCTTCGGCGGCAGCCAGGAGATCCAGAACAACATCGTCTCGAAGCGCATCCTGGGCCTGCCCGACACGACGGCGTCGAGCTAGTGGGTAAACCACGGAAAACACGGAAGAACGCAGAAGGGCGAAGGCGCTTCGGGACGTCTGTGTTTTCGGTGGCTTCTGTGGTTTTTTAGGCCGCGCCTGTGGCGCTGATTATTGATCGAAGGACTGATTTCAATGGCTGATTTTGGTGGCGGCGACCTCGAGGCCTTCCGGTCTGAGGTGCGGTCGTGGGTGGAGGCGAATTTCCCCGCCTCGCTCAAGGGCAAACCCAATCCGATGGCGGGCGAGGGCCGCGGCGATCCGCTGACCCCCGACCAGGACGCCTGGCGGCGCGCCGTGGGTGAAAAGGGGTGGGGCACGCCCACCTGGCCGGCGGCCTACGGCGGCGGCGGCCTGAACGGGGCCCAGGCGCGGGTGATCCAGGGCGAGTTCGCCCGGGCCGGCGCCTACAACCCGATCGGCGGCATGGGCGTGATGATGTTCGGCCCGACGCTGCTGGAATACGGCACCGAGGCCCAGAAGCAGGAACACATCCCGCCGATCGTCCGCGGCGAGCTTCAATGGTGCCAGGGCTTCAGCGAGCCGGGCGCCGGCTCCGACCTGGCCGCGCTCCAGACCAAGGCCGAGGACAAGGGCGACCACTTCCTCATCAACGGCCAGAAGGTGTGGACCAGCGGCGCCCAGTATGCGGACTGGTGCTTCTGCCTGGTCCGGACTGACCCGGCGAAGAAGCACGAGGGCATCAGCTTCGTGCTGATCGACATGAACCAGCCGGGCGTGGAAGTCCGGCCGATCCTGCTGATCAACGGCCTGGCGCCCTTCTGCGAGACCTTCTTCACCGACGCGCGCGCCGAGAAGAAGAACCTCGTCGGCCCGCTGAACGGTGGCTGGACCATCGCCAAGCGCCTGCTGCAGCACGAGCGCAGCGGCATCTCCGGCATGGGCGGCGGCGGCATGGGCGGCCCCAGCCTCGTGGACCTCGCCAAGAAGTACGTGGGCGTGGACGAACAGGGCCGCATCGCCGACCCGGATCTGCGCATGCGCATCATCCGGAACACCATGGAGACCAAGGCCTTCCAGCAGACCGCGTTCCGCGTGATGGCCGAGTCCAAGGGCAACTCCGGCCCGTCGGCCGCCACCTCGATCATGAAGAACGCCGGCACCTGGCTCGCCCAGGAGCGCCACGAGCTGACGCTGGAGATCATGGGCCACCAGGGCCTGGGCTGGGAGGGCGACGACTTCGACCGCTACGAGCTCGAGACCGTGCGCGCCTGGCTCTACGGCAAGGCCTTCACGATCTTCGGCGGCAGCCAGGAGGTCCAGTCGAACATCGTCAGCAAGCGCATCCTGGGCTTGCCTGACCTTACGCAAGCGAAGTGAGAGTGCGCCCGAGCGCACCCTCGCCCCGTCATTTGAACCAACATACCGATTTCACGAGGAAGAACTGAAATGGCCGTTCTGACCGAAGAACAGAGCATGCTGCGCGACGCGGCCAAGAGCTGGGTGCAGGAAAAGAGCCCGGTGACCGCGTTCCGCAAGATGCGCGATAGCGGCGCCGAGCTGGGCTACGACGTGGCCGCCTGGAACGAGATGGCCGAGATGGGCTGGGCCGGGGTGATCATCCCCGAGGAGTACGGCGGCTCGAACTTCGGCTACCTGTCGCTGGGCCTGGTCCTGGAAGAGCTGGGCCGCACCCTCACCGCCTCGCCGCTGATCGCCTCGGGCCTGGGCGCCGCCTCGGCCCTGATCCTGGGCGGCTCCGACGCCCAGAAGGGCGAGTGGCTGCCGAAGATCGCCGACGGCTCGGCCGTGGGCGCGCTGGCCGTCGACGAGGGCCCGCACCACCGTCCCGAGAAGGTCGAGACCACCGTCTCCGGCGGCAAGCTGAACGGCAAGAAGACCTTCGTGCTGGAAGGCATGGCGGCCAACGTCTTCGTCGTGTCGGCCAAGGACGGCGGCAAGATCGAGCTGTACCTGGTGAAGGCCGACGCCCCCGGCGTCACCCGCCAGAGGCTCTCGCTGGCCGACAGCCGCGGCGCGGCCAACGTCACGTTCGAGAACGTGGCGGTGAGCGACGCCGACAAGCTGTCGGGCGGCGCCGACCTCCTGGAGAAGACCCTGGACCGCGCCCGCGCCGGCGTGGCCGCCGAGATGCTCGGCGCCTCGCTGCAGGCCTTCGACATCACGCTGGACTACCTGAAGACCCGCGTGCAGTTCGGTCAGGTGATCGGCAGCTTCCAGGCCCTGCAGCACCGCGCGGCCAAGATGTTCACCGAACTGGAGCTCAGCCGCTCGGCGGTCGAGGCGGCCCTGACCGCCATCGACAACAACGCGCCGGACGTGCCCGAGCTGGTGTCGCTGGCCAAGGCCAAGATGGGCGACACCTTCCACCTCGTGTCGAACGAGATGGTCCAGATGCACGGCGGCATCGGCATGACCGACGCCCACGACGCCGGCTTCTACCTGAAGCGCGCCCGCGCCTGCGAAGCCGCCTTTGGCAACCAGGCCTACCACCGCGACCGCTTCGCCAAGATCAACGGGTACTGAGACCCGACTGATCGCTCAGCGATGAAGTGACGGACGCCCCGTCGGCCCGCAAGGCCGGCGGGGTTTTCCGTTGGAGGCCGCACAAGCTGGGTAGAACGTCGAAACCCACATGATGGTCCCGTTGAATTCGGGAACCAAACCGCTCACGTTTCGTTGAAGAGCACGGGGCCACCGGCGCAGTACCGCGGCGGTCGGTCGCCATGCCGACTTTCCGGAGGAATGACATGCGTATCACCGCTCTCGCCGTTTGCGGCCTCGCCGCCCTGGCTCTGACCGCCTGCCAGCAAAAGCAGGAAGAAGCCGCCCCGGCCGCCGACGCCGCGGCCACCGCCGCCCAGGACGCCGCCGCCAGCGCCAGCCAGGCTGCCGCTGACGCCGCGGCTGCGGCCAACACCGCCGCCTCGAACACCGCCGATGCGGCCACGGGCGCCGCCGGCGCCGCTGCTGACGCCGCCAATACGGCGGCCGCGAACGCCAACGAGGCGGCCGCCGACGCCAAGGCCGCGATGACGCCCGAGAAGAAGTAAGGTCGGTTCACATCGACCTTGAGAGCCCCGCCCGCGGAGACGCCGGCGGGGCTTTTTCATGCCCGCGGGTTCAGGTCGTTGATCCCTCAGGCCACCCCGCGCCTGACCTGGGCGGACGTCTCGAGCGAGGGCAGCGCCTGGAACGCGGGTCTCGCCAGGAGGTAGCCCTGGGCGTAGCGCAGGCCGAGGTCGGCGAGGACGGCCAGTTCGGCCTCGGTCTCGATCCCCTCGCACACGGCGGCGACGCCCAGACCGTCCAGCATGCGCAGGGTGTGGTCGACGATCGTGCGCCGCGCCCGATCGGTGTCGATGCCACGGATCAGGTCCATGTCCAGCTTGACGATATCGGGCTGGAAGGTGGCCAGAAGGCCAAGGCCCGAGTGACCGGCCCCGAAGTCGTCGATGGCGGTGGAGAAGCCCATCGCCTTGTAGGTGCGCAGGATGTTGAGGATGTGGGCGGTGTCGAGCACCTCCTGCTCGGTGAACTCGAAGATGATCCGGTCGGTGGGGAACCGGTGCTCCATCGCCGCAGCCAGCGTGGCGCGAATGCAGGCGCGCGGCTCGTAGACGGCGTTCGGCAGGAAGTTGATCGACAGCTTCGCCCCGGTGGCCGGCAGGTCGAGCCTGGCCGCCCAGGAGATCGCGGACACGCGGCACTGCTGGTCGAAGGCGTAGCGGTTCTCGTCGGTGACCTGGGCAAGGACCGTGCCTGCACCCTCCCCGGCCGGCCCGCGGACCAGGGCCTCGTAGGCGAAGGGGCTGCCGTCCGTCAGGTCGACGATGGGCTGGAAGGCCATCGAGAGCCGGCCCTCGAACGTCGAGCCGTTGCGGCAGCCGTCGCAGGGCGCGCCGGACGCAGGGGATCTCGGTGAGGCTGAGGGCGGGCTCATTCCGTCCTAATGCGGCGCCCTAGGCTGCGATTTCGTAAATGAAGTATGCGGGATCGGGACGGATCAGCCCCCCAGCATCGCCGCCATGCCGTTTGGCGACAGGATCTCGATCCAGTAGCCGTCGGGGTCGCGGATGAAGGCGATGCCCTTCATCATGCCTTCGTCGGGGCGCTTCACGAACGGGACGCCCATCTGTTCGAATCGGGCGCAGGCGGCGGCGACATCGGGCACGCTGATGCCCAGGTGACCGAAGCCCCGCGGCTCGGCGTTGCCGTTGTGATAGCCGGCGAAGTCCGGATCGCCCTCCGTGCCCCAGTTGTGGGTCAGCTCCAGGGTGGTCTCGCGGCTGAAGACGAAGCGCAGACGCTCGGCCGGATCGTCCGGGACCGTCTCGCCCTCGGCCAGCAGGGCCAGGAAGTAGAGCGAGAACTTCGCCGGGGCGACGTCCAGCTTGTGCAGCAGGGTGAACCCCAGGACGTCGCGGTAGAAGGCCACCGAGGCCTCGGGATCGCGGATCCGCAGCATGGTCTGGTTGAGGG
>JBKOYY010000141.1:0-10485 GCA_046725615.1 Pseudomonadota bacterium
GTTCAATTCCGGCATCTGGACGTCCAGCAGAACCAGGTCAGGCTGTTCGGCGGAGATCATGGCCAGAGCCTCCTGGCCGTCGCCCGCGGCGCCCACGATGGCCACATCCGGGATCTGCCCGAGCAGCGCCTGCAGGCGCTCCAGCGCCGCCGGCTCGTCGTCGACGAGAAGGACGCGCATCGTCATGCCGCCTGCGCTGCTCCGCCGTCGCGCTGCAGCGGCAGCCGGACCATGGCGAGGAAGCCGCTGTCGCGCGGCGTGGCCTGAAGCACGCCCCGGGTCCCGTAGAGCGCCTGCAGACGCGCCCGGATGTTCTCGAGCCCCACGCCGCCCCCCGGCCCGGGCTTTCGCAAGGGCGGCGCGCCGGCGTCGTCCTCGACGATCACGACCAGGTCCTCGCCATCCTGCATGGCCTCCACCCGAAGGGTCACGGTCCGGCGCGTCCTGGCGACCCCGTGCTTGACCGCGTTCTCCACCAGCGGCTGCAGGAGGAAGCTCGGCACCTGAGCGTCCAAGAGCGGGTCAGGACACAGGAAGCGGACGGCCAGCCGGTCGCGGAACCGCTCGCCCTCGATGGCGAGGTAGGCGTGCAGCGTTTCGAATTCGTCCTCCAGCGTGATCAGGGCCTGCGGGTCGGCGGCGAGGGTCACACGGAGGAAATCGGCGAGCCGGGACAGCATGGTCTCCGCTTCGGCGGTGCGGTGCGTCACGACCGCGGACGACACGGCGTTCAGTGTGTTGAAGAGGAAATGGGGATTGAGCTGGTAGCGCAGCGCCGCGAGGCGGGCGGCGGTGGCCGCGCCCTGGGCCTCCAGGGCGGCCGCGCGGGCGTCGGCCAGGGCCTGGTCCCGTTCCCGGATGGCGGAATTGGATCCCAGCACCAGAAAGATCGCCCCGGCCAGACCGAAGATCCAGGACAGCCCGATCCAGTTGGTCAGGAAGTGCGTCAGGAGCGCCGGTCCAGCTATCGGCGGCAGCTCCGGGTTCAGCATCCGTCGGAGCGGGTCCTGGACCAGGATGTCGGCGCCCGAAACAAGCCCGCCGCAGGCGATGGCCGCGGCGATCACCATCAGGTGGCGCTCCACCGGCCGCCAGCGGCTCACCCGGCGCGTCGCCGCATAGAGCAGGCCGGTCAATCCGACCCCGCCCAGCCCGATCAGCAGAATGCGGAGGGTGGAGGTCCGGCTGGGGACAGCGCCTGACATAAGTCCAGGCGCAAAGAACAAGGCCACGTCGGCCGCCCAGAGGACGAGCGCCAGGGTGGCGGCCTGTTTGAACTCGCGACTGACGACCATCGGGGCGACCCTAGCGCGAGGTCGAGGCGGGCGCACGGGGCTGCGTCGACCGCCGCCGCCGCTTCGTCGAGTCGAAATCAGGTTTGGTCGCGCCAGATCGAGATTTCGTCGCACGGGCGCATCAGGCGAGGCCCACGTCGCGCTGGGCGGGACCGCGAGGCCGGCCGATCCTAGTTCAAGGCCCGATTGGCGTGGGACGCCCCCGCCGCCCAGGACCTGACCCATGGCGCCGCCACGGATTCTCGCATGTCTCGCCGTCGCCGCCCTTCACGCCGGCGGCGCCGCGGCCGAGCCTCTCGAACGCCTCCAGGGCGGCCTCGCCGCCAGCGCAGTCCGGGTCGACGGCCAAGGCCCCTTTCGCTTCGTGATCGACACCGCCGCGACCCAGACCACCCTTCTGCCGTCCTACTGGACCGCGAGCGGCGCCCGGCCGGCCACGGTCCGCACCCAGTCGATCCAGGGCGTCGGCGGGGCTTCCGAGATCGAGATTGTCCGCATCGGGCAGTTCGCCGTCGCCGGTCGCACGATCGAGGGCCTCGAAGCCTATCGCCTCGGCGCAAGCCCTCTGGACCAGCTGGGCGCCCAGGGGGTGCTCGGCGCAGATGTCCTGTCGCGCCACGTCCTGGTGCTGGACGCGGGCGCGCGCGACTGGCGACTGGACCAGACGATTGCCGCGGAAGACGCCCGCCTCCCGGGCGAGGCCTTCACTCTCGACTCCGCGTCGACCGTGCGCCTCTCCGTGACGATCGACGGAGTCCGCCTTCCGGCGATCGTCGACACCGGCGCGACCGGGACCATCATCAACTGGGCGGCCGCACGGGCGCTCGGCATCGAACCCGAGGACCCCACCCTCGGCGGCGGCGGCACGGCCCAGGGGGTCGGAGCCGCCGCCACAGCCCTCGTCAAACGCCAAGTGGAGCGTTTCACCCTGGCCGGCGTCGAGCGCCGCGGCTCGACGATCCGCATCGGCGACCTCCCGATCTTCGGCGCCCTGGGCTTCACCGGGGGCCCGGCGGTGATCGTCGGCATGGACCAGTTCGCCGACCGCCGGCTCGTCATCGACTACCCCAACCGCCGCCTCCACGTGGGCCACCCCCCGGCGCCTGCCGGCGTCTCCCCATCCGCAAGTTCAGGAGTATCCCGATGAAGTCCCGCGTCCTGCCCGCCGTCGTGCTGGCCGCTTCCCTGACCCTCGCCAACAGCGCCGCCGCCGCCGTGATCTTCAAGCAGACGTTCGAGGGCCCGCTCGGCGCCAATGAAACCCTCAGCGGCCGTTTCAAGGTGGTCGACGGCCAGATGGGCCATGAGGTTCACTACGCCAACAACGAGTACTCGTTCTATCAGGTCGCCCTGGATCTGACGGGCGTGACCTCCGCCCTGCTGAAGTTCGACTACGACATCAGCAGCGAAGGCAGGTTCGACGGCTTCAACGTGCTGGGATCGACGTCCACCACCTTCAACGCCGCGAACGATCTGCTGATGCCCACCGCGCCCGGCTTCTACGGGCCCATGGGCAGCAACTTCGTGCGCCTTGGCCGCACCGCCGCCTCCGGCGAGCTCAAGGGCTCCGCGAGTTTCGACCTGACCCGCTTCGCCGGCCAGATCGTGAACCTGCGCTTCCAGTTCCAGGCCGACCAGTTCGCCTTCAAGCCCGGCGTCCGCCTCGACAACGTCGTCGTGACCGGCACGCCGCTGACCAGCCCCACGCCCGAACCTGCGACCTGGGCGACGCTGATCCTGGGCTTCTTCGGGCTGGGTTCGGCCCTGCGGCGGCGGCGGCAGGCCTGCTGCGCGGCGGCCTGACCCGGAGACAAGGACAGCCGGCGGCAACCGTCGCGTTGCCGCCGCATTCGTCAGGCTGTACTTAGCGCCGACCGCCGCCGCTTTCCGCGGCCTTCAAGTCTGGACGCTTCTTCCCATGCGCCGCCAAATGCTCCTCGCCGCCGCCGTCCTGGCGGCCATCACCGCCGTTCCAGCGGCCAGCCAGGCCCAGGGTCGTCGCGACCCCGAGGCCGAACAGCGCAAGCAGCAGGAAGAAGCCGCCAAGAAGCGCCGCCAGCGCGAGGAGTGGGGCGACAACCAGGCGCCCCTGCCGGCCCTGCGCAACGCCGGCCCCTGTCCGTTCGTGAAGTCGCTGTACGACGCATCCCGCTATGTCGAGTTCAAGGACGGCCGCGAATCGTCGGCCGCCGTCGGGTTCACGGGCGAGGTCCAGGGCATCTCGGCCGGCTGCTCGTACAAGGACGACCAGCCGATCCAGGTGACCATGGAGGTCCTCTTCGAGATGGGCCGCGGCCCCCAGGCCGAGGGTCGCCAGAAGACCTATCGCTACTGGGTCGCCGTCACCGACCGGAACCGCAGCGTCCTGGCCAAGGAGACCTTCGAGCTGCCGGTGACCTTCCCCGAGGGCTCGGACCGCGTCTATGTGACCGAGAACATCGGCAGCATCACCATCCCGCGCGCCGCGGTGACGACGTCCGGCTCGAACTTCGAGGTGCTGGTGGGCTTCGAGGTGACGCCGCAGATGGCGGCCTTCAACCGCGAGGGCAAGCGCTTCCGCCTCAACGTCGGCCAGGCGGGCGCGACCCCGAACCCATGAGCGACCTGAAGACGGTTCTTGGCGAGGCGGTCGAGGCCGCCTTCGCCGCCGAAGGCGTGCCCGCCGAGCTCGCGCGCGTGACCTCCTCCGACCGGCCCGACCTGGCCGACTTCCAGTCCAACGGCGCCCTGGCCGCGGCCAAGCGCGTGGGCAAGAACCCGCGCGAGATCGCCACCGCCGTCGCCGAGCGGCTGAAGTCCGATCCGCGCCTGGCCGCGGTGGAGATCGCCGGCCCCGGCTTCATCAACCTCAAGGTGGCCGACGCGGCGCTCGCTGACCGCGCCAACGCCGTCGCCGCCGACCCGCGCGCCGGCGCCGAGACCCTGGCCGACCCGCGCAAGGTCATCGTCGACTATGGCGGCCCGAACGTGGCCAAGCCGATGCACGTGGGACACCTGCGCGCCTCGATCATCGGCGAGAGCATCAAGCGCCTCTACCGCTTCCGGGGCGACACCGTCGTGGGCGACGCCCACTTCGGCGACTGGGGCTACCAGATGGGCCTCCTGATCGGAGCCGTCTGCGACGAGAATCCCGACGTGGCCGCGCTCGTCGAGCAGCTCAACGCCACGGGCGACGTGGCCGACGAAATCCCGGACGCTTTCCGGCGGATCACCCTGGCCGACCTCGACCGCCTCTATCCGCTGGCGGCCGCCAAGGGGAAGGAAGACCTCGCCTACCGCGACCGGGCCCGCAAGCTCACCGCCGACCTGCAGGCGCACAAGCCGGGCTGCTACGTCCTTTGGCGGCAATTCCGCGCCGTGACCCAGGTGGCGCTGGAGCGCGACTTCCACGCCCTGGGCGTCGACTTCGACTGGTGGAAGGGCGAAAGCGACGCCGATCCGCTGATCCCGGAAATGGTCGCCGAGCTGGACGCCAAGGGCCTGCTGGTGGACGACCAGGGCGCCCGGATCGTCCGCGTGGCCAAGGAAGGCGACAAGCGCGAGCTGCCGCCGCTGCTGGTGGTCTCGTCCGAGGGTTCGGCGATGTACGGCACCACCGACCTTGCCACCATCCTGGACCGCAAGCGGACGTTCGCACCCGACCTCGTGATCTACTGCGTGGACCAGCGGCAGGCGGACCACTTCGAGATCGTCTTCCGCGCCGCCTACCTCGCCGGCTACGCCGCCGAGGGCCAGCTGGAGCACATCGGCTTCGGCACCATGAACGGGCCGGACGGCAAGCCCTTCAAGACCCGCGAGGGCGGCGTCCTGAAGCTGAACGACCTCATCGAGATGACTCGCGGCATGGCCCGCGAACGCCTGCACGAGGCCGGCCTCGGCGAAGATCTGCCCGAGGCCGAGTTCGAGGAGATCGCCGGCAAGGTCGCCGTCGCGGCGCTCAAGTTCGCCGACTTGCAGAACTTCCGCGGCACCAGCTACGTCTTCGACCTCGACCGCTTCACCAGCTTCGAGGGCAAGACCGGCCCCTATCTCCTCTACCAGGCGGTGCGGGTGAAGAGCCTGCTCCGCAAGGCCGAGGCCGAGGGCGCGGCAGCGGGTCCCGTCACTGTGGCCGAGCCGGCCGAGCGCGACCTGGTGCTGACGCTCGACGCCTTCGAGTCGGCGCTCGGCGAGGCCTACGACAAGAAGGCCCCGAACGCCCTGGCCGAACACGCCTATCGCCTCAGCCAGGCGTTCTCGAAGTTCTACGCCGCCTGTCCGATCCTGGTGGCGCCGCCGCCGGTGCGCGCCTCTCGCCTGACCCTGGCCGGGGCCACGCTCCGCCAGCTCGAGATCGCCCTGGACCTTCTGGGGATCAGCGTCCCCGAACGGATGTAGGCGGCGCCGTCAGGCCGGGACGCCGGCTTCGCGCATCAGGGCGTCCAGCGGCGGCAGGGCGGCGGCGGCGAAGTTGATCCTCGCCTGCTCGGCGGTCTTGATGCCGACGATCGTGGTGGCCACCTGCGGCTGATCCAGCACGAACCGCAACGCCGCCTGCGCCGCGGACACGCCGGGGGCCAGGTTGGCCGCGAAGTCCCGCGCCAGCGCCAGATAGGCCTGCCGCCGCGCAGGCGACCAGCCGGCGCGGATGTCGCCAGGCCCGTAGGACGTTTCCTCGGCGTGTCGCCCGCTTAGGAAGCCGCTGGCCAGGGGCTCGCGCGCGATCAGGCCGATGCCGGTCTGGTCGACCAGCCCGAAGATCGCGTCCGCCCGGGCCTCGGGCTCGACGAGGCACAACACGTTCACCGCGGCCTGCAGGGTCTGGGCGCCCCCGCGAACCGCCGCCTCGGCCTCGGCCACGCTGTGGATGGAAGCGCCGAAGGCGACGATCTTGCCCTCGGCGGCCAGATCCTGGAGGCAGCCGAGCGCCTCGCCCCGTTCGAGGACCTCGAGCGGCGGGTCGTGAAGCTGGCAGAGATCGATCACTTCGCGCTGGAGGCGGCGCAGGCTGCCGTCGACTGCCGCGCGGATGTGCCCCGGACTGAAGTCCTTGCGGACGACTCCGTCGTCGAACCGGGCTCCGACCTTCGTGGCGACCACCGCACGCTTGCCGGCGGCGCTGGCCTTCAGGGTCGCGCCGAGCAGGTCCTCGCTGTGGCCGAAGCCGTAGACGTCGGCGGTGTCGAAGAAGGTGCAGCCGAGATCCAGCGCCGCCTCGATGGCGCGGACGGACTGGGCGTCGTCCGTCTCGCCGTAGCTGTTTCCCGACACGGCGCCGCCGATTGCGAAGCCACCGAAACCGATCTCCGAGACGATCAGGGGCGTCCCGCCCAGCCGGTTGTACCGCATGGCTACCAGTTCGGGTTCAGCGGAAGGGCCAGGCTGAGGTAGCGGTCCTTCTCGGTCAGCATCAGCCGGTTGTCGCAGAACAGGTCGAGGGTCTCGCGCACCTCGTCCTCGCTCGCGTCCAGCCCGGGCGTCTCGGCGTTGAGCCGCTCGGCCAGGAGGCGCGGGCTCTGGGGGGCCTCGACGCAGGCTTCGTAGAGCCAGGCGTTCGCGCCAGAGATCGCGTAGGAGCCCTGCCGCGCCTCGTCGAGGTAGTGGTCGATCAGCATGCCGTCCGCCACGCGGCGGTAGCTGAGCGATGGCCGCCGCGCGGAGGCCCAAGCGTTCCGCCATTCGGTCACCCAGGCGTGGGTTTCGGCGTGCAGCGACTGGTCGACGGTGTCTCCCATCTCGTAGTCGAAAAAGTAGGCGATCCGGTCCATGTCCACATGAGCCGGGTAGACGAAGGCGTAGCTCCGCTCGGCACGCACGTTGCTGACCGGGAAAGTCTTGCGGTCCACGTAGTTGGGCGAGAAGCGTTCCAGCCAGATCCGCCCCTCGCCGATCGGCGGCTCAAGGTGCGCCAGGCAGCGCAGGGCCGCGAGTTCGTTGGCGTAGTGCTCCGGCCGCTCGCCGGGGAAGCCCCAGATCAGGTTCCAGTTCACGCCGATGCCGTAGTACCGGCACCAGCGCAGCGTGTTGACGTTCTGGAGCATGCTGCAGCCCTTGCGCATCAGCGCCAGGACGTCCGTGCTCATGCTTTCGATGCCGGGCTGGATGCGCCGCACGCCGCCCAGGAACATGGTCTTGATCTGGGCCCGCGTCAGGTTCGCCTTGGTCTCGTAGAAGAACGAGTAGTCCAGGCGCTTCTGCGCATTCTGCACGAAGAGCGCGTCGACGTATTTCATGTCCAGGATGTTGTCGACGGCCACGAACGAGACGATCCGGTGCCGGTCGGCGAGGTCTGACAACTCCTCCATCACCCGGGGCACCGACTTCGACCTGAAGCCCATCCCCAGGCCGTTCAGTCCGCAGAACGTGCAGTGGTGCTTCTGCCCCCACCAGCACCCCCGCGAGGTCTCAATGGGCAGGGTCCAGGTGCGCCGGAAGTCGTCGACGAGGCCCAGTTCCTCGGCCTGGGCGAAGTACGGCCCGTAGTCGGGCGCGGGCAACGCATCGAGGTCGGTGATCGGCCCCGCGTGGCCGCCGCCGCGCACCCCGCCCTCGTCCCGCACGTAGACACCGGGCAGGTCCGGCGTTTCCCCGCGGCAGATCGCGTCGAGCAGCTTCGGAAACACCTCGTCCGCCTCGCCCGAGACCACGAAGTCCACCCATGGGAAGGCGCGCGCCACCTCGGCGCCCATCTCGCCCTCCATGTTGGCGCCGCCGAACACGATGGCCGTGGCCGGGGACAGCGCCTTGATCCGCCGCGCCAGGGCCAGCGAGGCCACGTTCTGCTGGAACAGCGAGCTGAAGCCCACGACACGGTAGCGGGACCAGTCGGTCGCGGCCGCGCAGTCGTCCACGAACTGCGGCAGCACCGTCTCGCGCAACTCCGCGAGGGCGGCGGTGGAGGAGCCGATCTCGGCGGCCCAGTCCGCCTCGCCCGGGAAGGCGGCGAAGTAGTCCTCGGGCGTCGACGGCGCGTCCGCCCCGAACGCCGCGATCGAGAACAGCCACTCGCCGGTCATGTGCTGGCGGGACTGGCACAGCCGTTCGTACAGCGGCGCGCCCAACCGGCTCGCGAGGTTCAGGTTGAAATGCAGCAGGTCGGTCTCATAGCCGGCCCGGCGCGCGACGGCGCCCACCAGCCCGAGCTGGATCGAGGGTCGGTCGCTGGAGGCGAAAGGCATGCAGACGATGGCGACGCGTTCATCTGCGACCCGCGCCGCGGCGTCACGTTCGACCAGGACCGAGCCATCCATCACGCGACCTCGCGGTTGAGTTGCGCATGGAGCGGCCGCCAGAGCGCGTCGCCCGCCTCGGTGAGCCCGCCGCTCGCGGCAAGGACGTCGGCTAGCGGCGCGAGCTGACCTTCCAGCTCGCCCTCGCGCCGGAAGAAGGCCTCGGGCAGACCTTCCTCGTCGGGGACCCGCCCCTGCGCCCTGGCCAGGCGATAGAACGCCAGCACATTTCCGAACGCGTGGTAGGCCGCCAGGATGAAGAACAGCGGCCGGTCCTTGCGCCGGAACGGCGAATAGTAGAGCCGCTCGTCGCTGCCGGTGACCAGCGGGTCCATGCAGGTCAGCAGGTTCATGTACTGGTGCGAGGACTCGTGGACGAGCATCTCGGCGATGGGCCAGACGAGCCCGTGGTCGGACATGCACACCACGCCCGGCGAGAACCGCTCGCTGCCGCTGTTGAACACTCGCGGCTCCGACGCCACGGGAAGCAGGGAGCGCGTCACGCGCGAGACCCAATCGACATACTCAGGGGCAGCGCCTTCGATCAGGTCGGCCGCGCGCCCGCAGGCCTCCCGCCAGTCGTCCCGGCAGGTCGCCGCGCTGCTGGCGAAGGCATAGGCGTCGGCCGACAGCAACCGTCGGCCGGTCGCCTCGGGAAGCTGCCCCGAATGCAGGACCCGGAAGGTCAGGTCCCCCGCGCCGACCGTTTCGGGCGGAGCGCCGTCGCTGGCGATCACTCCGTCCGGAGATCGCCTGAACGTCAGGCTGAACGGCCCGGCGGCTCCCTCGCCGCTGACGACCAGCGCCTCGCCGTCCGCATGGAATGCGATCCGTCGCGCGGGCGGCAGGGGCCAGCGGTCGAAGGAGAGCGGGTGTGATGCGTCGAACTCGGCTTGCCAGTCGCCCGACGCCTCCAGCCCGAGCCGGAGCGCGATCGCCGCCGCAATTGGCGTGGGGTCGCCGTCCGACCGCAGCAGGAAGGCGTGCGCGTTGCCGAACGCCGGGTCCCAGACCGTCTCGAACGCCGCGCCACGATCGGCGAACGCCGCCAGCAGGTCCCGCAGCCCATGGCTCCGCGCGGCGATGCGGTCGCCGTGGGCATCGAGCAGCGCGTCGGTGACGTTACGCGCATGCTCCACGGCCAGCAGTTCGAGGAGCGAGGCGTTGTCGCCGCCCCAGGGGCACGAGAAGCCGTCGAAGATCGTCGCCGGCCGTGGACGGTCGGCGGTCGCCTGTTCGCTCATGATGGAGTGTCCTTGCCGCGGGTTCGGGCGGCCACCCGGCCTTGGGAAAGGCCGGGCGCGGCATGCGATGGCCGCGCTCCGGCCCCTTCGTCAGCGGCCTAGAAGGAGATGCTCTGGCCGACCGAGCTGGAGATCGCGACCAGGTCGCCGGGCTGCAGGCCCAGCGAGTTGCCGCCGCGGGCCAGCTCCTTGTTGAGGGTCGCCTTCAGGCTGTCCCGCAGCCGCGAGACGGAGCCCCCCGCCAGCGGCTGAAGCTGCACCTTGCCCAACCGGTTCAGGCTGCCGCCCGCGCCGCCGAACACCGGCCCCTCTTCGCCGCCGCCGCTGAGCCCCTGCATGTCCGAGGCCACGTCCGAGAGGTCGGCGGCCACCTGGCTCAGCTTCGTCCCGATTTCACGCAACCGATCGTCGTCAGCCATAACAACCTCCCATTGGGCGCCACGCCCTGTGCGGCCTCACCCTGAAACCCTGGGTAGGCTGCGTCAAGAGTTCAGCGAACATTGTTATTCAAGCTTGACCATGGAAACGGCGGGTCATGCTTCTGTTTTTTCTTACTTTTTCAGACTCTTTTCGCGCGACGGGGTACATTGGAATCGGGAAATTCTCGCATTTGGCGAGCGGGAAATTCTCTACGTAAAATTGAGTAACCGATTGACCTCCGATCGACGCCGGCGTCATGCTTGAGGTGGGTGACGACGAGTTCGACGGCGCCGCGGTCGTGGCGCGCAGATCGGAGAG
>JBKOYY010000072.1:0-45000 GCA_046725615.1 Pseudomonadota bacterium
CTTCTACACCCGGGCGATCGGCGTGCTCGACCGGGCCTACCTGGGCGGCCCCTACACCGTCACTGAGGCGCGGGTCCTGTACGAGATCGCGCAGGACGACGGGGTGACGCCGGGCGCGATCTGCTCGGCGCTGGCGCTCGACGCCGGCTATGTCAGCCGGATCGTCGCCCGTTACGAACGCGAGGGCCTGGTGGCGCGGACGCGCTCACCCAGCGACGGACGTAGCTTCGTCCTGCGGCTTACGCCGGCGGGGCGGGAGGCCTTCGCGGCGCTCGACGCCCGTTCGGCCGCCAAGGCAGGCGAACTGGTGGACCGGCTCGCGCCCGACGCCCAGGCGAGGCTCGCCGCGGCGCTGGACGAGGCCCAGGCTCTGCTCGAATCCTCGTCAGCACCGGGTCCGGCGATCCTTCGCCCGCACCGGCCCGGCGACATGGGATGGGTGATCGAGCAGCATGCCCTGATCTATGGCCGCGAGTACGGCTGGGGCGCCGGCATCGAGGCGGTCACAGCCCGCATTTGCGCGGACTTCCTGGAGAAGCACGACCCCGCCCGCGAGCGCTGCTGGATCGCCGAGCGGGGGGGCGAGCGGATCGGCTCGGTGTTTCTGGTGAAGGAGGATGAGGACGTCGCCCGGCTGCGCCTGCTGTTGCTGACCCCCGGCGCGCGGGGGCTGGGACTGGGCCGCCGGCTGGTGGAGGACTGCGTCGCCTTCGCCCGCGAGGCCGGCTACCGCGAAATCGTGCTGTGGACCCACGCGGTGCTGACCGCGGCGCGCGCCATCTACGCCTCGGTCGGGTTCGAGATCGTCGAGACCTGGACGCACGACGAATTCGGCAAGCCCGAGGTCAGCGAGACCTGGCGGCTCACGCTCTGAGGGCAACGAACCCGCTTTACCGACCCACAGACGTCGCAGAGCGACACAGAAGGGTGTTTCTGGCCTTCCGGCGCCTAGAGCTCGGCGAGGACGGCGTCGCCCATCTGGACGGTGGTGAGGCTGCCGCCGAGGTCGCGGGTGCGGGCGCCCTTCTCCAGGGCCTTCTCGACGGCGGCGAACAGCCGGTCGGCCTCGGGTGCGCGATCCAGCGACCAGCGCAGGGCCATCTCGAACGACAGAATCGCGGCCAGCGGATTGGCGAGGTTCTGGCCGGCGATGTCCGGGGCCGAGCCGTGGATCGGCTCGTAGAGGCCGGGCTTGCCCGCGACGCCCAGCGCCGCCGACGGCAGCATCCCGAGCGAACCCGTGAGCTGGGCCGCCGCATCCGACAGGATGTCGCCGAACAGGTTGTCGGTGACCATGACGTCGAACTGCTTGGGGTTCTTCACGATCTGCATGGCCGCGTTGTCGGCCAGGATGTGCTCGAGCTCGACGTCGGGATACTCGCGCTGGTGAAGGTCGGTCACGACGCGGCGCCATAGGAGACCCGAGTCCATGACGTTGGACTTCTCGGCCGAGTGAACCTTGTTGCGGCGGCCGCGCGCCAGCTCGAAGGCCACGCGGGCGACGCGCTCGATCTCGGCGGTGGTGTAGACCTGGGTGTCCACGGCGCGCTGGCCGCCGCCCGGCAGGTCCTCGATGAACCGCGGCTCGCCGAAGTAGATGCCGCCCGTCAGCTCGCGGACGATCATGAAGTCGAGGCCCTCGACCAGCTCGCGCTTCAGGCTGGAGGCGTCGGCCAGCGGCTGGAAGCACAGGGCCGGCCGCAGGTTGGCGAACACCTCCATCTCGGCGCGCAGCTTGAGCAGACCGGCCTCGGGGCGCTTGTCGCGCGCCACGCCCGCCCACTTCGGGCCGCCCACGGCGCCCATCAGCACCGCGCGGGCCGCCTTGGCGGCGGCGAGCGTCTCGTCGGCCAGCGGCTCGCCGCACAGGTCGTAGCTGGCGCCGCCGAAGGGGCGCTCGTCGAGCTTCAGGTCGGGCGTCAGCGTTTCGGCCACGCGGCGCACCTGCGCCGTCACTTCCGGCCCGATCCCGTCGCCAGGCAGGAGGAGAAGGTCGGTCATGGTCATCCCCGGAAAGCTAAAGCGGCCGCTCGGCGGCGACCTCGTACAGGCTGAGGTTCCGATCCGAAACCCCGAACTGCGGCCAGGCCGCGCGCCAGTCGGCCATGTGCGCGGTCTGGAAGTGGGCCTGCAACGCCGCCTCGTCGCGCCAGGCCTCGAACACCCGGATCAACCCGGCGTCCTGGACATCCACCGCGTACGAATAGGCGAGGCACCCGTCCTCGGCGCGGCTGCCGGCCAGCATGGCGTCCATGTGCGGCCGGAAGGCATCCAGGTTCTCGGGCGGAACCCGGACCGTCCCGGCGACGATGATGCTCACGCGCCTTCAAGCCAGGGCTGGGCCAGGGCGCGCTTCATCTCATAGGTGTCGATGGCGGGCGCGGCCTCCAGCGTCTCGCCGATGGCGTCCAGGCCCTTCAGCATCTTGGCCTTGCGCTTGGGATCGATGTCGAAGTGGAAGACCTTGCCGGACGGTGAGGTCACGGTCTGGGTCTCCAGGTCGACGCTGACCACGTGATTGCCGCCGCGGGCCTCGTCCATCAGCTGCTGGACTTCCTCGGCCTTGAGCACCACCGGCAGCAAGCCGTTCTGGAAGCAGTTATTGTAGAAGATGTCGGCGAAGCTGGTGCTGATCACCGACTTGATGCCGAAGTCCATCAGCGCCCAGGGCGCGTGCTCGCGCGACGAACCGCAGCCGAAGTTGTCGCCGGCGATCAGCACGCCCGCGCCCTTGTAGGCCGGCTGGTTCAGCACGAAGTCCGGAATCTCCCGGCCCTGCTGGTCGAAGCGGTATTCGTAGAACAGGCCCTTGGCGAGACCCGCGCGCTCCACCGTCTTCAGGAACTGCTTGGGGATGATCTGGTCGGTGTCGATGTTGGCCAGCGGCAGCGGCGCGGCCTTGGCGTCGAGGCGGGTAAAGGCTTCCATCAGGCGTTTTCCATCTGGGGCTCGGCGCTGAGCATGATCGTCGGCACGCCTGCAGGCGCGTCGCGGACGGTGAAGACGTGGGTGCCGGGCTTGCGGCCGACGCGGACCTCCGAGACGTCGAAGCCGGCGGCGGCGATGCGGGTCTGGGCGGCGTGCGGCTCGGCCACGCGCCAGGCGAGGCCGCCCGAGCGGTCGGGATCGTCCGTGGCCGGACCGCCGATCTTCGCGCCCATCTCGACCACCGCGTCGCCGCAGCGGAAGAAGAGCTGACGGGCGTTCCACTTCGGGTTTTCGCGGTCGAGCCGCAGGTCGAGGCCGAGCTTGGCGCCATAGACGGCCAGCGCCCGGTCGACGTTCGGGGTCACGATCACCACATGGTCGAGCTGGGTGATGGGCGCCTCGGCGTTCGGCTTGGCCAGCGGCCACGGTTGGGCGGGTCGCGCCATCAGCAGGATGCGCGTGCCGCCGGTCGCCTTGGGGTCGAGGCTCGAACCCTGCCATTCGCGGACGCTGCCGTCCTCGGCCTTGGTGCGCATGGGCGCCGGCTCGCTGGCGGGAATGCCCCGGCGGTTCATGAGCTTCACGTCGCCCGCGAGATCGTCGCTGGCGAAGGCCAGGGCCCAGACGCCTTCGCCCACGGAGTCGAGGTGCGCCCGCATGCCGTCGGCGAACGCGCCCTCGCCCTCGGGCGAGATCAGATCCAGCGCCGCGTTCGGGAACTGGAACCACGCCTGGCGCACGCCGCCGCCCCGGCCAATCCAGTCAGGCGTGACGCCGAACATGCGGGCGTAGCCGTCCACCGCGGCGTCGAGGTCGCGGACGACGAGGGCGATGTGGTCGAGGCCGACGATCATGGCGCTACAGGTAGTCCCGCACGTCGGCGATGTGGCCGGCGATGGCGGCGGCCGCGGCCATGGCGGGGCTCATCAGGTGGGTGCGGCCATCGCGGCCCTGGCGGCCCTCGAAGTTGCGGTTCGAGGTGGAGGCGCAGCGCTGGTGCGGCGTCAGCTTGTCGGGGTTCATGCCGAGGCACATGGAACAGCCGGGCTCGCGCCATTCGAAGCCGGCGGCCTTGAAGATCTCGTCCAGGCCCTCTTCTTCGGCCTGGGCGCGGACGAGGCCCGAGCCCGGCACCACCATGGCCCGGACGCCCTCGGCGACCTTGCGGCCTTCAGCGATCTTCGCGGCGCTGCGCAGGTCCTCGATCCGGCTGTTGGTGCAGGAGCCGATGAAGACGACGTCGATCTTCGCCTCGGTGATCGGCTGGCCGGCGGACAGCCCCATGTAGTCCAGAGCGCGCGCGGCGGACGCGCGCTTGTCCGGGGTCGCGAAGCTGTCGGGCGAGGGCACGACGCCGGTCACCGCCACCACGTCCTCGGGGCTGGTGCCCCAGGTGACCGTCGGCGCGATCTTCGCGGCGTCCAGCACGATTTCGCGGTCGAACACGGCGTCGTCGTCGGTGAAGAAGGTCTTCCAGTACGACAGGGCCATTTCCCAGGCGCCGCCCTTGGGCGCCGACGGCCGGCCCTTGAGATACTCGAAGGTGGTCTCGTCGGGCGCGACAAGGCCGGCCCGCGCGCCGCCCTCGATGGTCAGGTTGCAGAGGGTCATGCGGCCCTCCATCGACAGCGCGCGCACGGCCGAGCCCGCGTACTCGATGACGTAGCCAGTGCCGCCGGCGGTCCCGATCTCGCCGATCACGGCCAGGGCGAAGTCCTTGGCGCCGACACCCGGGGCCGGTTCGCCCTCGATGCGGACGCGGAAGTTCTTGGCCTTTTTCTGCCGCAGGGTCTGGGTGGCCAGGACGTGCTCGACCTCGGAGGTGCCGATGCCGTGGGCCAGGGCGCCAAACGCGCCATGCGTCGAGGTGTGGCTGTCGCCGCAGACGATGGTCATGCCCGGCTGGGTGCGACCCTGCTCCGGGCCGACCACGTGGACGATCCCGTTCCGGATGTCGCCCATCGGGAAGTACTCGATGCCGTAGTCGGCGACGTTCTTGCCCAGGGTCTGGAGCTGGAGCCGCGCCTCCTCGTCGGCGACCGCGTCGACGCCCAACTCCTGGCCTTCTGTGGGAACATTGTGGTCGGCCACCGCCAGCGTGCGGTCGGGCCGGCGCACCGGCCGACGATTGGCGCGAAGCCCCGCAAAGGCCTGGGGCGTGGTCACCTCGTGGATCAGGTGCAGGTCGATGTAGAGGATCGCCTCGCCGTCCTGTTCAGCGACGACGTGGGCGTCCCAGATCTTGTCGTAGAGGGTCTTGCCGGGCATGGGCGGCATGTAGGTCCGCCGATGCGCGCACGTCTAGTGCTGCAACGCCGCATTCGCCTTGCATATGCAGCAAATTTTTTTCGCCGGGCTCAGGCGGCCATTTGTCCGGCCAGCGAGCCCTGCCCCACGAGCGCCGCCCGCAGCGCGTCGGTCAGCGGCGTCCTCGGCTCGGCCCCCAGGCGCGCGACCAGGCGGCGGTTGTCCAGCAGCACTTCGCGCCGCCACAGGTATCGCATCTCCTGCATCTCACGCAGGGTTTCGTTGAACGGCGCGGCGGCGGCGATCGCCAGCCAGGGCAGGCGGCGCACGGCCAGCTTACGGCCAGCCGCAGCCTCCAGGCCGGCGACCAGTTCGTGACCCGTCACCGCCTGGCCCTGCATGTGGAACCTCTCGACGTCGCCAAGGCCGGCGTCCAGCAGGCGCACGAACGTCTCGGCCACATCGGGCAGGTACGCCCAGGCGTGGCGCACCTCCAGCGGTCCGGGATAGCTGACGGCGGTGATGGGACGGCCTGCCGGCGCGATGCCCTGCGACAGCCAGTTGTTGCCGGGCCGGGGGCCGAAGAAGTCGCCGGCCCGGACGATGAGCACCGGGACGTCCGCCGCCTTCAGCGCCGCTTCCATCCTCACCCGGATCGCGCCTTTCCGGCTGACCGGGGCCTGGGCGTCGGTCTCGTCGATCAGCGGGAAGGCGTCGGGGCCGTAGTTGTAGACCGTGCCGGGGAACAGCAGCCGGGCGCCCGCCGCTCGCGCCGCGGCGATGCTGGACGCCAGCATCGGCAGCTGCAGCCCGGCCCAGTTGCGGTAACCCGGCGGGTTGACCCCGTGGACCACCACCTGCACGCCATCCGCGGCGGCGACGATGGCCTCGGGCGAGAGGGCGTCGCCCTGCACCCACTCCAGGTGCGCTCGCCCGCTGGTCGCGCGGGCGCGGTCGGGATCGCGGTGCGGAGCGCGGACGCGCCAGCCGGCCTCCACGAGCCGGTCCGCCAGGGCGCCGCCAATTCCGCCCGTCGCGCCAAGCACCAGGGCCAGGGGTTTGGTCATCTCAGGTCTCCATCCATCGCCGGAACAGATGCGCCCGAGGCCAGCGGAACAGAATTGCCGAAGTCCGCAGAACAGCTATTCATGTCCGCATGTCGACGACGGCGGATTGGGACCTTCTGCAGAGCCTCCACGCGGTGCTGGAGGCCGGCAGCTTCTCGGCGGCGGCCAGGATCCGGCGGCTGACCCAGCCGACCCTCGGGCGGCACATCGACCAGCTGGAACGCCAGCTCGGCGCGCCGCTGTTCCTCCGCAGTCCCCGCGGCCTCCAGCCCACGGACCTGGCCCTGGCCTTCCGCCCGCACCTGGCCGACATGGCCGCCGCGGCGGCGGCCGCCTCTCGCGACATCAGCGGCATCGTCAGCGGCGAGGGCGGCGTGGTCCGCGTCACGGTCAGCGAGATCGTCGGCATCGAGGTGATCCCACCGATGATGGCGCGCTTCCGCGAGGCGCACCCCGGCATCCAGGTCGAGCTGACGCTGAACAACAAGAACGACGACCTGACCCGTCGCGACGCCGACGTGGCGGTGCGAATGTCGCGCCCGACCCAGAACAGCCTGGTGGCCAAGAAGATCGGCGAGCTGCCGCTCGGCTTCCACGCCACGCCCGAGTATCTGGCGGCGCACGGCACGCCGACCACCTTCGACGAGCTGGTCGGGCATACGTTGATCGGCTTCGATCGCGCTTATCCCGAGATCGCGAATGGGATCGCCATCGACCGGCCGATCACCCGCGACCTCTTCGCCTATCGCACCGACAACGACGTGGCCCAGCTCGCGGCCATCCGGGCCGGGGTCGGGATCGGCGTCTGCCAGAGCCGCCTGGCGCGGCGCGAGAATCTGGTCCCGGTGATGCCCGACCAGTTCGGCTTCAAGCTCGAGATCTGGATCTGCATGCACGAGACGCTGCGCGGCTCGCCGCGGATGCGGCTGATGTTCGACCACCTGGCGAAGGAGTTCGCCGCCTTCGTGGCCGAGGACGCCGCCTGACGGATCAGCGCCGCGGCGTATGCAGCAGGTTCGAGCCGCCGGTGGCGACCAGCCGCCCGTCGTCGGTCCAGATCCGGCTGTGGCCGTGGATCAGCCCTTCCCGCGCGACATCGGCCACGCCGTCCACCAGCAGCCAGTCGCTTGCGCCGGCCGGTTCGTGGAACCAGACCGTGAGGTCGAGGCTGGGGGCGATGTAGTCCGGCGCCGTCGCCAGACCCCGGTGGTGGGTCGGCCAGACCAGGGTGTCGAGCAGGATCACCGCGCGCGCGAAGTCGAGGAACGGGTCGCCCGCCTCGTAGCCGATGAAGCTGTACCACTCACGCAGGACCGCCGGCGCCGCCTCCCGCGGCGCGTCGGGCGGGACGAACCTGAGCGGCTTGCCCTCGAAGTTGCGCCAGAAGCCATGCTGCGGCGGGGCGCCCATGTGCTCCCGGTAGGTCTTCAGCTCGGATGGCGGCGTCACGTCGGGCGCCCGCGCCTCGGCGGTGACCGGCCCGCCGCTGCGGTTGGTGGTCCACACCTGGGCCTGGAGGAACGCCTTGCCCTCCTGCTGGAGCGCGACGTTGAGCAGCCAAGCGCTGCGGCCCTGCTTCACCGGCGTCACCACCGCCTCGGCCGGGCCGAAGGCGCCGACACCGAGGTACTGGACCGACAGGGTCGCTGGCCGATGGTCCGCCGGCGCCGCCGCGCCGGCCGCCCGCAGCGCGATCGCCGAGACGTAGCCGCCGTTCGGGCCCCAGATCTCCCAGTCGCGGGACAGGTCGGCGAACAGCCGCCCTTCATCCGCGCGGATCGCCGTGTCGACTTGCAGAGCCCCCATTCCACCCTCCCAGATTGTGACCGACGGGGTAGCGGCGCCCGCCTGGCGAGGCTAGGCCTGCGCGACCACAGTTATGGGAATTCGCGTGCGCTTTCGGTGCAGCGTCCGGGGGTCAGACCAGCGTCTGTTCTCCCTCGCCCCGCAGGATCGCGCGCGCAGCGTGGGCCTGGTCGGCGATGGCGTCGAGCAGGTCGCGCAGTTCCGGCGTATCGCCCAGGCGCGGATGGTGCGCGAGCCAGATGGGTGTCACGGGGTCCGGCTGCACGAAGCAGCGGACGAGGTCGGGCAGGGTGTCGCCCAGCACGCACGGCAAACTGACGACGCCCAGGCCGGCGCGCGCGGCGATGCAGAGGTCGTTCAGGCTGCCGCGCCTGTCGAGGGACCGCAGCGCAGCGATCTCGGACAGCCGCATGCCGCTGGGGTCGTCGAGCAGCACTGCCGGGTGCTCCGCCAGAGCGTCCAGGCTCCGCGGGACGCCGTTGAAGCGCGCATAGTCGCGGCCGCAATAGACCGCCCAGTGGGCGTCGGCGACCCGGCGGGCGATCAGCTCTGGGTCGTCAGGCTGGTTCCAGGCCCGCAAGGCCACGTCGGCCTCGCCGCGACCCAGGTCCAGCACCCTCGGGCTGACCACCAGCTCGACCCGCACGTCGGGCCAGCGCGCGTGGAACGCCATCATGGCCGGCGCGAAGACGGCGTTGGCCAGCGGTTCGTTGGTGGTGACGCGGATCCGCTCGGGTCCGCGCCCGAGCGCCGCGCCCATGTCCGCGAAAGCCCGAACCTCCGCCTCGATGCGCTGGGCCATCTCGACCATGGCCGCCGCGTCCGTGCGGAGCCGGAACCCCTCGCGCATCCGGTCGAACAGCCGCACGCCGAGGCGGGCCTCCAGCTCGCCGATGCGACGAGACACCGTCGTCTGGTTCACGCCCAGCGCGCGGGCAGCCGCGATCGTGCTGCCCGTCCGGGCCACGGCGAGGAAGAAGCGCAGGTCGTCCCAGTCCGGCATCACGGGGGACCCTGCATCCATGCAGCCCCCAATTGCAATATCGCTGATTTCGGAGAGCGAGCGGCGGGAATACCTCGGCGCGGCAACCAAGGAGCTGCCAGATGATCTTCCACGTCTCCATCGCCGCGGACGACCCGGTCCGGGTCGGCGACGCCATCGCCCGCCTGTGGCGCGCCGAGGCCATGCCCTTCCCGCCGATCGGCGAAGGCTCGGTGATCGTGCTCGCGGGCGACCACCGGAGTTCGGCCATCGAGATCTATCCGCGCGGGACCGAGCTACATCCGGCCGAAGGCGACGCCGACGCCGAGGGACGGTCCGGCGCGCCCGTCCGCCACGGTCCCGTCCACCTGGCCATCGCCACGCCGCTGGCGGCCGAGGAGGTGTTCGCCCTGGCCGCCGAGTACGGCTGGCTGGCCAAGACCCGCAAGCGCGGCGGCATGTTCGGCGTCATCGAACTCTGGGTCGAGAACGCCCTGATGGTCGAGGTGCTGACGGCCGAGATGCAGGCCGAGTACCTGGAAACCATGACCCCCGACGGATGGCGCGCCTCGTTGGCCGCCGGCCCGCCGCTCGCCGCCTGATCGACGATCCGTGCGTCGCGCACGAAAACGGCGGCTGGATCGCTCCAGCCGCCGTCCTGATTCCGGATGTCGGAAGAGGGCTCAGCCCTCGGTCGACTCTTCCTTGGTCGTCGCCGTCATCTGGCGCTCGGCGATACGGGCCGACTTACCGCGACGGTCACGCAGGTAATAGAGCTTGGCGCGACGCACGACGCCGCGGCGCTTCACCTCGATGGACTCGATGTTCGGCGAGAGGATCGGGAACACCCGCTCCACGCCTTCGCCGAACGAAATCTTGCGGACGGTGAAGTTCTCATCGACGCCCTGACCCGCACGGGCGATGCACACGCCCTCATAGGCCTGGACGCGCTCGCGCTCGCCTTCCTTGATCTTCACGTTGACGCGGACGGTGTCGCCCGGACGGAATTCGGGGACCTTGCGGGCGGCCAGCAGGCGGTCGGCCTCTTCCTTGCGCAGGGTCTCGATGATGTTCGCAGCCATGGTCTTCATCCTTACTGGGCTTCAATCGCCCTTTGCCTGTTGATTGGCGGTCCTGGCGGCCCACAAGTCCGGCCTCCGCTCCCGCGTCGTCGCTTCCCGCTGGTCCTGGCGCCACTTGCGGATGGCCGCGTGGTTCCCGGACAGCAGCACCTCGGGGATCTCAAGGCCTTCAAACGTCCGCGGTCGCGTGTACTGCGGATGCTCGAGGAGCCCGTCCTCGAAGCTTTCTTCACTCAAGCTCTCGGCCTGGCCCAACACACCGGGCACGAGCCGTACGCACGCCTCGATCGCCACCATCGCCGCCGCCTCGCCGCCGGCGAGCACCGCGTCTCCGACGGAGACCTCCTCGAACCCGCGCGCGTCGAGCACCCGCTGGTCCACCCCCTCGAACCGCCCGCAGAGGACGATCAGCCCAGGCGTCTGGGCCCACTCACGAACGCGCGCCTGGGTGAGGGGACGACCCCGGGCGCTCATGTACAAAAGCGGCCGTCCGCGCCGCTCCACGCTGTCGAGCGCAGAGGCGATCACGTCCGCCCGCATCACCTGTCCCGGACCGCCACCCGCAGGGGTGTCGTCGAGGAAGCCGCGCTTATCTGTGGAAAAGGCCCGAATGTCCACCGTTTCCAACGACCAGAGCGCGGCCTCTCGCCACGCCGTCCCGATCAGGGAGACGCCCAGCGGACCCGGAAAGGCGTCCGGGAACATGGTGAGGACAGTGCAGTCGAAGGCCATGTGCGCCCCTAGGCCGCGCAAGTAGCGGCTGCGTCAAGCCTTGCCGCCGCCCGTACACCCGCGTATCGGCGCTCGCCATGAGCGAGAACCTGCCCCCCGAAACCGAAGCCCAGGACGAGACCCTGGTCGAGACGCTGCAACTGGAGCGGATCGAGGAGAACCTGTTCCGGGGCACGTCGCCCGACAACGCCCCCGGACGGATCTTCGGCGGTCAGGTGATCGCCCAGTCGCTGCTCGCCGCCTACGAGACGGTGGAGGCGCGGGTCTGCCACTCGCTGCACTGCTACTTCATCCGTCCGGGCGACCCGACGGTGCCGATCGTCTTCGAGGTGGACCGCAGCCGCGACGGCGGCAGCTTCACCACCCGCCGGGTGGTCGCCGTCCAGCACGGCAAGCAGATCTTCAACCTCGCCGCCTCGTTCAAGGACCCGGAGGAGGGCTTCTTCCACCAGGCCGCCATGCCTGAGGGCCCGCACTGGTCCGAGCTGAAGGACCAGCGCGAGGTGATGCTGGAGCTGATGAAGGACGCGCCCGAGCAGGCCAAGCGCTGGCTGTCGCGCCCGATGCCGATCGAGATGCGGTCGAAGGACGCCCGCACCTACTGGATGGACAAGCAACCCAAGCCGCCAGAATCCCAGAACTGGTTCCGCTGCGCCACGCCGATCGGCGATGATCCGCGGATGCACCAGGTGATCCTGGCCTACGCCTCGGACATGAACCTCCTGTCCACCGCCATGCGGCCGCACGGGGTGCACTGGCAGACCAAGGGCTTCCAGTCCGCCAGCCTCGACCACGCCATGTGGTTCCACAAGCCGACCAACTTCAACGACTGGCACCTCTACGTCCACGACAGCCCGTCGGCCTCGGACGGCCGCGGCCTGATCCGCGGCGCCATCTATGCCGAGGACGGCACGCTGGTGGCGTCCGTGGCTCAGGAAGGTCTGCTGCGGATGCGGAGCCAGTAGGGATCGGGACTTCCCTGCGACGCTTCCTGGGCGTAATCCACGCCCCTTTCGCAGTTGCAGCATCGCGGACGCCCCGATGGACACGACCCAGACGCTCGCCGAGACCCTCAAGCTGGAACGGCTGGAGGTAAACCTCTTCCGCGGCACGACGCCCGACGAGGAGCAGCGCCAGCGGATCTACGGCGGCCAGGTGATCGCCCAGTCGCTGCTGGCCGCCTACGAGACGGTCGAGGACCGGATCTGCCACTCGCTGCACTGCTACTTCATCCGGCCTGGCGACCCGTCGATCCCGATCATCTTCGAGGTGGACCGGTCCCGCGACGGCGGCAGCTTCACCACCCGCCGGGTCATCGCCGTCCAGAAGGGCCAGCAGATCTTCAACCTGGCCGCCTCGTTCCAGAACGAGGAGGACGGCTACGAGCACCAGGCCGACATGCCCGACGCGCCCGGCTGGGACGACGTCGAGGACGACTCCGCCGTCCGCCGTCGGCTGAATCCCAATCCGCCGGCCGAGGACGTGGACTGGATCGACCGCGTCCAGCCGATCGAGATGCGCACGGTGGGCGGCCGCTTCGACGTGGTGGAGCCCGAGCGGCGCGACCCGTACCAGCAGGTCTGGTTCCGCGCCCGCCATCCGATCGGGTCCGACGCGCACATGCATCAGGTGATCCTGGCCTATGCCTCCGACATGAGCCTGCTGGGCACCTCGGTCCGGCCGCACGGGGTGAGCTGGCGCACGCCGGGCTTCCAGTCGGCGAGCCTCGACCACGCCATGTGGTTCCACCGGCCGACCGACTTCAACGAATGGCACCTCTATGTGCAGGAGAGCCCGTCGGCCTCCGGCGGTCGCGGCTTCAACCTCGGCTACATCTACCGGGCATCGGACGGGGCCCTCGTCGCCTCCTGCGCGCAGGAAGGCCTGATGCGGATGCGCAAGCCGAAGCCGAAGGCCTAAAGGCCGAGGACGTCCTTCAGGGCCGCGGCGACCTTCTCGACGTCACCGTCCTCCATGCCCGGATAGAGCGGCAGGGACAGACAGCGTGCGTACCAGGCCTCCGCGCCCGGCAGGTCGAGGGCGCCGTAGAGCTCCCGATAGTAGGGCTGGCGGTGCACCGGGATGTAGTGGACCTGGCTGCCGACGCCGCGCGCCTTCAGGGCGTCGACCACCTCGCGGCGCGTCTTGCCCACCGCCTCGAAGTCGATCAGCGCCACCATCAGGTGCAGGACCGGATCGCTCCAGGTCGGCTGGGCCGCCAGGCGCACCACCGGCGCGAGCGGGGCGAGGGCGTCACGATAGAGGGCGGCCAGCCCGCGCCGCCGCTCGGCGAAGCGCGGCAGCTTCTTCAGTTGCGACAGACCCAGGGCGCAGAGGATGTCGGGGAGACGGTAGTTGAAGCCCGGCTCGGGCATCTCGTACCACCACGGCTCGCACCCCTCGGGCCGCACCATGCCGTGGCTGCGCATCACCCGCAGGCGATCGGCCAGAGCAGGGTCGTTGGTCGTCACCATGCCGCCCTCGCCGGTGGCGATGGTCTTCACCGGGTGGAACGAGAAGGTCGCCATCGCCGAATGGCGCACATCGCCGACCACCTCCGACACATTGCCGAAGCGCATCGTCGTTCCGACGGCGTGGGGCGCGTCCTCCACGAGCACGGCGCCGGCGTCCCGCGCCAGGGCCTCCAACGCCGGGAGTTCGGCCGCATCGCCGCGCAGGTGTACCGGCAGCACCGCCCGCAGCCGCCGGCCGCCCACACGCTCGAGGGCGTCAGCCAGCGTGGCGGGCGTCATCAGCCCGGTATCCGGGTCCACGTCCGCGAACACCACGTCGGCGCCGACGTATCGGGCGCAGTTGGCCGTGGCGAGGAAGGTGATGGACGGCGCGATCACCACCTCGCCCGGCTGGACCTTGAGCGCCAGCATCGCCAGATGCAGCGCCGCCGTGCCGTTGGCGCAGGCCACCGCATGACGCGCGCCCACCGTCTCGGCGAACGCCCGCTCGAAGGCCTCCACCGTCGGCCCGGTGGTCAGGAAGTCGGCCCGCAGCGCCTCGGCGACCGCGGCGATGTCGTCATCCTCGATCGTCTGGCGGCCGTAGGGGAGGATCATCTCAGTCGTCGGCCCGGCGGCGGCGTTCGGCCGGCTTGTCGTCGGCCAGCATCTTCATCAGGCCGGCGCCGTCGAGCCATTCGTGGTTGGTGTCGCTGGCGTAGCTGAAGTCGTCGGCGATCCGCGCGCCCTCCAGCGGCTCGCGGCTGTATTCCACGAACGCCGGCTCGATGGCGTAGCGGTCGCCCAGGTCCACCGTGTTCCGCGCGTCGTCGGCCGAGATCATCATCTCGTGCAGCTTTTCGCCGGGACGGATGCCGATGACCTTGGTGGCCATGCCGGGCGCCAGGGTCTCGGCGATGTCGGTGACCTTCATGGACGGGATCTTCGGCACGAAGATCTCGCCGCCGTGCATCCGATCCAGCGACGAGAGCACGAAGTTCACGCCCTCACCCAGGGTGATCAGGAACCGCGTCATGCGCGGGTCGGTGATCGGCAACTCGCCGGCTCCGCGCTGGATCAGCCGCTGGAAGAACGGGATCACCGAGCCGCGCGAACCGACCACGTTGCCGTAGCGCACCACCGAGAAGCGGGTGCCGATATCGCCCGACAGGTTGTTGGCGGCGACGAAGGTCTTGTCCGAGGCGAGTTTCGTCGCGCCGTAGAGGTTGATCGGGTTGCAGGCCTTGTCGGTCGAGAGCGCGACCACCTGACTCACGCGGTTGGCGAGACAAGCCCACACCACGTTCTCGGCGCCGAGGACGTTGGTGTGGATGCATTCCGACGGGTTGTATTCCGCCGCCGGCACCTGCTTCAGGGCCGCAGCGTGGATCACGATGTCGACGCCACGGAACGCCAGGCTGAGGCGCTCGCGGTCTCGCACGTCGCCCAGGAAGAAGCGCATGGCCGCCAGTTTCTTCGGCCCGAAGCGTTCGGCGAGATCGATCTGCATCTCGCTCTGCTTCAGTTCGTCGCGGGAATAGACGATCAGCTTTCGCGGCGACGAGCGCTCGAGGATGGTCTCGATGAACCGGCGGCCAAAGGAGCCCGTGCCCCCGGTCACGAGGATGACCTTGCCGTCGAGGTCGAGGTTGGTCGGCGCAAATCGGCCCAAGGGGCGCTCCGAAGCAGTTTGCGGACGTCTTGCCCGATGGTGTCGCATCTGCGCGTAAAGAGACCGCTAACCATGATCGACGATCCGGACGCCATGGACCGCCGCGTTTTCATCGGCCTCGCCGCCGCCGCCCTGCCAGCTCTCGCGCACGCTTCAGGCGCCGGCGCGGAGAAGGAAGGCAAGACCGCCACCAATTCGACCTACCTGGCGCTGGGCAACCTGCTGGGCACGACGCTCCGCTCGAACGGCACGCGGGGCGTCCTGTCGGTGGACATCGGCCTCGACGTGCCGGACGCGGCGCTCCGCAAGCGGGCCGAGCAGTCGATCCCACGCCTGCGGGCCGCCTATGTGCAGACGGTGCAGTCCTATGCCGCCGGGCTGGTCCCGGGCCAGCTACCGAGCGTCGACTACATCGGCCAGGCGCTCCAGCGGCAGACCGACGCGATCCTGGGCCGGCCGGGCGCCCGCGTGCTGCTGGGCGCGGTCATCGTGAACTGAGCGGGGCGCCGCCCGCCCCCGTCAGACGTCTTCCTGGCCCGCCGCCTCGTCCATGAACTGGGCCATGCGGACGTCGAGCTCGGTGACGCCGTCGGCGTCGTGCGTGGTCAGCACCACCTCGACCCGGTTGTAGACGTTGAACCACTCCGGATGGTGGTCGAGCTTGTCGGCCATGATCGCCACCCGGGTCATGAATCCGAACGCCTCGTTGAAATCCTTGAACCGGAACGTGCGGACGATGGCGTCCCGCGGACCGGCGGCCCTGCTCCAGCCCGGCAGGTCGGCGAGCGCGGCGTCGGCGCCGATGCGCGGCGGCCGGCTCACGCCGGCTGCTCGTCGAACGACAGGCCGGTGAGACGCGACAGGTCGGCCAGGGTCTGGTCGACGTCCACCACCTTGATCGCCTGCATGCCGAGGCCCGCCGCCGGCTTGCAGTTGATGCCGAGGTCGTCGAGGTAGACACAGGCCTCGGGCTGCACGCCCAGCAGGTCGCACATCATCAGGTAGATGCGCGGGTCCGGCTTTCGAACGCCGGCCTTGGAGCTCTCGATGATGGCGTCGAACAGCGGCATGACCTGGGCCATGGCGCCGGCCATCCGCTGGCCCTCGTCCTGACCGGGGCTGTGCTCGGACACCACGTTGTTGGTGATGCAGCCGACCTTGAACTGCGCCTTGCAGGCCTTCAGCGCCGCCACCATCCGCGGGCGGAGCTGGCCCGACAGCAGCGGCAGCACCTCGCGGCCGGGCACCGGATGACCCAACGCCGTGGACTCGGCGAGGAACAGCTCGTCGAACCTGAAAGTGTCGATCTCGTTGCGCTCGAACAGCGCCCAGGCGTTGTGGTCGGGGTTGGTGGCGTTGATCCGGCGGATGAAGTCCTTCGGCAGCCCCTTCTCGGCCTCGTAGCGGTTGAACGCCTCGAACGGCGAGGAGGTGAACACCCCGCCGAAATCCCAGATCACCGCCTCGATGGTCACGCCCAGCTCCTGCACCAAATCTTCGCGGCGCGGACGCTAGAGAGACAAGTTTGGACGTGCAAGTAAGGGGTGATGTTCGTTCCCTCGCGTCTGCCCCGGCCGTACCGCCTCGGCCTCTACGCCCTGGCCGCGGCGATCCTGATGGTGCTGTGCCTGCTGCCCAGCGAGGACCTGCCCGATCCCGGCACGGGCGACCGGTTCGAGCACACGGCCGCCTGGTTCGTGCTGACGGGGACCGGCTATCTGCTGGCCCCGGCGCGGCGGCTGGCGATCCCCGCCTTCGCCCTGGCCTACGGCCTGCTCATCGAGTTCATCCAGGCCGCCGCGCCGACGGGTCGTCACGGAGACCCGCTGGACCTGCTGGCCGACAGCCTTGGCGTAGCGATCGCGGTGGCGGGCTACCTGGCCGTCAGGCGGCTGCGCCCGGCCTGATCGACGCCGGGCGGGGGCGGCTCTATGGTCCGCGCCATGTCCGACGCCAAGCCGCCCTTCATCTATCTCGCCGTACCCTGCTACGGCGGCCAGCTCACGCTTCATTTCGTCAGCTCGCTGCTGCGGCTGCAGGACGCCTGCCGCCAGCAGGGCGTCGGCCTGCACGTCGAGATGATGGGAGGCGAGGCCCTGATCACGCGCGGCCGCTCGCGGCTCGCCGCCCAGTTCCTGGCCCACCCCGACGCCACCCATATCCTCTACGTCGACGCCGACATCGGCTTCATGCCGCACGACGTCTTCCGCCTTCTGGACTCGGGCAAGGACGTGATCGCTGCGGTCTGCCCGCTAAAGAAGATCGACTGGGGCAAGGTGCGGCGAGCCGTCGAGAAGGGCGTCACCGACCTGCAGGCGGCGTCCATCGGCTATGTGGTCCGCTTCCTGCCCAATCCGCAAAACAGCGTCGATGTGAACGACGGGTACGCCCAGGTGGCGTATGGCGGCACCGGCTTCCTGATGATTTCGCGCGGGGCGATGCAGAAGCTTTTCGACGCCCATCCCGAACTGAGGGCCAAGATGGGCGACATGGCCGACAACGCCGCCGCCGAGACCGTGATGGTGTTCGACACCATGATCGAGCCCGAGACCGGGCAGTACCTCTCGGAGGACTACGCCTTCTGCCGCCGGTGGCGGAACCTGGGCGGCGAGATCTGGGCCGACTTCCAGGCTCGCCTCACCCACGTCGGCCACGCCGCCTATACGGGCAGCCTGATCGAGGCGCTGGAAGCCGGCGTCTGAGCTATTCGGCCGGCGTCGCGGCCGCCACGCCCGGCGGATCCTTGACGGGCGTGGGGCCGGCAGCGGCAGCGGGCGTGCGGGCCCGCTTGGCGACCAGGGCGGCGCGGGTCTCCTCGTAGCTCTGCTTGCTGATGCGATAGCGCGCGTAGCACAGCGCCGCGATCAGCCCGGGCACGGCGGCGATCGCCCCGTCCCAGAGCGCCAGCTTGAACAGCACGCTGTCGGCGACCGCGCCCGGCGTGGCCTTTTGGGGGAAGGCGATCATCAGCAGCACGAAGCCTGCCAGCACCGAGCCGATCGCCTGGTCGATCTTCGCCGCCAGGGCGCGGGTGGAATACAGGATGCCTTCCTGCCGTACGCCGAAGCGCAGTTCATTCTCGTCGGCGATGTCGGCCAGGGCGGACATGGCGCCGATCTGCAGCACGCTGAGCGAGCCGTACGACAGCGACGACCAGGCGATCAGGATCACCAGCAGGTTCGGCGTGTCGCGGGACAGGAGGCCGAACAGGCCGGCGACCAGCGGCGCGGCCGTGGTGAGCGCGTAGATCACCGCCCCCCAGACCAGCGTTGCGCGCTTGTCGAACCGGCCATGCATCCGCGCCGCAAACAGGAAGGCCGTCGCATAGCCGACGAAGCTGCCGATCACGAACCAGCGGAGCTCCTCGCTGGAGAGGCCCCAGTAGAAGGTGGCGGTGTAGAGCCGCAGCCCCTCCTTGAGGCCGATCATCATCGACAGGAAGAAGTAGCCGATGAGCAGCCAGACGTAGTTGCGGTTGCGCAGCGCCTTCCAGACGTCGGCGAAGAACTCGGCCGGGCTGAAGGGTTTCACGTCGGCCGCCGGCTGCGGCAGGAACGGGATCCGGTCGCGGGTGAACCAGGCCGAGGCGAACAGCACCGTCACGATGGTGAGCGCCATGGTGAGGGCGAAGCCAGCCCACGGCGTGGGGTTGAGCAGGCCGCGCGGGTACTCGGGGGTCGACGGAAAGAAGTAGCTGAGGGCGATCCAGGTCATCGCCGAGCCGCCGGCCCAGGTGAAGAAGCTGTTGTAGGCCATCACCTTCGAGCGCTCGAGGTAGTTGGGCGACAGCTCGGCGCCGAGGGCCAGGTGCGGGGTGTGGAAGAACGTCATCACCTGCCGCAGCAGGGAGACGAAGACGCCGCACCAGATGGTGAGCCCCAGGGACTCCAGCCCGGCCGGGGGATTGAAGATGCCATAGAACGTCAGCGCGATCGGGATCGGCGCGGCGTACATCCACGGATGCCGGCGGCCAAGTTTCGACTTGGTGCGGTCAGACCAGGCGCCCACGACCGGCTCCGTCAGTCCGTCCAGGACCAGGCTCAGCGAGATCGCGATGCCGATCCAGTGCGCCGGCACGCCCAGCACCTGGTTGTAATAGAGCAGCGCAAAACTGGAGACGGCGTAGAGGGCGATCACTTCCGCGGAGCTGCCAATCCCGAAGGCCAGCTTGGTCTTCAAGGGCAGGCGCTCGGCCGCGGCGGGCGCGTTGAGGGTCATTCGAGGCTTCCTCCGGCGGGACTCTTTCGGCCTCGCTCAATCCGAAGGCTGACCCCAACGAATGGGCGCCGTCAATCGGAACGTACCGACATTTCGATAGCGAAAAATGCCTGCGGCGGCCGGACAGCGCCCTGACGATCGTGCGCGAAGTCTGCTAGAAGCGATAGCAATGCACCCTGAACCGGGCGTTCAGGCGCAACAACACTCCACACATCGCGACAGGCGCGCCTTCTCATGCCCCAGACCCGCCCCCTCGCCGCCGGTCACAATCGCGGCGCCGCGCGCGAGGCCGAACTGCTCGACCGCATCGACGCACGGCTGCGTTGGCTGGCCACCTGGACGATCCACAACGCCAACCACCTGCGCGAGAGCCGCGACGGCCTGAAGGTCGGCGGGCACCAGGCGTCCTGCGCCTCGATGACCACCATCCTGACGGCCCTCTACTTCCACGCCCTCCGGCCCGAGGACCGGGTGGCGGTGAAGCCGCATGCCAGTCCCGTCTTCCACGCCGCCCAGTATCTGATGGGCCGCCAGACCCGCGAGCAGCTCGAGACCTTCCGCAGCTTCGGCGGCGCCCAGTCCTACCCCTCCCGGACCAAGGACAAGGACGACGTCGACTTCTCCACCGGGTCGGTCGGCCTGGGGGTGGCGATCACCGCCTTCGCCTCGCTGATGCAGGACTACCTGGAGGGCCACGGCCTGCTGGACCCGGCGCGCAAGGGCCGCTTCGTCGCCACCCTGGGCGACGCCGAACTCGACGAGGGCAACATCTACGAGTGCCTGATCGAGGCCTACAAGCACGACATCCGGAACTGCTGGTGGATCGTCGACTACAACCGGCAGAGCCTGGACGCGACGACGGCCGACCGGATGTTCGACCGGTTCGACGACATCTTCGAGACGGCCGGCTGGCGGGTGGTGACGCTCAAGTGGGGCAAGGCCCAGCAGCGCGCCTTCGCGCGGCCCGGCGGCAAGGCGCTGCAGGCCTGGATCGAGGCCTGCCCCAACGCCGACTTCGCGGCCCTCACCTACCAGGGCGGCGGCGCCTGGCGCGAACGTCTGGTGCGCGACATCGGGCGCGAGCCGGGTGTGCCCGCGCTGCTGGCCAGTTTCGACGACACCGCGCTGCACCAGCTGATGATCGGCCTCGGCGGTCACTGCATCGAGACCCTGACCGAAGCGTTCGACGCCTGCCAGGACGACGTCCCCACGCTGTTCATCGCCTACACGGTGAAGGGCTTCGGCCTGCCACTGCAGGGCCACAAGGACAACCATGCCGGCCTGATGACGCCGGCCCAGGTGGAGAGCCTTCGCGCGTCCATGGGGGTGCCGGAGGGCGAGGAGTGGGAGCCGCTGGCCGGCCTTTCGCCGGAAGAGGCCGCCGAGATCCGCGCCTTCATCGACGCCGTCCCGTTCGCCCAACCGATCCAGCGCCGCTTCGTGGCCGACGCCGTGCCCGCGCCGCCGCGTGGCGCGTTCCCGAGCCCCGAAGGCGCCGAACAGTCCACCCAGCAGGCCTTCGGGCGGATCCTGCTGGACCTCGCCAAGAGCGGCCATCCGCTGGCCGACCGGATCGTCACCACCAGTCCGGACGTGACCGTCTCCACCAATCTCGGCGGCTTCGTGAACCAGCGGGGGCTGTTCCGCCGGCGCGAGACGGCCGACGTCTTCCGCGACGCCAAGATCCCCTCGCCGCAGAAGTGGGCCGGCGGCGGCGCGGGCCAGCACGTCGAGCTGGGCATCGCCGAGCACAACCTGTTCCTGAACCTGGCGGCCTTCGGCCTGTCGGCGCCGCTGTTCGGCCAGCGCCTGCTGCCGATCGGGACGGTCTACGACCCCTTCATCAGCCGCGGCCTCGATGCCCTGAACTACGCCTGCTACCAGGATGCCCGCTTCATGCTGGTGGCGACCCCGTCGGGGCTGACGCTCGGCCCCGAGGGCGGCGCGCACCAGTCGATCTACACGCCGCTCATCGGCATCGGCCAGCCGGGGCTCACCTACTTCGAGCCGGCGTTCGTGGACGAACTCAGCGAGGTGATGCGCTGGTCGTTCGAGCACATGCAGGCGCCCGACGGCGGGTCGGTCTACCTGCGCCTCACTACCCGCATGCTGACCCAGGTCGAACGGACCGACGACGCCTGGCGCGACGATGCGCTGAGGGGCGCCTACTGGCTGAAGGCCCCCGCGCCCGGCTCAGAGGCCGCGATCGTGTTCTGCGGCGCCGTGGCGCCCGAGGTGCTGGCGGCGGCCGAGCAGCTGGCCGACGACCTGCCGGGCCTGGGCGTCCTCAACGTCGTCTCGCCGGGCCTGCTGCACCGCGACTGGATGGCCGCGCGCCGCGGCCGCTGGACGGGCGCCGGACGCCGCCAAAGCCACGCCGAAGCCCTGCTCTCCCGCCTCGCGCCGGGCGCGGGCCTGGTCACCGTAGTGGACGGCGCGCCGGCGACCCTCTCCTGGCTGGGCGGGGTGCTGGGCCAGCGGGTCAGCGCCCTTGGCCTCGACAGCTTCGGCCAGGTGGGCGACCTGCCCGATCTCTACCGCCACTACCGGCTGGACGTGGACGCTATCGCGGACGCGGCCGCCGACCTGTTCCTCTAGGCGAGCGCCTGCTCCAGGTCGGCGATCAGGTCGGCCACGTTCTCGACCCCGACGGACAGGCGCACGAGGCCGTCCGAGATGCCGATGCGCGCCCGCGTTTCGGCCGGGATCGAGGCGTGGGTCATGATGGCCGGGTGCTCGATGAGGCTCTCCACGCCGCCAAGGCTCTCGGCCAGGGTGAAGAGCTGGGTCCGTTCCAGCATCCGCTTAACGCCCGCCAGGTCGCGGTCGAGGATGGCGGTGATCATGCCGCCGAAGCCGGACATCTGACGCTTCGCCAGCTCGTGCTGCGGATGGCTCTTCAGCCCCGGATAGATGACCTGGCCCACGTCCTTCCGCGCCTCGAGCCATTCGGCGATCGCCTGGGCGTTGGCGCAGTGCCGCTCCATCCGCAGCGCCAGGGTCTTCATGCCACGCAGCGTCAGGTAGCTGTCGAAGGGCGAGGCCACGGAACCGATGGCGTTCTGCAGAAAGGTGAGCTTGTCGCGCAGGTCGACGTTGTCGCCGACCACCAGGGCGCCGCCGACCACGTCGGAATGACCGCCGATGTATTTCGTGGTCGAGTGCATCACCACGTCGAAGCCCAGCTCCAGCGGCCGCTGGATGTAGGGGCTGGCGAAGGTGTTGTCGGCCGCCGCGATCAGGCCCCGCCGCCTGCAGAGCGCCGCGATGGCCTCCAGGTCGGCCAGGCGCAGCAGCGGGTTGGTGGGCGTCTCGACCCAGACCATGCGCGTCTTCGGCGTGATCGCCGCCTCGATGGCCGCGACGTCGGCCAGGTCGACGAAGGTGAACTCCAGGTTCGCCGAGCGGCGGCGCACCTTGTCGAACAGCCGGAACGAGCCGCCGTAGAGGTCCTCGCTGGCGATCACATGGTCGCCGGCGTCGAGACATTCCAGCAGGGTGGCGATGGCCGCCAGGCCGGACGCGAAGGCGTAGCCCTTGGTTCCGCTTTCCAGGTCCGCGATCCCGCGCTCGAAGGCGAAGCGGGTCGGGTTCTGGCTGCGCGAATATTCGAAGCCGGTGTGCTCTCCCGGGCTCGCCTGGGCATAGGTCGAGGTGGCGTAGATCGGCACCATGACCGCCCCGGTCGTGGGATCGTGCGCCTGGCCGCCGTGGATGGCCCGGGTGGCGAAGTCCAGTCGGTTCCTGCCGTGCTTGTCGTCGGTCACGCCGCGCGCCTCAGATAGTTGATCAGGTCGATGCGGGTGATGAGCCCGAGGAATTCCTTGCCGTCCATCACGATCGCCACCTCGTCGCGCTCGAAGATCGGCAGCAGCGCCTCCAGCGGCTCGCCGGCCTGGAGCGTATTCAGCTTGGCGGTCATGGCCGCCGCGACGGGCTGCTTGAACCGCTGGTCCTGGCGACGGTCCTCGACGGCTTCGAGAAGGTCGCTCTCGTCGATCAGGCCGATCAGCCGTCCGTCGTCCAGCACCGGAAGCTGGCTGACGTCGGCCTGGCGCATTCGGTTGTAGGCGGTGAGCAGGGTGTCATCCGGCCCCACGGTGACCGCCTCGCCGCCCGAGCGGGCGATCAGGTCGCGCAGGTCGCCGTGCATCTGGCGGTCGACCAGCCCCTGCTCGGCGACCCAGCTGTCGTTGTAGACCTTCGAGAGGTAGCGCGAGCCGGTGTCGCAGACGAGGGTGACCACCCGCTTCGGCTCGGTCTGCTCGCGGCAGTAGCGCAGGGCGCCGGCCAGCAGGGTGCCCGAGGACGAACCGCCCAGGATACCCGCCTTGGTCAGCAGCATCCGCGCCGCGGCGATGCTCTCCGAATCCGGGATCTCATAGGCCTTGGCCACCAGGTCCAGGTCGCAGTTGTCGGGGATGAAGTCCTCGCCAATGCCTTCTACGACCCACGAGCCGGGGGTCACCTCCTCGCCGCGCTCCACCAGGGGCGCCAGGATCGAGCCGACGGGGTCGGCCAACACCATCTTGGTCTTCGGCGAGGCCTTGCGGAAGAAGCGGCCGAGGCCGGTCAGAGTGCCGCCCGAGCCGACGCCGACGACCACCGCGTCCACGTCGCCCTCCATCTGCTCCAGGATTTCCGGCCCGGTGGAGGTCTCGTGCGCCAGCGGGTTCGCCGGGTTGGAGAACTGGTTGATGTAGACGGCGTTGTTCAGCTTGGCCGCGATGGCCGCCGCCATGTCCTGGTAGTACTCCGGATGGCCCTTGCCGACGTCGGAGCGGGTGATCCGCACGTCGACGCCCATGGCGCGCAGGTGCTGGATCTTCTCCCGCGCCATCTTGTCGGGCACCACCAGCAGCAGCTTGTAGCCCTTCAGGATGCCCACCTGGGCGAGGCCGAGACCGGTGTTGCCGGCGGTCGCCTCGACGATCGTGCCGCCGGGCTTCAGCGAGCCGTCCTTTTCGGCCGCCTCGATCATCGAGCGCGCGATCCGGTCCTTGATCGAGCCGCCGGGGTTGGCGCTCTCCAGCTTCACGAACAGGCGGCAGGGGCCGGTGTCGAACCCCTTCAGCTCCACCATCGGCGTGCGGCCGATGAGCTCCAGGGTCGTTTCCGCCGGCGGCGGCAGGGGTTGGGCGGTCAAGAGGGCTCTCTCGCGTTGTGCGACCTTGAAACGGAAGCGGATTGCTTCGGTTTCAGCCCTGGGAGGTAGACATCAGCCCGTTCCGCTAGGCAAGGCGCGTTTTCGTGCCCCATTCGGCGACAGAAAAGGGCACGTCCGGTCACCCGCGCTCGCGACCTGCGTCACCTGTAACCCTTCCGCTACCGTTCCGTACGCGAATAGCCTGCGCCGGACGTCCAGCGTGGCGGCACAGACTGGGGAGGCCTGCTTGAAGCCAATCGTTCCGATGACCGCCGCCGCGTGCGCCGTGCTGGCCGCCTGCTCGCCCGCCGGGGACAAGCCCGCCAAGGGCGCCGCAGAAGCCAAGTTCAACACCGACATCCCCATGACGGAGTACATGGGCCACGTCGTGGACCCGGCGGCCTTCATGTACTGGGGCAACTCGGGGTCGGACGTCACCGAGGAGGGGGAGAAGGAACGCTACCCCACCACGCCCGAGGGGTGGGACGTGCTGGTCACCGGCGCCACGATCCTCGTGGAGGCCGGCAACACGCTGCAGCTCCCGCATCGCGTCCGCCAGCCCGAGGCGGACTGGAACAAGTATTCCCGGATGCTCAGCGAGCGGGCGATGATCGCCCGGGCGGCCGCGGAGAAGAAGGACAAGCAGGCCGTGTTCGATGAGGGCGGCCGGCTCTACGAGGTCTGCGTGGCCTGCCACGAGCAGTTCGTGATCCAGCCGCAGCTCGAAAGCACCGGCCCGGCCGAGGGCGCACCGCTGCCCAAGGTTCCCGAGAAGAAATAGCGGCCGTCAGCGCCCGCGGCGGACGGGAACGCAGTCCTCGGCCGCCGGCTCGAAGCCCCGAGGGGCCATCGGTTCGTCCGCCAGGCAACGGTCGCGGGCGAAGCCCAAGCCGAGGGTCGCGCCATACCCGTCAAATCGACCCGGACCCTGGCCCCACCCGCGGCCGTAGCGCGTGTCGCCGAACGCCAGGCTGAGGCGCCCGCTCTCGCCCAACGGCATGTCGGTGCGCGCGTAGACGCTTCGGTAGCCGCCGGTCCCGACGCCGACCGAGACCTCGCCGTGAACCCTGCGGTCGTCCGCCGGGGCGTCGGGAACCACGCCATCCACGGCGCCCGGGCGGTCGACCTCCAGCACCGGCGAGCTCTTGAGATAGGCGTCGATCTGGTCGGCGACGCTCATCGCCCGCGGGCCGGCGGCGGGGTCCGGCGCCGCCGTGGCGATCGGGGGCTCGTCGGCCCAAGCCGGGCCGGCCGACAATAGCGGGGACGCGACCAGGACGGCGGCGAGAGCGAGGATCGGACGCATGGGAAATCTCCTGCGCCCCACTTCAATCCTGCAATTGAGGCGAAGGTGTTGCAGGCCGAGCCCGGGCGGCCGGAACATTGGCCACGATCCCGGCCTCGTTCCCCGGCTCGCCCGCCGGGACGAGATCATAGAAGCCGGAGAGGCGCAGGCGGACCACCACCGGCCGCTCGCTGGAGTTGGAAAACTGCCAGCCCTGGATGCCGTCGAACGGCGCGGTGAGCGCGCCTTGCTGGCGCAGGCCGAAGCCCTGGCGGTAGGTGGCCACGCTCATCGGCTGGCCGGGCTCCGGCGTGGTGTGGCCGTGCTGGTCGAAGTGAAAGTCCCGCGGATCGGCTGCGCCGACCACCTCCCAGGCGTAGATCAGCGTGGCGTCCTTCGCCATCCGCACCTTGTATTCCAGCTCGGACCGCTCGGCGCCCTCCAGGAAGCCGCCCAGCGGAATTTCCACCACGTCCGATCGGAAGGGCGTCGCATATTCCCGCGCCCGGGCCGCGCCACCGGCCTTGGCGTCGACTGCCAGATCATCGGGCGCCCAGAGCCGCGACAGTCCCATCAGCCGGCCGACGCCCAGAGGGTCGCGGTTGAACTCCGCAGGCAGCACCGCGCCCATGACGACGAGGGCGGCGACCGCCAGGGTCGCGGCGGTGACGGCCAGCAGCCGCCCGCGCGACATCGGGACAGGATCGAGGCTCATGCGGGGGCTCCGTCGAACAGATATCCGGCGATCTGCTGCCCAGCGAGCACGAAACCGGCGAGCATCAGGAGCACGTTGGCGCCCTGCGCCGTCGGCGCGAAGGCGCGGGTGCGGCGCCACAGGGTCATGGCGACCAGGATCAGCGACAGGGCCAGGAACTGGCCCAGCTCGACCCCGACGTTGAACGCCACCAGGTTCGCCAGCAGACCCTCCCGGTTGAGGTTCAGCGCCTGCAGCTTGGTGGCCAGGCCCAGGCCGTGGATCAGGCCGAAGCCGAACACGGCCGCCCGCGGGTCGGGCTGGACACCGAAGAGGGTCCGCACGCCGCCAAGGTTTTCGAACGCCTTCCACGCCACCGAAAGGCCGATCGCGGCGTCCACCAGGTGCGGGTCGACCCGCCAGCCGAAGAACACGCCGGCCAGCAAGGTGGCCGAATGGCCCAGCGAGAACAGGCTGACGTAGAGCGCGATCTGCCGCAGCCGGAAGAGGAAGAAGATCACACCGACCAGGAACAGCAGGTGGTCGTAGCCCGTCACCATGTGCTTGGCGCCCAGGTACAGGAACGGGCCGATGTCGGGGCCATGGGCGCGGGCGACGAACGCCGCGTCGGTTCCACCGATCTCATGCGCCCCCGCCGCGGTCGCCACGGCGAACACGGCCCCCGCGACCCCGGCAATCCCGGCGTTCCGTCCCCAGCCCATCCCTATCGCGTACCGCGATTTCGAACCCGGCGCGAGCGCCGGCGCGCTGCCCGGGAACCGGGCGCCCGGCCCACCGTTGCCGGGCCGGATCTGAACAGGAGCGGCAGATGAAGAAATACGCCTACGGGTGGCTCACGGCCGGGTTCTTCCTTGTCTCGATCGGCCTGCACTGGCTGTTCGGCTGGTACGCCTTCGTCGACGAGCAGGCGCAGTCCGGCCACGCCGCCGAGGTCGGGCCCTACCTGATGGAGATGGGACGCGACACCTTCGAGAACTGGCAGTCCGAGTTCCTGCAGCTCATCTGGCAGGTCGTGGGCCTGGCCTACTTCCTCTACGTGGGATCCCCGGCCTCCAAGGAGAACGACGACCGCACCGAGGCCAAGCTGGACGCGCTGCTGAAGCTGGTCGGGCAGGAGCGTGGCGAGGCGCTTATCGCCGAGATCGATCGCCAGTTCCTGCGGCACGGCGGGCACGCCCGCCCCCACGGCCACGACGTGGCCTACCCCGACGGCCGGGGCGACTGACAGCGAAAGGGGCGAGGCGTCGCCGCCCCGCCCCTCCGCTCTCCTCCAGGCCCCTCCGTGTGTCGGGACCGGGAATCCTCGACTAGAACGACTTCCGGAACGTCGCGCCGTAGGTGCGCGGCGCGTTGGTCAGGAAGCCATAGCGGGCGCGCAGGCCGCGCTCGCGGTCGATGGCCAGCTTGGCCCGCTCGTCGCCGAGGTTGTTGACGAACGCCGCCGCTTCCCAGCCCTCGCCACGCAGGCCGATCCGCAGGTTGACGATCTCGTACGACGGCAGCTCCAGCGGGAAGATCAGGCTGGCCGCCGTGCCGCCGCCCACGTTCGGGAACAGCGCCACGTTGCGCGGGTTGTTCTCCTGGTCCGAGACCTGGGTGTAGCGCTTGCCGACGTGCTGGAGGGTCAGGTTCGAGAACACCGAGCCGCCGTTGGACATGTCACGCTCGTAGCCGACGCTGAACGAGGCCTGGAACTTCGGCACGGTCGGCAGACGGTTGCCGTCCCGCAGGCCCTGGATGGGCCGGCCCGCGGAGTCGAGCAGGCTCGAGGTCAGTTCGGCGTTGTTGTACGAGGCCGTCGCCGCCACGTCGAAGTTCTCGCTCAGCCGGTAGCTGAACTCGGCGTCGAAGCCGACCGACTTGGCGCTCTTGACGTTGGCGATGACGCGCGACGAGCAACTGCCGGCGTCGATGGTGGCCTGCAGGTTGCTGATGTCGGCGTAGAAGCCCGCCAGCGTGAGCTGGCCGGCGCCGCCGCCCAGCCGGGCCTTCATCCCGGCCTCGTAGTTCCACACGGTCTCGTTCTTGAAGCTGGGGTTCGAGAGCGCGTTGAAGGTGGCGAAGTCGGCCGGGGTGCAGAGCGGCCGGTTCAGCGGGTCGTTGATGCCGCCAAGCCGGAAGCCCTTCGAGACCTGGGCGTTCAGCGTGATGTCATCGGTCGCCTCATAGGCGACGATCAGGCGCGGCGCCCAGGCGTCGGCCTTGGTCTTGCCCGGCACCTCGATGGTCTTGTCGGCGAAGATGCCGTCGAAGGTGAGGGTGCGCGTTTCCTTGTAGTCGCTCCAGCGCAGGCCGGCGGTCACGTCCAGGCGCTCGCTGACCGAGTAGGTGGCCTCGCCGAACAGGGCGTACTGGCGCTGCTTGTAGGGCACCACCGAGTAGTAGAGGCTGTCGGTCGGCGCCCGGTCGCTGGCCGTCGGAATGCCGGTGGCGGCGCTGAAGCCCACCACGCGCAGGTCCTGGGCGTAGTCGCGGTCGATGTCCGAATAGAAGGCGCCCGCCACCCACTGCAGCGGCCCCTCGGACGTCGAGGTCAGGCGCACTTCCTGGGTGATCGTCTTCAGGTCGGTCGTGTCGTAGAGCGGGGCGTCGATCGTGTAGACCGCCTGCGGCAGGCCGATGGAGCCGCCGGTGATCGAACCGGTCAGGGCCGTCGCGTCGCGCAGCACCAGCACGTTGCGGTCGGTGAAGCTGGAGATCGAGGTCAGCCGCACGCCGTCGAAGTCGTACTGCAGCGTCAGGTCGGCGAGGAAGAACTCGTCCTCGAACTTTTCCTTGAGCTGGGTGTACTGCTTCAGCCCGCCGAGCTGCACGCGCGGGCGGGTGGTCGTGAACTCGTTGCCCAGGATGTTGTAGACATCGACCCGGTTGAAGCCGTCGACGTCGATCTTCTGGTACAGCACCCGCGGGGTGATCTCGAAGTTCTCGGTCGGCTTGATCAGCAGAGCCGCGCGCACGCCGCGCCGCCAGCCGTCGTTGACGTCCTTCTTGACGCTGCCGTTCGGTTGGACGGCGTCGATGAAGCCCGGGAACTGCTCGTTGTAGGCCGTGACCCGCAGGGCCATCTGGTCGTTGAGGGGCACGTTGATCGCGCCCTTCATGTTGTAGCCGACGTCACCGCCCTGGACCTTGGAGGCGGTCGCCTCGACCACACCCTCGAAGCCGTCGGTCGACGGCTGGTTGGTGATGTAGCGCACCGTGCCCGACAGCGAGCCCGAGCCGTACAGCGTCCCCTGCGGGCCGCGCAGCACCTCGACGCGATTGAGGTCGAACAGGTCGAGATCCGGCGTGAACAGCGACAGCGAGATCACCGACTCGTCGAGATAGACACCCACCTGCTCCTTCACGCCCGGCTGGTCGCGGACGATCTGGCCGGCCGAGATGCCGCGGATCGCGACCTGGCTCTGGCCGGGGCCGAGGTTCTGGACGCTGAAGCTGGCGACCGTGCGCGACAGCTCCTCGACGTTGGTGACGCCGCGGCTGCGCATCACGGCCTCGGTCTGGGCGGCCACCGAGAACGGCACGTCGATCAGCGCTTCGTCGCGCTTGCGCGCCGTGACCACCAGTTCCTCGACATCGGTTTCCTCCGCGGCCCAGGCGCCGGCGGGCACGGCCATCGCCAGGGCCAGCGTGCTCGCGCACGCGGTCAGCAGGAGTTTTTGACGGGTCATTGGCTTCCTCTCGCAACTGCAGCGTCGGTCGCTGCTCGCTCTTGCGGCAGAGGTGCTACAAAACGGTCATATTCGCCAGAGAACGGGGGTCTTCGGCCACACCTTCGTCAGCGACCGATGCGCCGGAGCCACATATCGTTAATCGCGCTTAAGTTTTTCGCCGGTCGAGACCCGCTCCGGCCAGTGGCCGGCATGGGGCTCGTCCAGCACCTCGACAGACGTCGGCCCGCCCAGCCGAGCGGCCCAGACCTTCGCGCTCGCCATCGGCACGATCCGGTCTCGCACACCTAGCAGATGGCGCTGGGGCATGGACAGCGGCTCCCGGGCCAGGGCGGCGACTTCCGGTGCAAGCACCAGCGGGGAGAGGCCTCGCTCCGCCGTCCAGGCCGCCACGTCCAGGGGCGCGGCCAGAGTCACCAGTTCGGCGACGTCGTCGCGCCGGCGGGCGAGGGCCGCGGCCATGACGCCGCCGCCGGACCAGCCAACCAGCCGCACCTGCCGGGCGCCGGACCGGCGCTTGAGCTCGTCCACGGCGCCATCGAGCGCGGCCAGCATCCCGGGCCCGAAGCGTTCGACCGTCCAGTCGCGAGGCTGGCAGGCCGCATCGATCCGCCGGATGAACTGGCAAGGCCGCGCCAGCCAGGCCCGCGGGCCGTCGGGCCAGGCCCTGGCGATCCCCAGTCCAAGCGGACGGGCGGGAGTCGGATCGGCCATCGCGCGGCCCCGGGCGTCATGCGCACGCCCGTCGCCCTCGATCACCACCGTCAGCACTTCGCCCGCAGGCTGGCGTTCAGGCGCGGCGGTCGCCAGGATCCGGCCATCGACGGTCACGTCCCGGCGGACCCAACCGCCGCGATCCAGGGAACCGGCCCCGGCCGCGGTGACTGAGGCAAGCGAAAGGGCGGCGGCCAGAACCGCCGCCCCCATCGGCGTGAAGACGGCCCGCCTCAGAACCGCCCGCCGAGAGTGGCCCCGATGGTGGTCTCCCGCTCATCCTTCCGAAGCACGGTGGTGCTGACCCCCACGGCCAGGTAGCTGCCGGGCGTCACCGCGATCGACAGGCCCGCGCCGATCCGGCCGTAGTCGTTGTCAGTTCCGACCTCGTTGTCGAGGTAGTGGTCCCAGGCGGCGCTGACGTAGGGCGAGATGAAGTCGGTCCGGTAGAACAGGGCCGAACCCGCGCGCAGGATCGACAGCTTGTTGTTGATCCGCCCGATCGTCCGGCCGGCGTTGTCCACGTAGGCGTCGGTCTTGGAATCCGACAGGAAAAGCGACGCCGTCGGCGCCAACACCCAGTTCTCCGCCAGCTCGTACTGGCCGTCGAGCGAGATCGTCCCGAAGATCTGCTTGCGCTCGGTCGTCCCGCGCGAGCGGAGGACGCCGAAGCTGCGGTCGTTTTCGACGTCCTGGCCGGTGTAGCCCACCACGCCGGTGAGGGCCCAGTTGTCGGCCAGCCGGAACGAGCCATAGACCCCGCCGGTCCAGCCGTCGGACTCGTGCGCCGCGAACGGGCCGTCGATGTCGAGGTCGTTGTAGGCGGCGAACAGGCCCAGCGCCGCGCCGTCGAAGGCGTAGTCCGCCCCGATGGCGACGCTGCGCGCCCAGCCCTTCTGGTCGCGGCCGACGCGGTCGTCCTTGATCCGGGTCCCGGCGGCGTTGATCCAGAGTCCGATCGGCCCTTCGCCCTCGCCGGCCGACTGGCCGCGGTAGCCCTCCAGCGCGCCGACGCGGGCGAGGCCGGCCGACAGCACCTGATTGCGCGCGGAGATGAACGCCTGGGCGAAGCCGGACGACAGAGCGTCGCCCAGCAGGGCGTTCAGGAACTGGTCGGTCTGGACCGCAGTCAGCAGCAGAAGGTTGCCGGTGGCCACGGTGATGACCGTGCCGTCCGGCGCCACCATCGTCGGCTGCGCAGGGGTCGGGGTGGTCGGTGTGGTGGGAGACGTCGGGGTCGTCGGCGTCGTGGGAGTCGTCGGCGTGGTCGGCGTGGTCGGCGTCGTGGGTGTGGTGGGCGTCGTCGGCGTGGTGGTTGTCCCGCCGCTGCTGCCAGAGCCGAGCGCGTCGGCGCAGGCGCCGCTGCCGCTGATCTCGCGGGTCTGGGCGTTCACCGTGCAGGTGAACGACACGGTTACGCCGCCGCGGGTCACGTCGCCGGTGTAGGTCTGGATGAGGCCATTGGTCGTGATGTTGGTGAAGTTCACCGTCGCGGGATTGCTGGTGTAGTCCGGCCCGCCGGTGATCGAGATCCGCAGCGACGTCGGGCCCAGGATCGCGGTCTCGATCCGCGTCCCGTCGGGCCGCGTCACCACGGTAGTGCTCGTCCCGCCCGGTCCGACCGTGGTGCCGGTGCCAGGAATGGTGGTGGTCTGCGCCAGCGCCGAGCCGGCGACAGTGGCGGCGAACAGGCCCGCCGCGAGTCCAAGCTTAAGTTTCACGAGAATCAGTCCCCCTAGGAAATCAGGGGCGTCTCGTTATCGGCGCCTCGCGCAGGACTGATCCCCCGATTGGGGGTCCGGCCGCTTGGGGTGCGGCGGCATAGCGGCCTCAGGAAAGGGCCGCTGGCGCACCCGACACGATTCGAACGTGTGACCTTTGCCTTCGGAGGGCAACGCTCTATCCAGCTGAGCTACGGGTGCGTCTTCAGCGGAGGCGTGTCTCTAGCCGAAAGGGCGCATTCCCGCAAACGTCCATGCGCGGCATTTCAGCCGGGCAATCCGCGGGCGGGCCTTCGGCGCTAGCTTCCGCCCCAACAAGAGATCGAAGGATCGGTACGGTCCAGGGGGAAGCTATGGGGGACTTCAAGCAGTTCGCCGCCGCAGGCGCGGCCGCGGTCGGCCTCGGCCTGGCCGCTTTCGGGATCGGCAGCCTGGCGAACGCCCAGGCCACCGACGAGGCGCCACATCCCGGCAAGGCGGTCTACGACCAGACCTGCGCGGCCTGTCACAACGCCCCCGAGCCCGGCAGCCGGGCGGCGCCCGTCTCGGCCCTGCGCAAGATGAGCGCCCAGACGCTGACGGCGGCCCTGACCACCGGGGTGATGAAGCCGATCGGCGACGGGCTCGACCGGCGCCAGCTCCGCGACGTGGTCGCCTATCTGGCCGCGCCGGAAGGACCGCAGGGCACGGCCTGGATCGACGACAACCGCTGCCCGGAAGGCCGCCGCGAGGTCGACCTGACGGCGGCGCCGGCCCAGGTTGGGTTCGGCGTCGACACCGACAACAGTCGCCGGATGACCGCCGCCCAGGCCGGGCTGTCCGGCAAGGCCGCGGCGAACCTGGAAGTGGCCTGGTCGTTCGTTTTTCCCCGCACCTCGGGCCTGCGCGGCCAGGGCGTGGTGGTGGGCTCGACGTTGTTCTACCCGGCCGGCCAGTCCGGCTATGTCCTCGCGCTGGATACGCGCACAGGCTGCGTGAAGTGGGCCACTCCCGGCAGCGTCCGCGCAAGCCTCGCCTACGGCCGCCTCGGCATGGACGGCCCCTGGGCCGTGGTCGGCGGCGATGGCGAGGGCAAGCTGATCGCGTTCGAGGCGGCCACCGGCAAGATCGCCTGGAAGGTCGACCCGCGCCACGACAAGACCGTCCCCCTGTCGGGCACCCCGATCTTCGCCGGCGACAGGATCGTCGTGCCGATCTCGGCGATCGACGTGGGCAACGCCATGCGTCCGAGCTTCGAGTGCTGCAAGGCGCACGGGGCGGTGGCGCTGCTCGACGCCAGGGACGGCAAGGTCCTGTGGACCTGGCACACCATGGAAGACGCCAAGCCGCTGGGTCGCAAGAACAGCCAGGGCGTCGAGACCTATGGCCCGTCGGGGGCGCCGATCTGGTCGAGCCCCTCGGTCGACCTGAAGCGCGGCGTGGTCTACGCGGCGACGGGGGAAAACACCTCGCCGCCCGCCACCGGCACCAGCGACGCCATGGTCGCCATCGACCTGAAGTCAGGCCGCGAGAAGTGGGTCTTCCAGGCGCTCGCCAACGACGTCTGGAACATGTCTTGCCCGGTCGGATCGCCGACTGCGGGGCGGCGGCCGCCTGGGCCGAACTGCTTCTTCGCGGCCGAAGGCAGCGTGCTCCGTGATCACGACTTCGGCGGCGGGCCGGTCATCTGGCGCGGGAAGGGCGGTCGGACCCTCATCCTCGGGGGCCAGAAGTCCGGCGACGTCTGGGCCCTGGACCCGGCCAGCGGCAAGAAAGCCTGGCACGTGCAGTTCGGCGAAGGCACGCCGCTGGGCGGCGTCCACTGGGGCATCGCGGCCGACGAGACGCGGGTCTATGTTCCGATCGCCGACCCCAACGTGCCGCCGGAGAAGAACGCGGCGGGCCTCTATGCCGTCGACGCCGCCACGGGGAAGGTCGCCTGGTCGTGGAAGGCCGCCCCGGACTGCGAAGGAGATGGCCGCAAGGCCCGCGTGCCGAGCTGCGCCGGCAAGTTCGGCCTGTCGGCGCCGCCGCTGGTCGTCGACGGCGCAGTGATCGCGGGCGGCCTTGACGGTCGCCTCTACGTGTTCGACGCGACGAGCGGGAAGCTGCTGGCGACCTACGACACGGCGGTTCCGTTCCAGGGCGTGAACGGCCTGGCCGGCGCCGGCGGCTCGATCGATGCGGCCGGGCCCTTCGCGGGCGACGGGATGGTGTTCGTCAGCTCCGGCTACGCCAGCTTCGGCCAGCAGCCGGGCAACGTGCTGGTGGCGTATCGACCCAGGAAGTGACGGCGCCCTCCCCGAACGGGGAGGGACAACACCTAGGCCTGGCCGGTCACGCTGTCCCAGAAGCGCTTGGCCTTGCCGGTGAAGCCGGCCGACTTCGGATGCTGGGCCTCGCCGCAGAGGCCAGCCAGTTCGCGCATCAGTTCCTTCTGGCGCGCGGTCAGGCGGGTGGGCGTCTCGACGAAAAGCTCGACCACAAGGTCGCCCCGCTCGCGGCCGCGCAGCGAGGGCATGCCGCGGCCCTTCACCCGGACCATCTTGCCGGTCTGGGCGCCCTCGGGCACCGAGACGGTGATCTTGCAGTTCCCGTCGCAGTTCTCGCCGCCCATCAGGCAGGGCGCCTCGATGTCGCCGCCCAGGGCCGCGATGCACATCGGCACCGGCACGGTGCAGAGCAGGTCCAGACCGTCGCGTTCGAACAGTTCGTGCGGCTTCACCGAGATGAAGATGTAGAGATCGCCGCGCGGCCCGCCGCGCAGGCCGGCGTCGCCCTCGCCAGCGAGGCGGATCCGGGCGCCGTCGTCGACGCCGGCCGGAATGCGGACGGCGAGCGTCTTCTGCTTGCGGATGTGGCCCTGGCCCCGGCAGTCGCTGCAGGGATCCATCACCATCTGGCCCGAGCCGCCGCAACGGGGGCAGGCGCGCTCGATGGAGAAGAAGCCCTGGCTGGCCCGCACCCGGCCCGCACCGTGACAGGTGGTGCAGGTGGTCGGGCTGGTGCCCGGCTTGGCGCCCGAGCCGTCGCAGGTCTCACAGGTCAGGGTGACCGGCACGTTGATCTCGACCTCGGCGCCGGCGTAGGCCTGCTCGAGGGTGATCTCCAGGTCGTAGCGAAGGTCCGAGCCGCGAGCCGGGCCGCTGCGCTGTTGGCGGCCGCGGCCGCCGAACATGTCGCCGAAGACGTCGCCGAACACCTCGTTGAAGATGTCGTGGACGTCGTGGAACTGAGCCCCGCCGCCGCCGCCCTGGCCGTTCACCCCGGCGTGGCCGAAGCGGTCATAGGCCGCGCGCTTCTGGGGGTCGGAGAGGACGGAGTAGGCCTCGTTGATCTCCTTGAACCGGGAGGCTGCGTCTTCGCAGCCGCCGTTCCGGTCAGGGTGGTGCTGCATGGCCATCTTGCGGAACGCCGCCTTCAGGCCGGCGTCGTCGCAGCCACGCTCCACGCCCAGGATCTCGTAATAGTCCCGCATGAGACGTCAGACGCTCGGAATTCGTTGTGAAAGGAAGTGGGTAGACCCCCGCCCGCCTGCAAGGCTGTAGCCCGGGAAGGCGGGGGTCAATGCCTTGATCATGCGGGCGTGGATTTCACGCCCGCGTCGCGAAGGCGGCGGCGACGTCCCCATGGCCCGGTGATCGCATTTCAGGGCGGTCCGGGCCATGGGGCGCGTTGTCACGAGGACTTCTTGCCGTCGCCGTCGACTTCCTCGAATTCGGCGTCCACGACGTCGTCCGAGGCGCCCGGCTGCTCGCCGTCGGCGCTGCCGCCGGCGTCCTGCTGGGCCTTGTACATCGCCTCACCCAGCTTCATCGAAGCCTGGATGAGGGTCTGGGTCTTGGCCGAGATGGTCTCGGCGTCGCCCGACTCCAGCGAGCCCTTCAGGTCGTCGAGCGCGGTCTGGATGGCCGTGCGCTCAGCCTCGCCCACCTTGTCGCCGTGTTCGGCCAGGGCCTTCTCGGTCGAGTGGATGACCGCGTCGGCCTGGTTCTTGGCCTCGACGGCCGCCTTGCGCTTCTCGTCGTCCGCCTTGTGGGACTCGGCGTCCTTGACCATGGCCTCGATGTCCGCGTCCGAGAGGCCGCCGTTGGCCTGGATGCGGATCGACTGCTCCTTGCTGGTCGCCTTGTCGCGGGCGGTGACGTGCACGATGCCGTTGGCGTCGATGTCGAAGGTCACCTCGACCTGCGGCACGCCGCGCGGCGCCGGCGGGATGCCGACCAGGTCGAACTGGCCCAGCATCTTGTTGTCGGCCGCCATCGGACGCTCGCCCTGGAAGACCCGGATCGTCACGGCCGACTGGTTGTCGTCCGCGGTCGAGAAGGTCTGGCTGCGCTTGGTCGGGATGGTGGTGTTGCGCTCGATCAGCGGGGTGAACACGCCGCCAAGGGTCTCGATGCCCAGGGTCAGCGGGGTCACGTCCAGCAGCAGCACGTCCTTGACGTCGCCGGCCAGCACGCCCGCCTGAACGGCGGCGCCCAGGGCCACGACTTCGTCCGGGTTCACGCCCTTGTGGGGCTCGCGGCCGAAGAACTCCTTCACCGTCTCCACGACCTTGGGCATGCGGGTCATGCCGCCGACCAGGATCACTTCGTCGATGTCGGACTTCTTGAGGCCGGCGTCCTTCAGGGCGCTCTCGCAGGGGCCGATCGTCTTGGCGATCAGGTCCTCGACGAGGGCTTCCAGCTTGGCGCGCGACAGCTTGATGTTGAGGTGCAGCGGGCCCGAGGCGTTCATAGAGATGAAGGGCAGGTTCACCTCGTACTGGGTGACGCTGGACAGCTCCTTCTTGGCCTTCTCGGCCTCTTCCTTCAGGCGCTGCAGGGCCAGCTTGTCCTTACGGAGGTCGACGCCCTGCTCCTTCTTGAACTCGTCGGCCAGGTAGTCGACGAGGCGAAGGTCGAAGTCTTCACCGCCGAGGAAGGTGTCGCCGTTGGTCGACTTCACCTCGAACACGCCGTCGCCGATCTCGAGGATCGAGACGTCGAAGGTGCCGCCGCCGAGGTCGTACACGGCGATCTTCTTGCCTTCGTTCTTCTCGAGGCCGTAGGCCAGCGCGGCCGCGGTCGGCTCGTTGATGATCCGCAGGACTTCCAGGCCCGCGATCTTGCCGGCGTCCTTGGTCGCCTGACGCTGGGCGTCGTTGAAGTAGGCCGGGACGGTGATGACCGCCTTCTCAACCTTCTCGCCGAGATGCTGCTCGGCGGCTTCCTTCATCTTCTGCAGGATGAAGGCCGACACCTGCTGGGGGGAATAGTCCTTGCCGTGGGCCTTCACCCACGCGTCGCCGGTCGGGCCCTTGACGATCTCGTAGGGCACCATGCCCTTGTCCTTCTCGACCATCGGGTCGGAGAACTGGCGGCCGATCAGCCGCTTGATCGCGAAGAGGGTGTTGGCGGGGTTGGTGACCGCCTGGCGCTTCGCCGGCTGGCCCACGAGGCGCTCGCCGTCGTCCATGAAGGCCACCACCGAGGGGGTGGTCCGCGCGCCTTCGGCGTTCTCGATCACTTTCGGCGTCTTGCCGTCCATGATGGCCACGCACGAGTTGGTCGTGCCGAGGTCGATGCCGATGATCTTGCTCATAGCCTAGGTCTGCTCGCTCCTTTGTGGCGGACGCCGCGGATGGGCCTTCTAATGAAGCACCCGGGAAATTGCGACGCCCCCGGTTCGATGAACTCCCCGCCGGATGTCGCTTTTCGTTCGCGGCGCCCGGCGTTCGAGTGCCGATATGGGGAAAATCGGGGCCCCTGCAAGGGCAAAGCCCCCAAACGTGGCAGGGTCATTGGTCATGCCCGCCACCACAGGCGACGCACCTCTGCGTAAAGCGCGGGCGGGTGCGGCGTCTCGCCGCCCCGCGAGGCGAGGAAGGCGTGCTCCACGACCATGGCCTGCTGCTCGATGTTCATGGCGCCGAATCCCGGATCGCTGTCGAGGTCGTACGCATAGGACGCCGCCCCATCGCCTGCCTTGATCTTGGCCAACAGCAGACGCACCCCGTTCTGCGCCTGCCAGACGTGGGTCAGCTCGTGGACGAACACCGCCTGGATCCGCAGCGGGACCTCCGGCGCGGCGAAGTCGGCGGGCAGGGCGGCGGCGGGCCAGACGATCAGACCGGGCCCGGCCACGAAGGCGCGCCGCCAGAAGGGCAGGGCCAGGATCCGCACCCGGCCGGCCTCGAGGCCGGCGCCGAACACCTCGGTCGCGAGCGCCCGTTCGCCAGGCGTCAGGCGGCGCAGCGACAGCGGCTTGGCGACGGAATGGGTCATGAGCGGTTGACGCGGACGGGAGCGACGGGTTCCGCTCTCACCTTCGCCCCGAGACCCGCAGGAGGAAAGCGCCATGGTCACCCTCACCCGCCCAGACGGAACCCGCCCCGGCGACCTCAATCTCTCCCGGCGCGGCCTGACGCTGGCGATCACCGGCGGCTACGCGGTGGCCGCATGGTCGGCAAGCGCTGAACCGATCAAGACGGACGAGGCGGGCCTGATCACCGGCATGGTGCAGATCAAGGCGCCCGACCGGGAAATCCCGGCCTACGTCGCGCGACCGTCGAAGGCCGGGAAGCATCCCTGCGTCGTGCTGGTCTCCGAGATCTTCGGCCTGCACGAATACATCCGGGACACCGCTCGACGCCTCGCGAAGGCGGGCTACGTGGCGATCGCCCCGGACTACTTCGTCAGGGCTGGCGACCCCTCGGCGATCGAGGACCGCGCCCAGATCATGAAGATCGTCGCCACCGCCACCGACGCCCAGGTGATGGGCGACACCCAGGCGGCGCTGACCTGGCTGAAGGCCCAGCCCTTCGCCGACGCCAGGAAGGTGGCGATCACCGGCTACTGCTGGGGCGGGGCGGTGGTCTGGGAGGCGATCGCCCGCCTATCCGGCCTGCGCTGCGGCGTCGCCTGGTACGGCCGGCTCTCCAGCGGCATGGCCGCCGACCCGGACAACAAGAACCCTCTGGACCTCGTGGCCGAGCTCAAGGCCCCGGTGCTGGGGCTCTACGCCGAGAAGGACCAGGGCATTCCGCTGGCGGACGTGGAAAAGATGCGCGCCGCCCTGGCCGCGGCCGGGAAGACCGCCAGCCGTATCGAGGTCTACCCGGGCGCCCAGCACGGCTTCCACGCGGACTACCGACCCTCGTTCAACCAGGCTGCGGCCGAGGACGGATGGAAGAAGATGCTGGCCTTCTTCCGGCAGCACGGGGTCTAGGCGCGGCGCGCCCTACCGCACGCGCAGCAGCCGCGCGGCCTCCGTGCGGCCCGCCTCCGTCAGCTCGCCCGCCCACCCGGCCGCGGCTGGGTGGAGGACCAGCACCGCCCCGGCGAAGCGGAACGTCAGGTCGTCGCCGTTGCGCTCGACAGAGTCCAGGAAGCCCGACGCGTTGAGCGCCCCCGGGCGGCGAAGGTCGCGCCAGGCGCCTTCGACACCGCCGCCGCGGTCGACGAGTTCGAAGGCGAACAGGTCGTGGCCGCCCGCCGCCAGCGTCCAGCCGCCCTCCAGAGGGCCCTGGTAGGCCTGGGCCGAGGCGGCCGAGGCGCGCAGGCGCCCGTCATAGGCGAGGTCGGCGTCGGTCGGGGGGCCGTCAGGCGTGCGCGCCGACTCGTGGATGAACACCGGCCGGCCATGGCTCGGGCGTGGCTCATCCGGCGGCGGTGTGGACGGCGTCTCGGCGGGCGCGCGCAACAGGGCGTCGATGGCGTCGGGCGCGGGCTCCTGCGCCCCGGCCGCACCGGCGGCGAGGGCGGCAAGGAGCGCGAGGGCCCCGACGCGGCGGATCACGCGGCGTCCCGGGCGGCGATGGCGTCGGCCACCGCGATCAGCCGCCGCGCCTGATCCAGGTGCAACCGCTCGACCATCCGGCCCTCCACCTTGAGCACGCCGCGCCCCGCGTTCTCGAGCTGGTCGAAGGCGGCGACCACCGTCCGGGCCCAGGCGACCGCCCCCGCCTCGGGCGAGAAGGCGGCGTTGGCCGCCTCCACCTGGCTCGGGTGAATGAGCGTCTTGCCGTCGAAGCCGAGGGCGGCGCCCTGGGCGCACTGGCGGGCGAGGCCCTCGGCGTCGGCGATGTCGTTGTAGACTCCGTCCAGGATCGACAGCCCATGGGCGCGCGCCGCCATCAGGCTGAGCGACAGCGGGGTGGCCAGGGCTGCACGCTCGGCGTCCAGGACGCAGCGCATCTCCTTGGCGAGGTCGTTGGAGCCGATCACCCAGGCCGTGACGCCGGCCGCCAGCGAGGCCGCGCCCAGGGCCTCCAGCCGGAACATGGCGGCGCAGGTCTCGATCATCGCCCACAGCGGCGTCTCGGCCGGCAGACGCGCACGGGCGGCGGCGATGTCTTCGGGCCGGGAGACTTTGGGGATCAGCACCGCGTCCGGCCGGGTCCCAGCAGCCGCCAGGAGGTCGGCCTCGCCCCAGGGGGTGTCCAGCCCGTTCACCCGGATCACCAGCTCGCGCGGGCCGAAGCCGCCGGCGGCCGCGGCCGCCACCGCCCCGGCGCGGGCTTCGTCCTTGGCGTCGGGCGCGACGGCGTCCTCCAGGTCGAGGATCACCACATCGCAGGCAAGGGCTCGGGCCTTATCCACGGCGCGGGCGTTGGAGGCGGGAAGGTAGAGGGCGCTGCGACGGGGGCGGGCGTTCGTCATCGCGGGTTCGGCTCCTTCTCGCCTTGGCGGCCATCTCGCCTTGGCTGTACGTCCGTCTTAGCGTTTAGGATGGGGGCATGGCCACACGCCCGATCCGCTACGACCCCGCCGCCCGGAACGTGCTGGGCGAGGAGTTGGTCCCCTGTTCGCTGGACCCGGTCACCGGCTTCTTCCGCAACGGCTGCTGCGAGACCGGCCCCCACGACGTGGGGATGCACACGGTGTGCGCCGTGATGACGGCCGAGTTCCTGGAGTTCTCGCGCCGGGTCGGCAACGACCTGTCGACTCCGCGGCCCGACCTGGGCTTCGCGGGCCTGAAGCCCGGCGACCGCTGGTGCCTCTGCGCGCCGCGATGGAAGGAGGCGCTGGACGCCGGCGCCGCGCCCCAGGTGGTGCTGGAGAGCACCCACGAGGAGACCCTGGCGATCGTGCCGCTGGGAATCCTCAAGGACTACGCGGTCCAGGGCTAGAGCGGGTACTCCGCCTCCAGGCGATAGTGCGAGCCTTCGCCGCCCAGAGTGCTGGAGTAGAGGCCGAAGCGGTCCACCTCGATCGGCGGCGAGCGGAGCAGGTTGTTCGCCTGGACCCAGGCGCCGACCTCGGCCGGGTCCGGACGGCGCAGATAGGCGAGGGTGACGTGGGGCCGGTAGCGCCGCTTCTCGGGCTTCAGCCCCGCGCGGCGGGCCGCCGTCTCGCAGGCCTCGGCCAGCCGGCGCAGCTCGGCGTCCTCGGCCACGCCCGCCCAGACTGCGTTGAGGTCGGCGCCCTCGCCGAAGGCCCCGGCGCCCTCCAGCACAATTTCGAACGGCCGGCCCCGCACCTCCATCAGCGCCGAGTCGAGGTCGCGGGCCACGTCCTCCCGCACTTCGCCGAAGAAGCGGAGGGTCACGTGCAGGGCCTCGAGCGGCCGCCAGCGGGCGCCTTCGATCCCCGTCTGGCGAGTCATCAGGCCGCGCCCGATCTCGGGCGGTATGGCGAGGGCTGCGAACAGGCGGATCATGCCACCAGGATAGCCTGACCCGGACGTGATCGGGCAGCCCTTGCCACCCGCCTCGCGGACCCCGATATTTCACGTGCGTCCGATCTGGGACGCGCAGACCAAGGGCTTAGCTCAAATGAGCGACTTCAACCGCGGCTACGCGCGCACGGTCCCCGCGGACCGCGCCGACATGTCGGTGGACGCGGGCCTCCGCAGCTTCATGCTGGGCATCTACAACAAGGTGGCGCTGGGCCTGGTCCTGTCGGCCGCCCTCGCGTACCTGACCGGCCAGTTCCCGCCCGTCCGCGACCTGCTCTATGTCCAGACCGCACGCGGCTGGGGCATGACGATGCTGGGCATGATCGTCGCCTTCGCTCCGCTGGGCGTGATCCTCTTCGGCATGTTCGCCCTGCGCAACGCCACCCCGCGCAGCTCGGGCATCTATTACTGGACGATCGTGGCGCTGATCGGCGCCGGCCTTGGCGGCCTGACCCTCGTCTACACCAACCAGTCGATCGCCTCGACGTTCCTGATCACGGCGACCGCCTTCGGCGGCCTCAGCCTGTTCGGTTACACGACGAAGAAGGATCTGACCGGCTTCGGCAGCTTCCTGTTCATCGGCCTGATCGGCCTCGTGCTTGCCTCGCTGGTGAACGTGTTCCTGCAGAACTCGATGATGCAGTTCCTGATCAGCGTCGTCGGGGTGTTCATCTTCGCCGGCCTGATCGCGTTCGACACCCAGCGCCTGAAGATGACCTACTACGACCTGGGCGGCGATCAGGCCTCCATGGGCGTGGCGACCAACTTCGGCGCGCTGAGCCTCTACATCAACTTCATCAACCTGTTCCAATTCCTGCTGCAGCTCTTCGGCCAGCGCCGCTGATCGACAGACAGTCCGCTAATGGAGAAGGCCCCGGAGCGATCCGGGGCCTTTTTCGTGGCGGGTGCGGTGTCTAGTCGACGACCGAGAAGCGGCCCTTGTCGAAGAAGCGCAACACCTGGTCCAGCTCGTGGCCGCGGCGCAGGATGTGGCCGCCCTCGCCGATCACCGCCCAGGCGCCCTGGCGCCGCGCCAGCGCCGGCCGCTTTTCGATGCGATAGAGCGGCGCTTCGGCGGTGCGGCGGAAGACCGAAAAGACGGCGCAGTCGCGCAGGCTGTCCATGCCGTAGTCGCGCCACTCGCCGGCGGCCACCATGCGGCCATACAGGCGCAGGAGGCGCTCAAGTTCGCGCCGCTCGAAGAACACGCCGGCCGGTCGCGGGGCCGAGTGGCTCGGATCGAAAACCATCGGCGTCGAGCCTGTATGAAATTTCTGCGTCGTTCCACCCCCAATCGCGGGCCAATCCCGGGGGCGCACCGGCGGCGGTTCGCCGTGAAATGACCTTATTTCGGTCCATCGCCCGCCAGAGAAGGTGTTCACATTGGCAGGGTCGGTTGGCCCGAAAGGTCGCTGGTCCCGGATCCTGAACAGCCCCCCCAGCCCCCCTGGATCGGCGTTCCGGCCAACCGACACTCTCTCCAGAGCCCCTCAGACGTCAGCCCGCGCAGAGTTCCCCAGCTGCGCGGGTTTTCGCCTGTGCCGCCGGTGTCAGCGCTCCGCCAGGCCGAGCACCCGGCCCCCGCGCGCCGCCTGCACCACCACGACGGTCTTCAGGCCGTCGTCCGTCGCCGCGGGAAGGCGGTAGGCCTGGGGCCGACCGCGCCAGGGCCCCAGGCGGGCGATCTGGCGCACCACGTTTTTCTGGATCACCGTCTCGCCGCGGTTCTCGCCGGCCTTGGGGGTGACCTCCACGGTGCGCGGATCGTAGCGGATCACCCACACCTCGGCTCCGCCGCGCGGGGGGCGGCCCGAGCCCACGTCCACCCGGCGCCCGCCGACGAAGCGCATGTCCGGGGGATTACCTGGCGCCGCGACCGCCAGGCGGACCAGCCGGTCGACCTCGGCCGTCTTCTGGCCCGGGGCCTGATCGCGTCCGCCCACGACCACCTGCGGCGTATAGGGCTCGCGCAGCTTCAGGCGCGCCACATAGGCCCGCTGGCGCTCGGCGAATTCAGGCCGCGCGAAGGTGTCGGTCCAGCCGAGATAGTCCCAGTAATCCACGGAGAAGGTGAGGGCGACGACACCTGGCCGCTCGGCGAGCCGGGCGAGGTGGCCGTTCGCCTCGGCGCAGACGCCACAGCCCTGGGCCGTGAACAGCTCCACGAGCACCGTCGGCTTGGCCGCCGCCGCGCCCGCCGGCCAGGCGAGCAGGATCAGGCTGATAAGCGCGGCCTTCCGCATCGCCCCCGACTTAGGGCGTGTTCCGGGGGCTGTAAATCTCAAGAAGGCGTGAGGAGCCTGCAAACGAAAAGGGCGGCCGCATCGCTGCGGCCGCCCCATCGCTTTCTCCGTGATCGCCCTTAAGCCGCCGGCTTCGCCAGGCTGCGGAGGACGTAGTTCAGGACGCCGCCGTGCTTGAAGTATTCCAGCTCGGTCGGGGTATCGATCCGGCAGCGCACCGGGAAGCGGGCGATGCGGCCGTCGGACGGACGGTACATTTCCACGATCAGCTGCTTGCGCGGGGCCAGTTCGGTGAGGCCGCGGATGGTGACGATCTCCTCGCCGGTCAGGCCCAGCTTGTGCCAGCCTTCCTGCAGGAATTGCAGCGGCAGCACGCCCATGCCGACCAGGTTCGAGCGGTGGATGCGCTCGAAGCTCTCGGCCACCACGGCGCGGACGCCCAGCAGCTTCGTGCCCTTGGCCGCCCAGTCGCGCGACGAGCCGGTGCCGTATTCCTTGCCCGCGAACACCACCAGCGGACGGCCTTCGCCCTGGTAGCGCATGGCCGCGTCGTAGATCGACATCTCGTCGCCGGACGGGAAGTGCTTGGTCACGCCGCCTTCGATCTCGGGCGTGATCCGGTTGCGGATGCGGATGTTGGCGAAGGTGCCGCGCATCATCACTTCGTGGTTGCCGC
>JBKOYY010000162.1:0-23314 GCA_046725615.1 Pseudomonadota bacterium
CCGCGACCCAGCGTGAGCGCCTCGACGTGATCCGTCAGTCGGGCGAGAGCCTCCTGGCCATCCTCAACGACGTGCTGGACCTGTCGAAGATCGAGGCCGGCAAGCTGGCGCTGGAGACGGCGCAATTCGAGGTGGGCGCGCTGGCCAAGACCGTCCACGCGACCTTCCAGGCGATCGCCGAGACCAAAGGGCTCGGTTTCGAGCTGAGCGTGGACCCCGCCGCCCAGGGCGTCTACGAGGGCGATCAGGTGCGGGTGCGCCAGATCCTCTGGAACCTGGTCTCCAACGCCCTGAAATTCACCGCCCGTGGCGGGGTCAAGGTGCGCATCGGGCGCAGGGAAGGGGCGCTGTCGCTGACCGTGTTCGATTCCGGCATCGGCATGTCGGCGGACCAGCTGGCGGGCCTCTTCCGGAAGTTCGAACAGGCCGACGCTTCCACCACCCGCAGGTTCGGCGGAACCGGGCTGGGCCTCGCGATCTGCCGTGAGTTGGCCGAGACGATGGGCGGCAGCATCAGCGCTACCAGCGCCCCGGGCATGGGCTCCACCTTCACCGCCATCCTGCCGCTCCGGAAACGGACCCGCGCGACGCCGAAGCCGGCCCGCCGCGGTCCCGAGCCAAAGCCGATTCCGACGCAGACCCGGCCGATCCGTGTGCTCGCCGCGGAGGACAACGTCATGAACCAGCTGGTCCTCAAGACGCTGCTGGCCCAGATCGGCGTGGAACCGGTGATGGTCGCGGACGGCAAGGCGGCTGTGGCGGCCTGGGAGCGCGAGCCCTGGGACGTGATCCTGATGGACGTCCAGATGCCGGTGATGGACGGCCCCACAGCCACCGCGCAGATCCGGGCGCGGGAGCGGTCGGAGGGGCGGTCGCGGACGCACATCGTTGCGCTGACAGCCAATGCGATGGCGCATCAGGTGGCCGAGTACCTGCAGTCCGGTATGGATGCCTGCGTCGCCAAGCCGATCGAGGCGCGTCGCCTGTACGAGGCCCTGGAGGCCGCGTTCGACCAAGGCGCGGCCCCGGACGCGGCGGTGGCCTGAAGGGAAAGTACCGGAGGCCCTCGACGGCGGGTGTGTGAGCGCCGGGGGAGAGCGAGAGCCTCCGGTCCCTCTCGCTGGAGGGAAGGGGCGGAGTGGCGTCAGGCCGCCCGGCCGAACTCCACCGCCGAGACCACCACGTCCATTACCGTGTCGCGGAAAGCGACGAGGCCCGGCTCGCCCGTGGCGGCGCCCGCAGCCACCATGAGCGGCAGCAGGTGTTCCTCCCGGGGGTGGGCCTCCCGCGCATGCGGCGCTTCCTCCCAGCGGGCGAGGGCGGAGTCCCGGGCCGTAGGGTCTCCGACCGCCTGCTCGAGCCAGGCGTCGAAGACGGCCGAGCGCTGGGTGAAGTCCGGTGAGAAGCCGCGCATGTTGTGCCAGCTCATGCCCGAGCCGACGATCAGTACGCCCTCGTCCCGCAGCGGCCGCAGCGCCCGTCCGGCGGCGAGGTGCGCAGCCGGGTCGAGGTCGGACCGCAGCGAGAGCTGCACCACCGGGATATCGGCCGCCGGTGTGGCCAGCAGCAGGGGAATGAAGACGCCGTGGTCCCAGCCTCGCGCAGGGTCGTCCCGCGTCGCGATGCCGGCCCCGGCCAACACTTCCCGGACCCGGGTGGCGAGAGCGGGCGAGCCGTGGGTGGCGAAGTCCAGCCGGTAGGTTTGCTCGGGAAAGCCGTAGTAGTCGAAAATCAGTTCCGGCCGGGCGGCGCTTCCGACGGTGAAGTCGGCGGTCTCCCAGTGGCCGGAGACCATCAGGATCGCCTTCGGCCGCTCCGGCAGGGAGTCCACCAAGCCCTTCAGATAGGCCGCGGTGCGGTCCCAGGTGTTCGCCGGACCGCGGCCCCACTCCATGAAGAAGCAGGGGCCCGCGCCGTGGGGGAGGAAGACGGTGGGCAGGGTCATGGCGAAACCTGGGACCTTTCGAGGTTCAGAGGGTGCGGTCAGGCGAGGATGCGGTCGATCCAGGCCGAGAAGGCGGCGCCGTACCCGCGCAGGAACTCGGTCGTGGAGTCGTTGACCAGTTCGCCGGTCTCGCCGAACAGGGCGTAGGCGCCGCCGATATAAGCCTCCTGGCTCAGCAGCGGCAGGTTCAGGAACACCAGCGACTGGCGCAGGTGGTGGTTGGCGCCGAAGCCGCCGATCGCGCCGGGGGAAACGCTGATGACAGCGCCCGGCTTGCCGTTCCAGACGCTGTGGCCGTACGGGCGCGAGCCCACGTCGATGGCGTTCTTCAGGACGCCAGGGACCGAGCGGTTGTATTCGGGCGTCACGAACAGCACGGCGTCGGCGGCGGCGATCTCCTTGCGGAAGCGCACCCACTGGGCCGGCGGATCGGACTCCAGGTCCTGGTCGAAGTGCGGCAGGTCGCCGATTTCGACGAAGGTGAACTTGAGGTTCGGGGTCAGGGCGGCGAGAGCCTGCGCCACCTTGCGGTTGACGCTGTCCTTGCGGAGCGAGCCGACGACGACGGCGACGTTGCGGACTTGGGACATGATCGTTGTCTCCTTTGCGAGAGGGATGAGGCGTCAGGCGGCGGCGTGGGTCAGCCGTTGCCGGGCGCGGAGGTTGTCGAGGGCATAGGCGCCGGCGCCGGCGGCGCTGATCAGCAGGAAGATGAAGCTGAACAGGATCGCGGGCTCGCCGCCGTTGAGAACGGGGAAGAAGCCGGCGGGCGCGTGGAACATGAAGTAGGCCACCGCCATCTGGCCCGAGGCGACGAATGCGGCGGGGCGGGTAAAGAGGCCAAGGGCCACGAGCGCGCCGGTGACCACCTCGATGACGGCGCCGACGCCCATCAGGCTCAGCAGCGGCTGGACGCCAGGTTGGGCGCCTTCGGGAAAGCCGGCGAGCTTGACGAGGCCGTGGCCGATGAAGAGCAGCCCGGTGACAATGCGGAGCGCGGCGAGAGCCTGCGGGGTGAAGCGGCCATGCAGTTGGGCGGTGGACATTCGACGATCCTTCGGGGGCCCGTGGCCGGATCGCCTCGGGGTGACGGGAAGATGGTCGCGCTCTGAGATGTTGATAATCCCGTCGATGCGGAGGATTGTGTTGCCAAATAGGAAGCAATCTGATGGACCGACTGGACGAGATCCGCGCCTTCGTCGCGGTCGCCGAGGCGCGCAGTTTCACGCAGGGCGCGAAGAAGCTGGACGTCTCCGGCGCCCAGGTCTCGAAGCTGGTGGCGCGACTGGAGAACCGCCTTGGCGCGCGGCTGCTCAATCGCACGACACGGGATGTGTCGCTTACCGACACTGGGCAGGCCTATCTGGAGCGCGCGCGAGAGCTTCTCGAGAGCTTCGACGCGCTCGAGACGTCGGTTCGCGACCAGAGCGGGCCGTCCGGCACCCTGAAGGTCTCTGCGCCGGTCTCGTTTGGAAAGAACCAGCTGACGCCGGCGTTGCTCGACTTCGCTTCGGGCTGCTCGGCGGTCTCGCTGGACGTCAACTTCTCGGACCGGGTGGTGAACCTGGTCGAGGAGGGGTTCGACGTGGCCGTTCGCATCGGCCACCTGACGGATTCATCGCTTGTGGCGCGCCGGCTGGCGGCGGTGCGCATGGTGACCTGCGCTGCGCCGGCCTATCTGGCGCGGGCGGGAACGCCTTCGGCCCTGGAGGATCTGACCACGCACGAAGCGATCCTGGACACCAACGCCCGCGATCCGACGGTCTGGCGCTTTGGGCCGCATAGCGACCTGCGCGACGTGCGCGTCCACGGACGCCTGCGCTTCAACGGGGCGGAAGCCTGCGTGGCCGCGGCCGTGGCGGGCTTCGGCGTGGTCCGCACGCCGGCCTTCGCGGCGGCGGAGGATCTGCGGGCCGGGCGCCTGGTCCCGGTCCTCTGCAACTTCGAGCCGGAACTCATCCACGTCCACGCCGTCTATCCGCACGCCCGCCACCTTGCGGCCAAGGTGCGGGCCTTCGTGGACTTCCTGGCCCAGCGCTATGCCGGCGAGCCGGAGTGGCACCTGGGCTGGGGTAGCCTGCACCCGCGTCCGTGAGGCGGGCTCAGGCGAAGGCGATCCATCGTCCCGCCGCCGCGGTCGTGATCCAGACCAGGATGGCGGCGTAGGCAAGGGCCTTGGTGAACGGACCGCTTTCGCCGCTCCGCCCGCCGGAGATGACCTGGGCCGCCATGGCGCCGAGGATCCACGCGGTGAACGCCCAGGCGAAGCCCTTGTTGGCAGGGTCGAGGCGGGCGAAATCATCGGGGCTGATGACGAGGTGGGTGGTCACGTACTGCGCCACGATCAGGGCGAGGGCGCCCGCCAGGTAGACGATCCGGGTGAGTCCGCGGGTGACGAAAAGGACGATCAGGCCGCCCGCGAAGATCACGTGCCAGAGGCCCGGGTTGATCAGCTTGGCGACCCCGAACACCCACAACGACGCCGCCCAGAGCAGCAGGCCCGCCACGCCGGCCGTGCGGGAGAGCGCCCCGCTGCGGCCGTCAGCCCGAGCGACGGGCATGCTGACGCCGTAGGTCAGCACCAGCGCCGCAGCGAGACCGAGCATCTTCGCGGTGAAGGCCTCGGACGTGTAGAGCCGCTCGGCGTTCGACGCGCCGATCAGCAGGCCGGTCAGCATCACGCCGATGACGCCGACGTGCATCCACGTCCGGGTGCCCCGATACACCTCGGACGGCGGTTCGTCCGTCAGGCCATAGCCGATCAGGCGCAGGTTCAGCAGGATGCTGGCGCCGCCCAGGAGGGCCAGCGACAGGATGTGGCCGACTTCCCATTGGGCGAAGTACGGCTTGATCGCCGCGCCCGGCCAGACGTCGTCGAGGTTGGCGACCCACTCGGCGAGCGCGGGGAAGATGTCCTGCGGCGCCATGGTCATTGGACGTCCTCCCCGAGGTCGATCGCGCCGCGTTCCGAGGTTGCGCACGCCTGGGCGACGTTGGCCCAATGGGGCAGGGGCTTGCCGCACTCGAACCAGTCGTAGGCGATGAAGCGCCCGAAGGTGATCACGAGGATCCAGGCGCAGATGGAGACGAGGGCCGAGGCCTTCACTGCGGGCGGCGTGCGGGGCGCGACGTCCCAGGCGTCGCGGTTCCGCTGAACCCGGAAGTGGAAGACGAGGATGTTGATCGCTGCCACCGCGAGAAAGATCAACTTTAGGCGAAACCAGAGATTATGGTAATAAAGCAATGGCTTGGCGTAGAATAATGCGACCCCGGTCACGATCATCAGCGCAAAGCCGAAGACGGTGAGCGGCAGCACGCGGTCGCTGATGACCGACACTGGCGTCCGCCGGAACGCGACGCCCAACAGTCGCAGGTCGACCAGGAAGATGGTCCCCGCGAACAGCATCAGCGTCAGCACGTGGGTGCCTTCCAGCAGGCCCCAGAAATTCAGCGAGCTGGCGAGCTGTTCGCTCCACGAGGGGTCGTATTCCCCAGGTCCCTTGCCCAGCTGCGACAGCCAGACCACGACATCACGAATCAACGGGTGCGCCCTCCCCAAGGCATACCGTTTCTTCTACAGATTGAGGCGTGCGTGTCGATTGCGGAATGTTTCGCGCCGGTGACACGTCAGGCGGGCGTGCGCCGCGATCAGGTGGCGCGGGCCAGATCGTCCAGCGCCGTGTTCAGAAGTGTCAGGGCCGTGCGCAGGGCCGACAGCCTGACCTCGGCGCGGCCTACGTCCCCGAAGCGCTCGACCCGGTGGACCGTGGGGCCTCCACGCCGCGCGCAGGCGAAATGCACCAGGCCGGCGGGCTGATCCGGAGCTTCCTCCGTGAAGCCGGTGATGGAGATGGCGACGTCGGCGCGCGAGGCCGCCAGAGCGCCGTCGGCCATGGCGCGGGCGGCGGGTTCGGAAACCGGCCCGTCCTCGTCCAGAACTCTGCGGGAGACGCCGATCAACTCGTGCTTGGCGTCGTTGGAATAGGTGACGAATCCCCGCTCGAACGCGTGGCTGCGGCCGGGAATATCGGTGAGCTGGGACGCCAGGAGGCCCCCCGTGCAGCTCTCCGCGGTCGCGAGCAGGAGCTCGCGATCGCACGCTCGCCGGAGAACCTCCTGGGCCAGCCGCTCGATGTCGTCCGGGATGGCCGGGTCGAGGGCTTCTGCCATCGTGTCAGTGGGGACGAGGCGCCTTCGGAGGCGGAGCGGTGAGCTCTTCCTTGCGGGCGCTCATCTGATCGCCGACCGCCTTCAGGTCCATGTCCGAGCGGCGGACTTCCGGAAAGTACTCGGACTCCTCCTCCTCGACGTGATGGTCGATCATCTCCTGGAGGACCTTCACCTTGGCGTCGTAGTAGGCGTCCGTCGGAGCCATGCCCTCGAGCTGGGATATGAGGTCCTTCGCCGCCGCATGCTCAACCTCGGCCTCGTTCACCGTGTCCTGTTCGTCCACGAACTCGCGGGAGGCCGGATAGAAGATCTCCTCCTCGAGCTGCATGTGCACCTTCAGCTCCATGGCGATCTGGCGGAAGATCTCGACCTTACGGCGTTCGTCGGACTTGGCCGCCTCGTAGGCCTTGAACAGGTCCTCGACGGCTCGGTGGTCGCGCATGAGCAGGGTGACGCCGTCCTCGACGGTCATCCGGGCGCGGCCGTCCTTCGTCAGGCCGGGGTCCTTCGAGGCGGAAGGCTTGGCGGAGCCGGGGGTGGCGCTGGCCATGGGAGTCTCCTGGGTAAGGGTGAGGTCGGCGCTATGAACCCCCGCCGGGCGTGCAGGTTCCGGTCTTGATTTTCGCGGCCGGGCCGGGTCGTTAGGCGCATGAGCAGCGGGCCCCGAGTCATCGTCGCCGGCGCAGGGGTCTTCGGCCTTGCGAGCGCCCTGGCGCTGGTGGACGCCGGTTGCCGGGTGACGGTCTGCGACCCTGGCGGGCCGAACGCCTCCAGCGTGGCGGCCGGGATGATCGCCCCGGTCTTCGAGGCCATCCTCGATGACAGCGCCACTCCCCACTTTGACCTCCTGATGCAGGCCCGGGACCTGTGGCCTGGTTTCGCCCAGCGGGCCGGGATAGCGCTGGACCGGTCGGGCGCTCTGGCGGTGGGCGAGGACGGGTGGCTGGACGGGTTGGCGGCGCGCTTCCGCGGGCTTCATGAATGGCCGACGGAGATCGGGGGGCCGGCGGCGCGCGAGCTCGCCCCCGGCCTGTCCGACGACTTCGACCGGGCGTTGCTCACCCGCGAGGACTGGCGGGTGGATGCGCCGGCGGCGCTGGCGGCCATGGCGGCCGCCGCACGGGCGGCGGGGGTCGTCTTCGAACGGCGAACGGCGGCCGACCGGGGCGACGCGGACCTGCTGGTGGTGGCTACCGGCGCGGACGGGGAGTTGGCCGCCGTGGCTCCAGAACTGTCGCACCTGGCGCCGATTAAGGGGCATATCGTGCGCCTGCAGGCCTCGGCCGCGGGCGCGGTGGTGCGGAGCAAGGGGATCTATGCGGCGCCGGGCGCGGCCATTGCGTTCGGAGCGACCATGGAGGCGGGCGTAGCCGACACCACCGTCGATCCTGGCAAGACCCAGGCGCTGCTTTCGGCGGGACTGCGCCTGTTTCCGCGTCTCGTCGATGCGCCGGCCGAGGCGTCCGCGGGCGTCCGCGCGGCCACACCCGATGGCCTGCCGATGGTGGGCGCGGGCCAGGCGCCCGGCGTGATCCTGGCCGCCGGGGCCCGACGGAACGGCTGGCTGCTGGCGCCGCTGGTTGGTCGCCTTGTGGCCGCTCATGCGACCGGCGGCGACCTCGGGCCGCTCGCGGCAGGCTTCGATCCCGGGCGGTTCACTGGAGGGTAGGATGGGCGGCTTCTGGCTGAGCGACGAGCAGCAGGCGATCCGGGACGCCGTGGCGCGCCTGTGCGAGGGCTTCGACGCCGCCTACTGGCGACAGACGGACGAGTCCGGCGTCTTCCCCGAAGCCTTCGTCTCCGCGATGGCGGACGCCGGGTGGCTGGGCGTGGCGATGCCGACCGAGCTGGGCGGCGCGGGGCTGGGCCTGACCGAGGCAGCGATCGTGATGCAGGCGGTGGCCGAAAGCGGGGCCGGCTTCTCCGGCGCCAGCGCCATCCACCTCAACATCTTCGGCCTGATGCCGGTGGCGAAGTTCGGGAGCGGGGCTCTGCGCCGGGCGTCGATCCCGCGGATCATCTCGGGCCAGGACCGGACCTGCTTCGCCGTCACCGAGCCCGACGCCGGGCTCGACACCACCAGCCTCTCGACCCGCGCCGTGCGTACCAACGACGGCTACGTCGTCCGGGGGCGGAAAATGTGGACGACCAACGCCCAGCGCGCGACCAAAATCCTGCTCATCGCCCGGACCACGCCCAAGGAGGAGGTCAAGCGGCCGACCGAGGGGCTGTCGCTGTTCTACACGGACTTCGACCGCACGCGGATCCAGGCCACGCCGATCCCGAAGATGGGCCGCAAGGCCGTCGAGTCCAATGCGGTCTTCATCGACGACCTGCACATCCCCGCGGAGCATCTGATCGGGGAGGAAGGCCGGGGCTTCTACTACCTGCTGGAAGGCCTGAATCCCGAACGCGTGCTCATCGGCGCCGAGGCGGTCGGTCTCGGCCGGGCGGCCCTCAAGCGGGCGGCGGGCTATGCGAAGGAGCGGGTCGTCTTTGGCCGCCCGATCGGCCAGAACCAGGGCGTGGCCCACCCGCTGGCCAGGGCCTGGGCCGAACTGGAGGCGGCGAACCTGATGGCGTTCAAGGCCGCCGCCCTCTTCGACGCCGGCCGCGAGTGCGGGGCCGAGGCGAACGCGGCCAAGTACCTCGGCGGCGAGGCCGGCTTCAACGCCTGCGAGGCGGCGGTCCTGGCGCATGGGGGCATGGGCTACGCCAAGGAGTTCGACGTCGAGCGCTACTTCCGCGAGGCGATGATCGCCCGCATCGCGCCGGTCAGCCGCGAGATGATCCTCAACTACATCGCAGAGCGGGTGCTGGGCCTGCCCAAGAGCTACTAGGGCAGGCCCACCCGCGGCCTAATTCGGCAGGCGGAAGGCGATGGGGATCGAGACCCTGGCGCCGCCCACCGGCTGGCCGTCGACGGTGCGCGGACTCATCCGGAAGTACCTCGAGAGCCGGAGCGCGGCGGCGCCGAAGCCGAAGTCGTCGGGGGTCTCGGACTGGACGGCGCAGGCGGTGACCGCGCCAGCGTCGGTCACTTCGCAGGAGATCACCGCACGACCTTCCTGGTTCAGGCGAGCGGCGCGGTCCGGGTAGAAGCGCGCCAGCTCTTCGGCCCCCGGCTTCCGGAGCCAGGTGGGGTTGCCGATGTCGGGCGTGCGCGGCGGTTGCGGGGGCGACAGGGGCGGCGGGTCGGCGAGCGCCGGGCCGGGCGACGGCGGCGGATCCACGATGGGCGGCAGCGGCAGGGGCGGGACGGTCGGCATGGTGTCGGTCGTGGTCGGCGGCCGCGGGGTGGCGGTGGTCCTGGGCGGGGTCTTCGGCGGCGGCGGCGGCTTGGGCGGTGTCCAGGTCTCCACGACCATCGGGGGTGTTTCCACGACCGGCTCCGGGGCGGGCGGGGCGAACTGCATCAGGGCGAGGTAGGCGGCCACGAGGGCGTGCGCGCCGAGGGAGACGGCGACGACGAGGGTCGTCGTGGGGGACATCCGCCGGCCGTGCGGGACGCTGTCATAAAGACTGTAGGTACGAGATATCATGGCGTTGTCCTTGAGAGGATTACGCCTGTAGTCCGCGCGGCAATTACAGCAGTAAAATGGCGAAAGGTCGCAGGCTTTGCGGCGCGGTTCCCGGCAGGGTTAGCCGGGTGTTAACCATGATCGCCGACTCCTGCCTCATGGCCGTCCAGGGAATCCGGGGCATCGTCGAAGCTGCGATCGAGCGCGCCTCCAAGGCGACGGGCGTCGATTTCGGATTCCTGATGAAGACCGCGGGGCGCGAGAGCAGCTTCAACCCCCGCGCCCAGGCGTCGAGCTCGTCGGCGGCCGGCCTGTTCCAGTTCGTGGGCCAGACCTGGCTCGCCACCCTGAAGCAGCACGGCGCCAAGCACGGCTACGCGCGCTACGCCGACCTCATCACCAAGGGCTCGGACGGTCGTTACCGGGTGGAGGGCGACGAGGCGCGGCGTGCGGTCATGGACCTGCGGCTCGATCCTCACGCCGCCTCCGTGATGGCCGGCGAGCTGACGGCCCAGAACGCCGCCTACCTGAAGGGCCGCGTCGGGCGCGACCCGACGGCGGGCGAGCTCTATGTCGCGCACTTCCTGGGGCCGCAGGGCTCGGCGAAGCTGATCAAGGCGGCGGAGGCCCAGCCGGGCGCCGAAGCCGCCTCGATGTTCCCGGACGCCGCCCGGGCCAACCGCTCGATCTTCTATCGCAACGGCCGGGCCGCCACCGTCGGCGAGGTCTACGCCAACCTGACCCGGACGGGCGGCAGCCAGCAGGCCGTTTCGCCCCGCGAGGTCGCCGACCCCGAGGACGGCGGCTTCATCCAGTACGCCTCGGCCCGCCGCACCTCGCGCGAGCGGGAGCAGGACGCGCTGGTGGCGATGATCCTCAAGGGCGCGCAGCCGGCCGACCAGGCCGGCGTGGGCAGCCGGCTGGCCGGTTCGCTGTTCACCAGCGAGATGCTCAAGATGCTGTCGGACAGCCGCGAAAGCTGACCGGCCAGCCCCTGGTGGCTAGAGCGCGTTCCGCAAAAGTGGAAACCGGTTTTGCGAGCGAACGCGCTCAAACTCTTGATTTAGAGCCTTTTTATCCCGTTCAAACGATTCCGTCTGAACGGGAAAGGCTCTAGGCCGCCGCGCCGCTTTCGAACATGGCGTCGATCTCGGCTTCGCCGTAGCCGAGCTGGGCCAGGACCTCGCGCGTGTGCTCGCCGAGACGCGGCGCGCGGGGCAGGCGGTCGACGTCCGCCCCGGGGAACCGGGCCGGCGCGGCGGGCGAGCGGTACGTACCGCCCTGGCCGTCCTCGACTTCGACGAAAGCGCCCGCTGCGGCGGCCTGCGGGTCTGCGGCGACGTCGGCCGGCGTCTGCATCGGCGCCCACACGAGATCGGCGGCGTCGAGGCGGCGGGCGATCTCGTCCATCGGCAGGGCGCCGAAGGCCGCGTCGAGCTCTGCGGAGAGCTCGCGGGCGTTCTGGCGGCGAGCCTTGCCGGTGGCGAAGCGCTCGTCGGTGACGAGATCGGGCCGGCCGGCCGCTTCGCAGAACTTCTCCCAGCCGCCGCCAGAGCCGCGCGGATTGTGCACGAACCAGCGGCCGTCCGAGCTCTGGAAGTAGTTCGCGATGGCGTTGATCGGGTTGTCCCGCGAGCGGATGGAGGCCAGCCGGCCCAGCTTGAGCTGGACGGCGAGGTCCGAGCCGATGAGGTAGATGCCGGAGGCCAGCAGCGAGGTCTGCACCAGGCGCCCTTCGCCGGTCCGCTCACGCTCGTAGAGGGCGGCCAGGATCGCCGAGACCGTGGCGAGCGAGGTGGTGTGGTCGCCGATGCCCGAGCTGCGGAGGAAGGGTTCGGATCCCTTGGGCGCGGTCATGTACGAGACGCCGGCGCGGGCCCAGAAGGCGGTGACGTCGAAGCCGGGGAGGTGCGCCTCCGGGCCCTCGAGGCCGTAGCCGGTGATCACCGCATAGACGAGGCGCGGGTTGGCGGCCCGCAGGGTCTGGTCGTCGAGACCGTACTTGCGGAGCGAGGCGGGGCGCACATTGGTCAGGAACACGTCGGCCTGGGCGGCGAGGCGGGCGAGCGCCTCCCGGCCCGCGGGCTGGGTGATGTCGAGCACGGCGCCGCGCTTGCCGCGGTTGTCGAGGTCGAAGGTGGGGTTCGAGCCGAGGTCGTTGGCGAGGTCGGCGAAGATGTGACGCATGTTGTCGCCACCCGGACGCTCGACCTTGATCACGTCGGCGCCCCAGTCGGCCATGATGCCGGCCGCCCCCGGACCGGCGATGTAGGCGGAGAAATCGACGACCTTCAGACCCTGCAGCAGCACGCGCTCGCTCCCTTATTATGCGCGCTAGGTTAGAGCAGGTGACGGAACGGCGCCTATGCCACCGCGCGGTCGTTGGCGGGACGTCGTGCGGCCAGGGCCTCGGCGATGGCCCGCGCGGCGGCGGGAACGGCGACCGGTCGGCGGAGGAGGGCGTCGGCGCCGGCCGCCAGGGCGGCCTCGGTCTCGTCGGCCTCGCCGTGGGTGAGCGCGAGCACAGGGGTGCGGGCGGCCTCCCCGGCCAGGGCCCGCACCTGGCCGATCACCGGGGCGTCGCCGCAGACCACGAGGTCCAGGTCGCAGATGCGCGCCAGCTCGACGGCGCGGCGGCTGTCGGCGGCGTGCACGACCTGGTGGCCGAGCTGCTCCAGGCAGGCGCGCAGCATGGCGGCGGAGAGCGCATCGGGCTCGACCGTGAGAATCCGCAGTCGCCGGGCCACCGGCTCGGGCGCCGGCGCGACGGGCCTGGCCAAGGCCGCCGCCGGATCGAACGGCAGCTCCAGCGTGAAGCAGCTTCCCACGTTCGGGGCGCTCTCGGCGCGCAGCTCGCCGTCCATCAGGCGGGCCAGCTGGTGCGCGAGGGGCAGGCCGAGCCCCGCGCCCGGACTGCCGGCGCTGGTGCGCGCGATCCGCTGGAAGGGCTGCAGGGCGGCGGCCAGTTCATCCTCGGACAGGCCGGGCCCGGTGTCGGCCACCGACACCGCGATGCGACGTGGCGAGGCCCGGCTGACGCGGATCTCGACCCGGCCCCGGACGGTGAACTTCACGGCGTTGCCGACGAGGGCGGTCAGGAGCTGGCGTGTGCGCGCGGGATCGGCCACGGCGGCGCCCGGTCCGGCGGCAAGCGCCTCGTCCACCTGCGTCACGAGCTCCAGCCCCTTGGCGGCGGCCGCGGCCCGGTGGGCGGCCACGACCGTGCGGACGAGCGCCGGCAGGTCAATGGCCCGCGGCTCGACCGTGAGGCGGCCGGACTCGGCGTTCTCGGCGTCCACGGTCGTCTCCAGCACGGCAAGCAGGTCGTTCACCGCATCGAGCGCAGCCGACACCTGCTGGCGGGAGGGCGGGGCGCGGCCCTGGCTGGCGGTCGAGGCCAGCATGTGCGCGACGCCGGTCAGACCGTTGCGGATCTCGTCGGAGAGGGTCGACACGAGGTCGGACTTGGAGCGGGCCAGGCGACGGGCCGCCTCGGCCTGGGCCGAGCGTTCGGCCATCAGGGTCTCCCGTTCGGCGGCGAGACCGTACTGGGCGCGCAGGATCCGGTTCACCAGCAAGGCCAGCGCCAGAGAGAGCGCGGTCGCCGCCAGGCCGAGGCGCGCCGCCGCCGCGTCCTCCGGGTGCAGGAACAGGGCGATCAACGGCCCGGCGAAGGCCGCCGGGGCCACGACCAGCAGGCTCGGCAGCCAGGTGGCGGTGAAGACCACACAGATCATCGCGGCGCCGAGGGTCAGGAGCAGCAGCGTCTCGCGCGCAGGGCCGGCGAAGTGGGCGAACACGGCGAGCTGGGCGATCACCGCGGCCCAGATCAGGCCGGCGAGGATCTGCATCCGCGCCCGGCTGCGAGGATCGGTCGCAGCCGGCGTCCTTAACCAATTGACCGCGCCGTAGAAGCAGCCCCAGCCGATGGCGAAGCCCGCGAAACAGGCGCTCATCCAGGCGGCGTTGGCCGCATGGCTGGCAGCCCAGACGAACACCGGCAGGCATATGCCGAAGGCGATCAGCGCATAGGGCAACAGGGCGGCCTGGGCCTTCATCCCCTGTTCCGCCACGGAGGCGGCTAGGGTCGGATCGGTGGGCTGTCTGGCGGCCAAGGCGCGGTCCTTCCGCAGGCTGGGAAGAGAACCGTACGGGGCGCGCGTTCGCGGCCGGTTACGCGAGATCCTTAATCCACAGATTCGGCCGGCAACGAATGGTTAAGCTTACGCGCGCCAATCTCGAATCGCGGGACTCCGGAGCTGATCCGGATGGGGCGAGAGGGGCGATGACGACAACGCGGTCAGCGCTGACGGATGGCGACATCCGCACGCTGGTGAAGGGAGCGACGCCAGACGAGCGCGCCCTGGCCGCGCGGAAGCTCTGCGCCAGCATGAGCCGCTCCCCCTTGTCGGACGAGGACCGCGAACTGGCGGCGGACATCCTGCGGGTGATGGCCGCCGACGCCGCCGAGCTGGTGCGGAAGGCGATCGCCGAGACCCTGCGCGCCTCGCCCATCGTGCCGCGCGATGTGGCGGTGCGGCTGGCGCGGGACGTGGAGTCGATCTGCCTGCCGATCCTGGCGTTCTCGCCGGCCTTCACGGACGCCGACCTGGCCGAGATCGTCCGCCTTGGCGGCCCCGTGCGGCAAATCGCGATCGCCAAGCGCCCGACACTGTCACGCGCCGTGACGGAAAGCCTCGCCGACTACGGCGCCGAGCGCGCGGTGGCCGTCGCCTGCGCCAATCCGGGCGCCGATTTCTCGGACGACGCCCTGGAGCAGCTCGTCGAGCGGTTCGAGGCCTCGGAGCAGGTGCTGGCCGCCATGGCCTATCGCCAAGCCCTGCCGCTGTCGGTGACCGAGCGGCTGGTGCGACTGGTCAGCGAGAGTGTCCGCGACCATCTGGTGAGCCACCACGGGGTCTCGGCCGAGATCGCGCTGGAGGTCGCCACCGGCTCTGCGGAACGCGCCACGGTCGACCTCGTGGACCAGGCGGGGCGCACAGCCGATGTGAAGGGGCTCGTCGCCCACCTGCACCTGGAGCGGCGGCTGACCGCCTCGCTGCTGCTGCGCGCCCTGGCGCACGGCCATATGACCTTCTTCGAGTGGGGCGTCGCCGAACTGGCGGGCGTCCCGCACCATCGGACCTGGCTGATGATCCACGACGCGGGTCCGCTGGGCCTGCGCGCCATCTACGAGCGGGCAGGGCTGCCGGCGCGCCTGTTCCCGGCCTTCCGCGCGGCGGTCGACACCTTCCACTCCATGGAGTTCGACGGCGGGCCGAAGGACCAGGAGCGGTTCCAGGAGCGGATGCTGCAACGCTTCCTGACCCAGCCGGCCGCCGCCTCGCGCGAAGACGTGGACTACCTGCTGGACCGGATGGACCGGGTCGCCAACGACGCCCGGCCCCTGGCCGAGAGCGCCTGACGCTTGCCTTCCCTAGGGGGCGGGTTCCAAGCTGCCCCTATGGAAACGCCCAAAACCCCGGACAAGGGGCCCGCCGAGCCGAAACCGGCCGCCACCATCCTGCTGCTGCGCGACCAGCCCGAATTCCAGGTGCTGATGGTCAAGCGGCACCACCAGATCGACTTCGCTTCCGGCGCCCTGGTGTTCCCGGGCGGCAAGACCCACGCCGGCGACACCGACCCGGCCTGGGCCGAGCACACCGTCGGCTGGCACGCCTTCGACGACGTCCAGCGCACCCTGCGCATCGGAGCGATCCGCGAGGCTTTCGAGGAGGCCGGGATCCTGCTCGCCGAACATCACGACGGGGCCCATTTCGCCGCCGCCTGCGATCCGGCCGTGCGCGAGGCGGTGGATCGGGGCGAGGTTCACTTCCTGGACGTGGTCCGTGAACTGGGGGTGCGCCTGCGCCTGGACGCCCTGTCGGTGTTCGCCCGCTGGATCACCCCGACGATGATGCCGAAGCGCTTCGACACCTGGTTCTACGCGGTCCGGGCTCCCGCCGATCAGGTCGCGGCCTGCGACGGGCGCGAGACCGTGGACGCGGAATGGATCGCCCCGCAGGAGATCCTGCGCCTGGCGGAGGCCGGGGAGCGGACGGTGATCTTCCCGACGCGCATGAACGTGCAGCTGCTGGCCGAGGCGCAGAACGCCGAGGATTGCGTCGTCCGGGCGCAGTCGCGGACGCTGGTCACGGTGCTGCCGCAGGTGGAGCGTCGGCCGGAAGGCGCGGTGCTGGTGCTGCCGCCGGACGCCGGCTACGGCGTGGTGGCCGAGCCGATGGAGCGGATCGGGGGCTGAGGCCCAGTCAGGCGCCGAAACGGATCAGGCGCCGAAACGGATCAGGCGCCGAAGGCTGCGATCTGGCCTTCCAGTTCGCGCACGAGCGCTTGGCCGACCGGGTGGTCCTCGGTCTTGATCTCGTCGCGGGCGGCGGCCTTGATCGCGTCGATATGGGCGTCGATCAGCGCCATCGGCGCCTGCAGGCGCTTGGCCTTGTCGTCGATCAGCCGGCACAGCAGGCCGGCGATGCGGGTGATCAGCGGGAAGCCGTAGGTGGCGCCCAGGCCCTTCAGGTCGTGGGCGCGCAGGTACAGGCTTTCCATGTTCTCGGGCGTGGCGCCTTCGCCGCGGACCGTGTGGCGCGCGCCCTCGAGCTTGGTGATCTCGTCGTTCAGCCACTGGGTGAAGTTGCCCGACAGGCTCTTCAGCGCCGCCTCGGCCTTGGCGATCGCGGCCGGGTCGATGGCGCCCAGACGGCCACCGCCCACCTTCAGCCGAAGGGCGTTGGGGGCTGGGAACATCTGGCCGGGCTTGTGTTCGCTCACGTGACTCTCCCGAACGATCACCACAACGGTAGGGTGAACCCGTTAATAAGCGATGATGGTCGAGCCTGTTATGCGACGCAGGATCACACCGAAAACTGCTCGGTGAGCACCCGTTCGCCCAGGCTGCGCCCGGCGTCGAACAGCATGCAGACCTGCACGTCGCGGTCCTCGGCGATGTAGACTTCCATGACGTGCTGGGCCTCGTAGTTGTCGGCCGTGGCGCTGACGGGACGCTTGGCGCCCTCCAGCACCTCCAGCCGGATTCGCGCGGTGTGCGACAGCAGGGCGCCGCGCCAGCGCCGGGGCCGGAAGGCGCTGATCGGCGTCAGCGCCAGGATCTGCGAATCCATCGGGATGATCGGGCCGTGCGCCGAGAGGTTGTAGGCGGTCGACCCCATCGGGGTGGAGATCAGGGCCCCGTCGCAGATCAGTTCGGGCAGGCGCACCTTGCCGTCCACCGAGATCCGCAGCTTCGCCGCCTGGCGCGTGGTGCGCAGCAGGCTGACCTCGTTGAAGGCGATCGCCTCGTGGGTCTCGCCGTTCACGTCCACGGCCTGCATCCGCAGGGGGTGGATGACCGCGCCCTCGGCGGCGTTGATCCGCCCCAGCAGGTCGTCGTCGGCGAACTCGTTCATGAGGAAGCCGACCGAGCCCTTGTTCATGCCGTAGATCGGCTTTCCCGAGTGCATCAGGGCGTGGACCGTCTCCAGCATGAAGCCGTCGCCGCCCAGGGCGACGATCACCTGGGCGTTGTCGATCCCGGCGTCGCCGTAACGCGAGACGAGCTTCTCACGCGCCTCCTGAGCCTCGGGGCGGCTGGACGCGACGAAGGTGAGTCGGGTGACGAAGGCGGACTTTTTCATCGGCCGGTAGAGGGGCCGAAGCTTTGCGGTCTGTCAAACGGCGGATAGCGCCCGGGCGGCCTGGCGGAAGGCGGCCCCCGCGACCTCGGGCGAGACGGGCGCGAACGCCACCGACGCCTTGCGCGCGCCCTCGGCGCCGCCGCCGGGTCGGCCGTTGTTGAGCTTGCGGGTCATTGCCAGGATGTCGGGGAAGACGCTGCGGTCGATGCCCACGGCGGCGCAGGCCAGGGCCAGCAGCTCGGGACGGTCGGAGTCCAGCGTCGCCCGCACCTGCGCGGTGTCGAATCGGCCGAGGACGGCGAGCGCGCCCGCGAACAGTCCGAGACGGCCCTCGCGCAGTGCGCGGATGAGGTAGCCGGGGCGGAGCTGGCCTGCGGCGTGCAGCTTGTCGATCAGCCGCCGCTCCATCGCCTCGCGCTCGCCCTCCCGCGTCGTCCGGGGCAGGGCCTCGGAGTTGAGGTGGGCGATGCCGGCGTGGGCTTCGTTCAGCGAGGCGGCGAGGGCCTCGTCCAGAATGGCGACGTCCAGGCGGAAGCGGTCGGCCAGCCCCTGGCGCAGCGCCAGGCCCACCCACAGGTAGAGGCGCTTGGCGAGCTGTCCCGTCAGCTTGGGGTGCTGGGAGAGCGGTGTGCGGAGGGCCGCGATCTGCCGCGAGGCCTCGACCAGCTCCTCCATGTCGCGGGCCGAGAGCTCGGCGGAGGTGTTGCCGGCGAGGGCGGTGAGCACGGCGGGTTCGGCCTGCTCCAGGATCGCCGACACGACGGTGCTCGACAGGTTCGGGCGGCGGGCGACCTCGATCTGATGCTCGATCGTGGCCTCGACCAGCAGGCGGACGAGGTCGAGGTCGCGGAGCACCGGGCTCTGCGAGATGATCGGCCTGGCAATCTCGATGTCGTCGAGGGCGAGGACGTTGACCAGGGCGTTCGGCGCCCAGTCGGCGGCGGCGAGCTTCTGGGAGAGGCGATGGCGGATATCGCGCTCGGCCTCGACCACCAGGCTCATGAAGATGGAGGAGAGCAGCCCCTGGATCGACGGGGACTTCATCGCGGCCCCGACGTGCGGCGCGTCGCAAAGATCCGCGATCCCCAGGAGGAGGCGTTCGCGGTCCGCCGGCTGGCGGCTCTTGGCGAGATCGAGCAGACTTTCGCTGCTCATCGCGAGGCTCAAGCCGGACTCCCATTTCTACAGTACGAACACGGCTGTAGCGGACTCTGGGCCTTGGGCGTGAAGACATGCTTAAGGATGGGTCCGAACGGGAGGAATCGTCGCCATGGCCGCACCGCTGCTGCTCGCTCTGGACCAGGGCACGACGTCGACGCGGGCGATCCTGTTCGACGCCGCGGGGACCGCGCTCGCGGAGGCGGGACGGCCGCTGGCGCAGCACTATCCGCAGGACGGCTGGGTCGAGCACGACGCCGACGAGATCTTCGAGGCCTCGGCGGCGGTGCTTAAGGAGGCGGTGGCCAAGGCGGGCCGCGACCTGGCCGACGTCACCGCCATCGGCGTCACCAATCAGCGCGAGACCGTGGTGCTGTGGGAGCGCGCCACGGGGCGGCCGGTCCACAGGGCGATCGTCTGGCAGGACCGGCGCACGGAGCCGCTGTGCGCGCGGCTGCGGGCGGCCGGGCGCGAGCCGCGGGTGACCGAGCTGACGGGCCTGCTGCTCGATCCCTACTTCTCGGGCACGAAGCTGGCCTGGCTGCTGGACAACGTGCCCGGCGCGCGGGCGGCGGCCGAGGCGGGCGAGTTGCTGGCGGGGACGATCGACGCCTGGGTGATCTGGAAGCTGACCGGCGGGCGGGTCCACGCCACCGACGCCACCAACGCCTCGCGTACGCTGCTGTACGACCTTCGGAAGGGGGAATGGTCGGCCGAGATGGCGGCCATGCTGGACGTGCCGCTGGGCATCCTGCCGCAGGTGCGGGACTGCGCCGGGGACTTCGGCGAGACGGACCCGGCGATCCTGGGGCGCAGCGTCCCGATCCGCGGCGTGGCCGGCGACCAGCAGGCGGCGCTGATGGGGCAGGGCTGCATCCGGCCGGGCGAGATGAAGGCCACCTACGGGACCGGCTGCTTCATGCTGATCAACACCGGCGAGACGGCTCCGGTGTCCGGGGCGCGGCTGCTGACCACGGTGGCGGCGCAGGTCGGGGGACGGGCCACCTATGCCCTGGAGGGCGCGATCTTCATCGCCGGGGCCGCGATCCAGTGGCTGGGCGAGGGGCTGCGCATCCCGGGCGGGCCGCAGGCGGCTGAGGCGCTGGCGGCGGAGGCGAACGACGACCTGGGCGTGGTGCTGGTGCCCGCCTTCACAGGCCTCGGCGCGCCCTGGTGGGACGCCGGCGCGCGCGGCGCGCTGTTCGGCCTGACCCGGGATGCGGGACTTCCCGAGATCGCCCGGGCGGCGTTCGACGCCTGCGCCCTGCAGACGCGGGACCTGATCGAGGCGATGCGGGCCGACGCGCCGAAGGCCTTCTACGGCGAGGTGGAGATCCGGATCGACGGCGGCATGTCGAGGAGCCCCTGGTTCAGCCAGCGGCTGGCCGACCTGACCGGAGTGGGCGTCTGCCGGGCCACCTACCAGGAGACCACGGCCCTGGGCGCGGCGCTGTTCGCGGGCGTCGGCGCGGGCGTCTACCGCGACCTCGCGGAGGCGGCGGCGGCGCGGCCTAAGACCGAGGCGTTCCAGCCGCAGCTCGACGTCGACCCGCGCGAACGCGCCTACGCCCGCTGGCTCGACGCCGTGGCGCGGGTGCGGACCAGCTAGAGCAGGCGCACGCCGGGCGCGGTCCCGGGCGGGCAGGCCGAGAGACGTCCGACGATGGCGGCGTGCTCGAAGCCGCGCACGCGGGCGGCGGTCAGGACCGCGTCGGCCGCCGTGGAATTGGCGGCGATCAGCAGGCCGCCGCTGGTCTGCGGATCGGTCAGCAGGTCGCGCCGGGCGAGGGGCAGGTCCGCCGGCGCCAGGACGCGGTCGCCGTAGCTGTCCCAGTTGCGGCCCGAGGCGCCCGTCCGCACGCCGGCGCGCAGGAGATCCTCGACGCCCGGAAGGGTGGGGACCTCGGGCTGGAGGTCGGCCATCAGCCCGCCGCCGACCGCCATCTCCAGCGCGTGGCCGACGAGGCCGAAGCCGGTGACGTCGGTGACGGCGTGGACGCCCGCCATCCCGGCGAGGTCGCGGCCCAGGACGTTGAGCTGGGTCGTGGTGGCGATCAGCGCCGCGTAGCCCGCCGCGTCCAGCCGGCCCTGCTTGAACGCCGCCGACAGGACGCCGACGCCCAGCGGCTTGGTCAGGATCAGGACGTCGCCCTCGCGGCCGCCCTTGTTGGTCAGGATGTGGTCCGGATGGACGAGGCCCAGGGCGACGAGGCCGTAGATCGGCTCCTCGCTGTCGATGGAATGGCCGCCCGCCACCGGGATCCCCGCCGCCGCGCAGACCGAGGCGCCGCCCTCGAGGATGCGGGCGATGGTGTCGGAGTCGAGCTTGCCCACCGGCATGCCGACGATGGCCAGGGCCATGATCGGCGTCCCGCCCATGGCGTAGACGTCCGAGATCGCGTTCGTGGCGGCGATGCGCCCGAACTCGAACGGGTCGTCGACGACGGGCATGAAGAAGTCGGTGGTGGCGACCAGCGCCTGGCTGTCGTTCAGCCGCCAGACCGCGGCGTCGTCCGACGTCTCGTTGCCGACCAGGAGGTCGGGGAAAGCGGCGGCGGCCGGCATCCGGGCCATGATCTCGCGCAGGGCCTTCGGCGCCAGCTTGCAGCCGCAGCCGCCGCCGTGGGCGAGGGATGTCAGGCGGATTGTCTCGGTCATGGGCTCTCTCTGCGGTCGAATGCAGCTATAGCAGGGCCATGAGCTTGCAGCGCGCCGACGATGTCTCCGCCGCCGCCCTCGCGCGATTCGACATGCTGATCGACGTGCGCAGCCCGGGGGAGTTCGCCGAGGACCATATCCCGGGGGCGGTGAACCTGCCGGTGCTGACGAACGCGGAGCGGGCGGAGGTCGGCACGATCTACGTGCAGGAGTCGCGGTTCAAGGCCCGGCGGATCGGCGCGGCGCACGTGGCGCGAAACGTGGCGCATCACCTGGAGACGGCGCTGGCCGACAAGCCGGGCGACTTCAAGCCGCTGGTCTACTGCTGGCGCGGCGGGATGCGGTCGAACGCCATGGCGCTGATCCTTTCGCAGGTGGGATGGCGGACGGCGGTGCTGGACGGTGGCTACCGCACCTATCGCCGGCACGTCACCGCCCGGCTGTACGACGGCGCCGCGCCGCACCGCTTCATCCTGCTGGACGGGCACACGGGCTCCGGGAAGACCGAGCTGCTCGGCAAGCTGGCGGACCGGGGCTTCCAGACCCTCGATTTCGAAGGGCTGGCGGAACACAGGGGCTCGCTGTTCGGCGCCCTGGCCGGGCGACCGCAGCCCAGCCAGAAGCTGTTCGAGAGCCGGCTGCTGGCGGCGCTGGACGCCCTGGACCCTGCGCGTCCCGTTATCGCCGAAGCGGAGTCGAGCAAGATCGGGGACCGGATGATCCCGCCGGCGCTCTGGTCGCGCCTGGCCGAGGCGTCGCGGATCGAACTCGCGGCCGAGCGCCCCAACCGGGCGCGCTACCTCGTGACGGCCTACAGCGACCTGGTGGCCGATCGCCCGGCGCTGGAGGCCGCCTTCGCCCGCCTGCCCGAGGCGCCGAGCCGCGAGCGCTTGGCGGCCTGGCGCGCCATGGCCGACGCCGGCGCGTTCGCCGCCCTGGCCGAGGCGATCATGGCGTTCCGGTACGACCCCGCCTACGACCGGTCCCGGCGCAAGCACGACCGCCCGCTGCTGGGCGTCATCCCCGTGCGGCCGGACGATCCGGCGGACCTCGAGGCCGCCGCCGACCGGATCGCGGCGCTGGCCCGCGCTTGACGCTGGCCCGGCGGGGGGCGAGTTTCGCGGCTCAAAGAGACAAGGAAAGGGAGACGGCCCATGGCGGACGGTTCTGTCGCTGGCGTGACCTCGCTGCAGGGCAAGGTGAGCGCCGAGGAATGGAAGGCGCGGGTGGACCTCGCGGCCCTGTATCGCCTGGTGGCGCTCCACGGGTGGGACGACCTGATCTACACCCACATCTCGGCTCGCATCCCGGGGCCGGATCATCACTTCCTGATCAACCCCTACGGCCTGCTCTTCGAGGAGATCACGGCCTCGTCGCTGGTGAAGATCGACCTCGACGGCAACATCCTCCAGGACACGCCGTACTTCATCAATCCGGCGGGTTTCACGATCCACTCGGCGATCCACGGCGCCCGCGAGGACGCCAAGTACGTGATGCACCTGCATTCGGACGACGGCGTTGCGGTGGCCGCGCAGGCCGAGGGCCTGCTGCCGCTGTCGCAGCATGCCCTCATCGTGCTGCCGCGGCTGGCCTACCATGACTACGAGGGCATCGCCCTGAACCACGACGAGCGCGAGCGACTGGTGGCGGACATCGGCGACAAGACGCTGATGCTGCTCCGGAACCACGGCACCCTGTCGGTCGGGGAGAGCGCGGCGGACTGCTGGGTCGGCATGTACTACCTGGAGCGGGCCTGCACGATGCAGGTGAAGGCCATGAGCGCCGGCCGCCAGAACGTGCTGATCGCGCCCGAGGCCTCGCAGGCCGAGGTCCGTTCGCAGGTGGCGCGCGGCATCGGCGGCGCGCTCGCCTGGCCCGGCTGCCTGCGGAAACTGGATCGCGAACTGCCCGGCTACGACGCCTGAGGCGCCAGACTGCAACAAGCATAGGCATGCGGGCGCCCGGCCATCGGGCGCCCGTTTGCTTTTCGCGGGGAAGTTTCAGGCTCGCAACGCACAGCCATCCTGCTGTCACTGGACCACATGTATCTGGCCGCCTAAGAGCCGCGACAACTGTGTGTAAACCGCCTGCGTGACCGCGGGCGACGGAGCCTTCCAGCTTGATCCGACGCCACTTCTTCCTCCTCGCGGCCTTCGTGGTCCTCGCCGTCATGCTCGTGGCGGGCGGGTTCAAGGTGCTGACCAAGAAGC
>JBKOYY010000101.1:0-5842 GCA_046725615.1 Pseudomonadota bacterium
TCGCTGCGCCGGTAGTCGACTGGCCGGCCGACCGCTGGTGGACCGTCTATGGGGACCCTCAGCTCGACGCGCTGATGGAGGAGGCGCTCGCCGGCGCGCCCGACCTCGCCGAGGCGGCGGCCCGCGTCCGCGCCGCCGAGGCCCAGGCCCGCCAGGCGCGGAGCGCGACGCTTCCCGGCGTTTCCGCCCGCGCCGAGGCGGCCGAGACCAAGCAGTCCTCCAACAATGGGATTCCGCCGGCCTTCGTGCCCCGCGGCTACCATGACACCGGCCGCGCGAGCCTCGACATCGCCTACGATCTCGACCTCTGGGGCCGGAACCGCGCCGCCCTGGCGTCGGCGACCTCCGAGGCCGAGGCGGCGCGCATGGACGCGGCCGAGGCGCGTCTCGTCCTGACCACTGGCCTGGTCGCCGCCTATGCCGACTTCGCCCGCCTGACCGCCGAGCACGCCGCCGCCGTGGCCGCGCTCCGCAACCGCGACGCCTCCGCCGACCTCGTGTCCCGCCGCGTCGCAGGCGGGGCGGCCAACCGGGGCGAAGCGGCCCAGGCCCGCGCCGCCGCCGCCGAGGCCCGGCAGGACCTCGCCGCGCTGGACGAGGACCTGGCGGTGGTCCGCAACCGGATCGCCGCGCTGGTCGGCGCCGGACCGGACCGCGGTCTTTCGCTGTCCACGCCGAAGGCCACGGCCGGCGCGAGCTTCGGCCTGCCGCAGACCCTGGCCATCGAGCTCGTCGGCCGGCGGCCGGACCTGCAGGCGGCCCGTCTCCGCGCCGAGGCCGCGGCCCGGCGCATCGACGTGGCGAAGGCTGGCTTCTATCCGAACGTGAGCCTCTCCGCCCTCGTCGGCGTCCAGGCCCTCGGCCTCGACGACCTGGCCAGGTCAGGCTCCGGCATCGGCCAGGCCGGCGTCGCGCTCAACCTGCCGATCTTCGACGGCGGGCGGCTGGACGGCGCCTATCGCGGCGCGCGGGCCGACTATGACAGCGCCGTGGCGGCCTACAACGGCGCCCTGGTCGGCGCCCTGCGGCAGACGGCAGACGCCGTCGCCGGACGGCGCGCGCTCGACACGCGGCTCGCCGCGGCGCGGGAAAGCCTTGATGCGGGGGAGGCGGCGTATCGCGTCGCCCAGCTCCGTTACGAAGGCGGCCTGACCTCGTACCTCACCCTACTCACCGCCGAGGACGCCGTGATCGCCCAGCGCCGCGCGGTGGCCCAACTCGAGGCCCGCGGCCTCGCCCTGGACGCCGCCCTGGTGCGCGCCCTGGGCGGCGGCTTCCGCGCCTGACCCCGTATCTCTTCCCGAAAGTCCGACGACATGGCCCGAGACCAAGGACCCGAGACACCGGCCGACGCCGGTTCCCCGCAGTTGGCCGCCTCCCCCAAGCCCGCGGCCAACGCCAGGCGCCGCCGGCGGCTGTTCGCCATCCTCGCGATGGCGGTGGTCGCCGGCGGCGTGATCGCCGCCCTCTGGTGGGCCCTGGTCGGGGCGCACGAGGTCGAGACCGAGGACGCCTACGTCCAGGCCAGCACCGCCCAGGTGACGGCCCTGGTGAGCGGTCCCATCATGTCGGTCGCGGCGCGCGAGACCCAGTCGGTCCGGAAGGGCGATGTGCTGGTCGCCATCGACCCCGCCGACTACCGGCTCGCGGTCGACCGCGCGCGGGCCGAGCTGGACCTCACCGAACGGCGCGTCCGGCAGTATTTCGCCAACGACCGCGCCCTCGGCGCCCAGGCCGCCGCGCGGGTCTCCGACATCGGCCGCGCCCAGGCCGAGCTGCGCCGCGCCGAGGTCGAGTACGCCCGCCGCAAGGGTCTCGCCGGCGCCGGCGCGGTATCGGGCGACGAACTCACCGCCGCCGAGACCCAGCTGGCCTCGGCCCGCTCGGCGCTGGCCCAGGCGCAGGCCAACGCCACCGCCGCCAGCGAGCAGCAGCAGGCGGCCAGCGTGCTGGTGGCCGGCGCCGACGTGGCCGGCAATCCCGAGGTCGTGGCCGCCCGGGCGCGCCTCGCCCAGGCGGAACTTGACCTCGCCCGCACGGTCGTCCGCAGCCCCGTGGACGGCGTCGTCACCCGCAAGACCATCGAGGTCGGCCAGCGGGTCCAGCCCGGCGCGCCGCTGATGGCCGTGGTCCCGATCCAGCAGGCCTATGTCGACGCGAACTTCAAAGAGGGCCAGCTGCGTAAGGTGCGAGTCGGCCAGCCGGTCGTCCTGACCAGCGACCTCTACGGTGGCGGGGTGAAGTACCACGGCCGGGTGGTCGGCTTCTCGGGTGGCACGGGCTCGGCGTTCGCCGTCATCCCGGCCCAGAACGCCACCGGCAACTGGATCAAGGTGGTTCAGCGGGTGCCGATCCGGATCTCGCTCGATCCCAAGGAGCTCGCCGAGCATCCGCTGCGCGTCGGCCTCTCGATGACCGCCAAGATCGACGTCGGAGGCTGATCCGATGACCTCCGCGCAGGTCGCGGACGCGCCGCGGCTGACCGGCCCGACCCTGATCCTGGCCGCGGTCATGCTGGGGCTGGCGAACTTCATGGTGGTGCTGGACACCACCATCGCCAACGTTTCGGTGCCGCATATCGCCGGCTCGCTGGCGGTCTCGCCCAGCCAGGGCACCTGGGTCATCACCTCCTACGCCGTCGCCGAGGCGATCACCGTGCCGCTGACCGGATGGCTGGCCCAGCGGTTCGGTCCGGTGAAGGTCTTCGCCGCCAGCATGGCCGGCTTCGGCCTCTTCTCCCTGCTGTGCGGCTTCGCCCCCAGCTTCGGCCTGCTGGTGGCTTTCCGGATCGGCCAGGGCCTGTTCGGCGGCCCGATCATGCCCATGTCCCAGACCCTGCTGCTGCACATCTTCCCGAAGGACAAGGGGCCCCAGGCGCTGGGCCTCTGGAGCATGACCACGGTCGTGGCCCCGATCGCCGGGCCGATCCTCGGCGGCCTGATCTCGGACAATTTCCATTGGAGCTGGATCTTCCTGATCAACATCCCGGTGGCGGCGCTGATCGGCGTCCTCGGCTACCGCCTGCTGATCGGCCAGGAGACGGCCACCCGGCGCGTGCCGGTGGACTACGTCGGCCTGTCGCTTCTGGTCGTGTGGGTCGGGGCGATGCAGATCGTGTTCGACGAGGGCAAGAACCTCGACTGGTTCGCCTCGCCGCTAATCGTCGGGCTCTCGGTCGTCGCCGCCGTCGGCTTCGCGGCCTTCGTGATCTGGGAGCTCACGTCCGACAATCCGATCGTCGACCTGCGGGTCTTCCGCCACCGCGGCTTCGTCGTCGGGGTTGTGACCGTCAGCCTGGTCTTCGGCGCCTTCTTCGGCAGCGTGGTCCTGCTGCCGCTCTGGCTGCAGACCTCCATGGGCTACACGGCCACCTGGGCCGGCTACGCGGGCTGCCTGAACGGCGTGCTGGCGGTGGTGATGTCGCCGATCGTGGCCAAGCTGGTCGGGCGGTACGACGTGCGGATGTTGGTCTCGTTCGGCGTCTTCTGGATGGCGGCCGTGGCGCTCTGGCGCGGTTTCTACAATACCGACGCGACGTTCTGGGCGGTGGCCGCGCCGCAGTTCGCCCTGGGCTTCGCCATCCCGTTCTTCTTCATCCCCACCACCAGCCTCGCGCTCTCCTCGGTGCTCCCGCACGAGGTGCCGGCGGCCGCGGGCCTGCAGAATTTCCTGCGGACGACCTCGGGCGCGTTCGCGACGTCGATCATCACGACGGTCTGGGAGAACACCGCAAACGGCAAGCGCAGCCTGCTGGCGGGGGAGCTCGTGGCGCCGGACCGGACGATCGATGCTCTGACGGCCCAGGGGCTGACACATGACCAGGCCCTGCGCCAGCTCGAGGGCATGGTGCAGACCCAGGCGGTGATGCTGTCGACCAACCAGGTGTTCCAGGCCACGGCGGCGATCTTCGCCCTGGCGGCGACGATCATCTGGCTGGCGCCGCGGCCGAAGCGGATGGCCGCCGGCGGCGGCGGCCATTGAGGAGGGTCAGGCGCGGCCGATGCTGGAGTAGGCGAAGCCGCGGGCGCGCATGTCCGCCGGCTTGTAGATGTTGCGCAGGTCCACCAGCACCGGCTTGTTCATGACCAGCTTGATGCGGTCCAGGTCCAGCGCCCGGAACTGGTCCCATTCGGTGATGATCACCAGCACGTCGGCCCCTTCCGCGACGGCGTAGGGGTCGGTCTTGAATTCGACGTCCTTGAGCAGCTTTTCGGCCTCGTGGCCCTCGGGGTCGAACGCCTGGATCCTGGCGCCCTTATCCTGAAGCGCGGGAATGATCGCCAGCGAGGGGGCGTCGCGCATGTCGTCGGTGTTGGGCTTGAAGGTCAGGCCGAGAATGCCGACGGTCTTGCCGTCGAGGTCGCCGTCCACCGCCTTCAGCACCTTGCGGGCCATGGCGCGCTTGCGCTCGTCGTTGACCTTCACCGTGGTCTCGACCAGCTCCACCGGCGCGCCCGCGTCGCGGGCGGTGCGGACCAGGGCGAGCGTGTCCTTCGGGAAGCACGAGCCGCCATAGCCGGGCCCGGCGTTCAGGAACTTGCCGCCGATCCGGCCGTCCAGGCCGATGCCGCGGGCCACCTGCTGCACGTCGGCGCCAACCGCCTCGCAGAGGTCGGCCATCTCGTTGATGTAGGTGATCTTCAGCGCCAGGAAGGCGTTGGCCGCGTACTTGATCAGCTCGCTGGTGCGCCGGCTGGTGAACAGGATCGGTGTCTCGTTCAGGTACAGGGGGCGGTACAGCTCGCGCATCACCTCCTGGGCGCGCGGCTCCTCCGTGCCGACCACCACGCGGTCGGGGCGCTTGAAGTCCTCGATCGCCGCGCCTTCGCGCAGGAACTCGGGGTTGGAGACCACGGCGACGTCGGCGTCGGGGCGCACGCGCTTGAAGATCTTCTCGATTTCGTCGCCGGTGCCGACCGGCACGGTGGACTTGGTGACCACCACGGTGAAGCCGTCGACCAGCGAGGCGATCTCCTCGGCGGCCGCATAGACGTAGGACAGGTCGGCATGGCCGTCACCGCGGCGCGAGGGCGTTCCCACGCCGATGAACACCGCGTCGGCCTCGCGGATCGCCTGCCGCGCGTCGGTGTCGAAGAAGAGGCGGCCGGCCCTGACGTTGCTGGCCACGAGGGTGTCGAGGCCCGGCTCGTAGATCGGGATGCCGCCGGCCTTGAGCTGCTCGATCTTGGACGCGTCCTTGTCGATGCAGGTCACGGTGTGGCCGAAGTCGGCGAAGCAGGCGCCGCTCACGAGGCCGACATAGCCCGTCCCGATCATCGCCACGCGCATTCAGCTCTCTCCTGAAGGTCAGTCGTCGGCTCGTACCGAAGCCGCCGCACGAATTCTACCGCAGTGCAGCAAGAACGGCGCCGCCGTCCCCCTGCGCGCTCAGATTTCCTGGTTGTAGGCGCCGATCTGCGGGCGCTTGGCCAGGCGCGGCTTCACTTCCTCGCGGAACAGCCGCCGCATGTCGTCGTCCGACTGGGTGCTTTCCACCACCACGACGATCTCGGGCTTGTTGGAAGAGGCGCGGACCAGCACCCACGACCCGTCCTCGAGCGCCACGCGCACGCCGTTGACGGTGATCAGGTCCGCAATCTTCCGGCCCAGGATCGTGCCGCCCGCGTCGCGCAGGGCGGTGTATTCGGCCACCACGTCGTCCACCACGCCGTACTTCTCCTCGTCGGCGCAGTGCGGGCTCATGGTCAGCGAGGTGTAGGCCACCGGCAGCGCCTTCTTGAGGTCGCTCAGCTTCTTGCCGGGATTGCGGTCCAGCATCGCCAGGATGGCGGCCGCGGCGACGAGGCCGTCGTCATAGCCGCGGCCGATCGGCGGGTTCATG
>JBKOYY010000075.1:0-59025 GCA_046725615.1 Pseudomonadota bacterium
GTCGTCGCGTCCGCCGTGGCGGCGACGGCCATGGCGCTGGGCCTCTACCTTTCGCTCGGCGCGCCCGGCTTTGCGGACCAGCCCTTCGCGCGCCGCCTGGCCGACTGGCGGCGGGCCGACCTGCAGACGCTGACGCCGCCGCAATTGGCCGCCGTCCTGCGCCAGGTGACCAAGGAGCGGCCGAACGACGTCGAGGGCTTCCGTTACCTGGGCCTGGTCGAGGCCGCGGCGCAGAACCCTGTGGCCGCCGTGCAGGCGCTGCGCCGCGCCGTGACGCTGGCGCCGCAGCGGGTGGATCTCTGGCAGATGCTGGGCGAGGCCGAAATCGTGGAGGCCGGCGGCAAGGTCGACGCCGACGCCCAGGCGGTGTTCCGGCGGGTGCTGGAGATGGCTCCCGGCGATCCCGGCGCACGCTTCTACCTGGCCAACGCCAAGGCCGAGGCCGGGCGGCGGGAGGAGGCCAAGGCCGACCTGCGGGCTCTGGTCGCCGAACTGCCCGCCGACGACGACCGCCGCGAGGTGGTCAGGAAGGCGCTGGCCGAGCTGGACGGTCAGCCGGCGCCGGCCTTCGATTCCGGCCAGCAGGCCATGATCCGCGGCATGGTCGCGGGTCTGGCGGCGAAGCTGGAGGCCGATCCGAACAATCCCGAGGGCTGGGTGCGGCTGGTGCGCGCCTACGCCGTCCTGGGCGAGACCGACAAACGCGACGCCGCCTACGCCAGCGCCCGGGCGCGCTACGCCGGCGCGCCCCAGGTGCTGCAACAGTTGGACGAAGCCGCCCGCGCGGAGCCGATGCGATGAGTTTTCTTCCCAAGTCCCGCAAGGCGCGCACGCGCCTGCTGCTGCTGGCGGTGATCGCGCCGGTGGTGATCCTGGCGGTCGGCCTGACCCTGTGGGGCATGCGCGACTCGATCTCGCTGTTCTACACGCCGTCGCAGGCGGCCGAGGCCAAGCCGCCGCCCGGGCGGGCGATCCAACTCGGCGGCCTGGTGGCGGCCGGCTCGGTGGTGAAGCACCCGGACGGACGGGTGGAGTTCACGGTGCAGGACAAGATCTCGGCCGACCGCGTGGTCTACCAGGGCGATCTGCCCGACCTGTTCCGCGAAGGGCAGGGGATCGTCGCCGAGGGCTCGTACCGCGCCGACGGCGTGTTCGAGGCCAAGCGCGTGCTGGCCAAGCACGACGAGACCTACATGCCCAAGGAAGTCGCCGACGCGCTGAAGGAACAGGGCGAGTGGCGGGGTGAAGGCGCGCCGCCTCCCGCGTACGGCGCGCCCAAGTCGGCTGGCGGCCCCACATGATCTCAGAGGCCGGCGCCTTCGCGCTGATGCTGGCGCTGGCGCTTTCCGTGGCCCAGGTCGGCCTTTCGGCCGTCGGTCGGGCGCGCCGTTCGGCCGTTCTCGCCGGCGCCGGCGAGGGCGCGGCGCTGGGCGCGTTCCTGGCGGTGGCCGTGGCCTTCGCCGCCCTGATGCACGCCTTCATCGTGTCGGACTTCTCGGTCGCCAACGTGGCCGCCAACTCCCATACCGAGAAGCCGCTGCTGTACCGCGTGGCCGGGACGTGGGGCAGCCACGAGGGCTCGATGCTGCTGTGGTGCCTGGCGCTGACCGGCTTCGGCGCCGCTGTCGCCGGCCTTGGCCGGAGCCTGCCGCAGGGACTGCGAGCGGTGACCGTGGCGACCCAGGGGCTGCTGGGCGTGGTGTTCCTGGCCTACACGGTGTTCGCCTCGAACCCCCTGGCGCGCCTCGCCAGCCCGCCCGTCGAGGGCCGTTCGCTGAACCCGCTGCTGCAGGACCCGGCGCTGGCGGTGCACCCGCCGTTCCTCTACGCCGGCTACGTCGGCATGTCGGTGGTCTTCTCCCTGGCGGTGGCCGCCCTGGTCGAGGGCCGCGTCGACGCGGCCTGGTCCCGCTGGGTGCGTCCCTGGGCGCTCGCGGCCTGGAGCCTGCTGACCGTCGGCATCACCCTGGGGGCCTTCTGGGCCTACTACGAACTCGGCTGGGGCGGCTGGTGGTTCTGGGACCCGGTGGAGAACGCCAGCTTCATGCCGTGGCTGGTGGCCACGGCCCTGCTGCATTCGGCCATCGTCACCGAGAAGCGCGGAGCCCTGGCGGGCTGGACGGTTTTCCTGGCCCTGGCGGCCTTCAGCTTCTCGATGCTGGGCGCCTTCCTGGTGCGCTCTGGCGTGCTGACGTCGGTCCACGCCTTTGCGGTCGACCCCACCCGCGGCGTGCTGCTGTTGATCATCCTGGGCGTCACCGCCGGCCTCGGCTTCAGCCTGTTCGCCTGGCGTGCGCCGAGCCTCGGCCAGGGCGGCATGTTCGCCCCGATCAGTCGCGAGAGCGCGCTGGTGCTGAACAATATCCTGCTGGCCGCCGCCACGGCCACGGTGCTGCTGGGCACGCTCTATCCGCTGATCCGCGAGGCCATGACCGGCGAGGCGATCTCGGTGGGGCCGCCGTACTTCAACCTGACCTTCACCCCGCTGATGTCGGCCCTGCTGGTGCTGCTGCCGGCCGGGCCGCTGCTGGCGTGGAAGCGCGGTGATGCGCGCGGGGTCCTCCAGCGGCTATGGATCGCCCTGCTGATCGCCGCGGCCAGCGGCCTCGCGGCTATCGCCCTCGTCAGCCCGAAGAAGGCGTTCGGCGCGCTCGGTGTCGCCATGGGCGCCTGGCTGGTGGCCGGCGCCGCGGCCGAGATCCTGGAGCGCACGCGGGCATTCCGCGTCCCCGCCGCCGAGACGTGGCGGCGGCTCGTGGGCCTGCCGCGGGGGGCCTGGGGGATGACCCTGGCGCACCTCGGCCTGGGCGTCTTCGTGCTGGGCGCGGTGTTCGAGACCACCTGGAAGGTCGAAGCGGCCGAGGCGTTGCCGGTCGGCGGACGCCTGGCGGTCGGCGCCTATGAGCTGAAGCTCGACTCGGTTCGTCCCGTGTCCGGCCCCAACTACGAGGCCGACCAGGGCGCCATCACGGTGACGCGCGACGGCGACTTCGTGTGTCGGGTGGAACCCCAGCGACGCCTCTACACGGCCGGCGGCCAGACCACTTCGGAAGTCGGGCTCTGCTATCGCGGCGCATCCCACATCTACCTCGTGCTCGGTGAGCGTCGAGACGGCGGGACCTACCTCGTCCGCGCCTACTGGAACCCCTGGGCCAGCCTGATCTTCGTCGGACCCGTGATCATGGCCCTGGGCGGCCTGGTCTCGCTATCGGACCGCCGGCTGCGCCTGGGCGTCGGCCGCCGGCGGGAGGCGGAGGCATGACGTGGCGCGTCCTGATCGCCGCGCTGGCCGGCGTGGCCTGCATCGCCGCCGCGTCGGACCCGGCCGAGCGGCTGCCCGATCCCGCCCAGGAGGCGAGGGCGCGGGAGATCTTCAAGGATGTCCGCTGCCTCGTCTGCCAGAACGAGTCGATCGACGACAGCGAGGCCGAGCTCGCCCAGGACCTGCGGCGGATCGTCCGCGAGCAGGTGAAGGCCGGCCGCAGCGAGACCGAGATCAAGCGGTTCCTGACCGACCGCTACGGCGAGTTCGTGCTGCTGACCCCGACGCTTTCGGCGGGCAACCTGCTGCTGTGGGGCGGGCCGTTCCTGGTGGTGCTGGCCGGCGCGGCGCTGCTGCTGATGCGCCTCCGGAGCCGTCCGGCGGAGGCCGAGTTGACGCCGGCCGAGGCCGAACGCGTCCGCCGCCTCGCGGAAGAAGAGTCGGCCTGACAACTTCCCGCCAAACTCTCGGCGTTAAGCGGAACCCAGGGTGACCTAAACGTAACTTGAGGGACGTTGCACTTCAGTGCATCCGACCTAGGTTGTGTGGGCGTGATCCCTCCCAATCGACGGCGGGTTTCGCGCGCAGGGAAACGAAGGCTTATGACTTCCAAGAAGAACGGGTACCTCCTGGGCGCCGTGGCCGGCGCCGGTGTCATGGCCGCCGCGGTGGCGGGCGCAGGGATGCGCCTCCCGGCGGCCCACGCCGAGCAGCCGATGGGCGGCGTGATCAAGACCTCGGCCAACCCCATCTTCGCGCCGCCGCCCGGCGCGCCCATGTCGTTCGCCGACATCGTCGACCGCGTGTCGCCGGCGGTGGTGTCGATCAACGTGACCAGCCGGGTCGATCCGGCCCAGCTCCGCCAGATCCCGGGCCTGCCGTTCGTGCTGCCCGGCCCGCGCGGCGGCGGCGGCGATGATGATGACAACGACGGCGACCAGGGCGGCCGCACCGAGCGTGGCCAGCCGCGCCTGCCCACCCAGCAATCGTCCGGCTCGGGCTTCTTCATCTCGGCTGACGGCTACATCGTCACCAACAACCACGTCGTCGAGAACGCCGAAAGCATCAAGGTCGTCCTGAAGGACGAGACCGAACTTGAGGCCGAGATCGTCGGCCGCGACGAGGCGACCGACCTCGCCGTCCTTCGGGTCAAGGGCCGGCGCGGCCCGTTCCCGTTCGTCAGCTTCGAAAACGCCGGCAAGCCGCGGGTCGGCGACTGGGTCATCACCCTTGGCAACCCCTTCGGCCTCGGCGGCACCGCCACGGCTGGCATCGTCTCGGCCTATGGCCGCGACATCGGCGAGACCTTTGTCGACTACATCCAGATCGACGCGCCCATCAACCGGGGCAACTCGGGCGGCCCGACGTTCGACATCTATGGCCGCGTGATCGGGGTGAACACCGCGATCTTCTCGCCGTCGGGCGGCTCGGTCGGCATCGGGTTCGCCATCCCGTCGGAGGTCGCCGAGACGGTCACCCGCCAGCTCATCGCCGGCGGCCGGGTCGAGCGCGGCTACATCGGCGCGACGATCCAGAACTTCACGTCCGAGATGGCCGAGGCCCAGGGCCTGGGCGACCAGAAGGGCGCGATCGTCTCCGACATCAGCCCCGGCGGTCCGTCGTCGCGCGCCGGTGTCCAGGTGGGCGACGTGGTCGTCGCGGTGAACGGGGTCGCGGTGAAGAGCTCGTCCGACCTCACCCGTCAGGTGGCCCGTGTCCGCGCCGGCGACGTGCTGAAGCTGGACGTCATCCGCGAGGGCAAGCGCCGCACCGTGGAGGTCCGTTCGGGCGTGCGCCCCTCCGAGCGCGAACTGGCCGCCAACGACAACAGCGGGGCCGGTGGCGGCAGCGCGCCGGGCTCGGCGCCCAGCGCCCGTGCGCCGGTCCTCGGCATGTCGCTCGGGGCGCTGGACGACGCGGCCCGCAGCCGCCTCAGCCTGCCGGCCGACGTGCGCGGCGTGGTGGTCGAGAGCGTCGACCAGGGCTCGGACGCCGGCACGAAGGGCCTGCGTCGCGGTGACGTCATTACCCGCGCCAACGATCGCGCGGTGGCGTCGGCGGCTGACCTCGCCGCGGTGGTCGACGCGGCCAAGAAGGCCGGCCGCACGAGCGTTCTGGTGGGGGTGTTCCGCAACGGCCGGACCGCCTTCCTGCCGCTGAAGGTTTCGGGCTAGGTTCCAGCACTCACCAGGGGGCGGGAATCAGATGCGGATCCTGATCGTCGAGGACGACCTCGAGGCGGCCGAAGCCATGGCGCGTGGCCTTACTGAAGCCGGCCACGACTGCACGCGCGGCGCCGACGGCGAGGAGGGCCTCAGCGCCGCCCGCGCCGGCGAGTTCGACGTGATGATCGTCGACCGCATGATGCCGCGGATGAACGGCGTCCAGCTCGTCGAGACCCTTCGCCGAGAGGGCGACCGCACCCCGGTGCTGTTCCTCTCGGCCCTGGGCGAGGTGGGCGACCGGGTGGACGGGCTGCAGGCCGGCGCCGACGACTACCTGGTCAAGCCGTACGCCTTCGCCGAGCTGATCGCGCGCATCGAGGCCCTGGCCCGCCGCCGCGACACCGGCTCGGTGCAGACCCTGCTGAAGGTGGGCGAGCTGGAGATGGACCTGATCGCCCGGACCGTCCATCGGCAGGGCAAGGAGATCGACCTGCAGCCGCGCGAATTCCAGCTGCTGGAGTTCATGATGCGGCACGCCGGCCAGTCGGTGACGCGCACCATGCTGCTGGAGAAGGTCTGGCACTACCACTTCGACCCGCAGACCAACGTCATCGACGTCCACATCTCCCGGCTGCGCTCCAAGATCGACAAGGGCTTCGACCGGCCGATGCTGCAGACCGTGCGCGGCGCGGGCTACCGGCTGGACGCCTAAGCGCCCGCCATGGCGGTGCGCCTGCCCCGCATCTTCCGGACCACGCCGTTCCGGCTGACGCTGCTGTTCGTGATGCTGTTCGCGAGCGCGGCGTTCGCGTTCCTGGCCTACATCTACGTGGCGACGGCGGGCGAGGCGACGCGGCGGACAGAGCGCGAGATCGTCCGCGAGATGCGCTCGCTGGTCGACGTCTACGACCGGGCGGGCGTCGATGCGGTGAACCAGTCGCTGATCGAGCGGGCCGCCAGCGAGAAGCCGTTCCTCTATCTGCTCCTGACCAAGGACGGACGGCGGATCTCGGGCTCCATCGAGGAGAGCCCGGTGGAGAACTTCACCGGCGCCCCCGCCTGGGCGACGTTCCAGGTCACCGACGAGACGCCCGACGGCCGCGAGGTGAAACACCCGGCCCGCGGCATGCAGCAGCAGCTCCACGGCGGGGAGATCCTGTTCGTCGGGGCGGACGCGGGCGAGGACGAGGCCTATGTCGCGCGGGTCTCGCGGGCGCTGTGGGCCTCGGTGGCGCTGGTCGTGCTGCTGGGGCTGGGCGGCGGCCTGCTGGTCAGCCGCAACGTCTCGCGCACCATGGTCAATCTGATCGACGTGGTGGAGCGGGTGCGCAACGGCGAGCAGGGCGTGCGGGCGCGGGTGCGCGGCGCCAAGGACGAATTCGACGAGCTGGCCCAGGGCGTCAACGACATGCTCGACCGCCTGGAGCGGTCCATGGCCGGCCACAAGCACGCCGGCGACGCCATCGCCCACGACCTGCGCTCGCCGCTGACGCGCCTGCGGGCGCGGCTGGAGACCGCCTACCTCGACGTCGAGTCCGGCAAGGGCGACGCGACCCAGGCCCTGGCCCAGGCGCTGGAGGACACCGACGGCGTGCTCAAGACCTTCGGCGCGGTGCTGTCGATCGCCCGCCTGCAGGCCGCCGGCGCGGCGCCCGACCCGGTGCTGTTCGACCCCGCCGACCTCGCCGCCGACATCGCCGAGCTGTACGAGCCGTTCTGCGAGGAGAAGGATATCGACTTCTCGACCGAGCTCGCCAAGGACCTGACGGTGCGCGGCAACCGCGAGTTCCTGGCCCAGGCCCTGGCCAACATCCTCGACAACGCCGTGAAGTACACGCCGGCCGGCGGCGCGATCATGCTGCGGGTGCGGCGGCGCTCGTCGGGCGAGGTGGAATTCTCGGTGACGGACACCGGGCCCGGCGTGCCGGACGAAGACCGCGAGCGCGTGATCCAGCGCTTCGTGCGGCTGGAGAACAGCCGAAACGAGCCGGGCGCGGGTCTGGGCCTGTCGCTGGTCGGAGCCGTGGCCGAGGCGCATGGCGGGCGGCTCGAACTGTCCGAGGGGCCCGGCAAGGTGGGCGAGATGGGGCCGGGGCTGCGGGTGGCTTTCGTCCTGCCTCGCGCGTGACCGTCGCAACGGGGTAAAGCTGGCGTCAGTCTTCGAGGGGAGTCGGCCGCCCATGCCCGCCATCGCCACCCAGCTGCGCGCCTGCGGCCCTGTGCTGGACGGCCGGGCGTCCGAACGGGCGCGGGAAATCATCGCGGACGCGGTCTGGACGCCGGAACTGGACCAGGCCTGGCCCGCCCTGGCGCCGGTGTTCGGCGCCTCGGCCTATCTCGCGGGCCTGGCGCGTCGCAATCCGGCGCGGCTGGCCGATCTCCTGTCGGCGGATCCCGACCAGCGGCTGGACGATATTCTGGCGCGCACGGTCGCCGTGGGCGAACAGCTTCCCGAGCAGGCGCAGGGGGCGCTCCGGCTGCTGAAGCAGGAGCTGCACCTGCTCACCGCCCTGGCCGACCTCGGCGGGGTGTGGGACCTGGACAAGGTGACCGGGGCGCTGACGCGCTTCGCCGATGCGTCGGTGGCGGCCTCCCTGCGCTCGGCCGCCCGCGCCGAGGTGGACGCCGGCCGGCTGAAGCGCCTGGGCGAGGGCGAGCAAGGGCCCGTGCCCGGCTGGTTCTGCATCGCCATGGGCAAGCAGGGCGCCTTCGAGCTGAACTACTCCAGCGACATCGACGTCTCGGTCTTCTTCGACCCCGACGCCCTGGACGCGGCCATCGCCGACGAGGTGGAGCCGCAGGCCTTCGCCGTGCGCCTGACCCACCGGGTGTCGGAGCTGATGCAGGCCAAGACCTCGGACGGCTACGTCTTCCGCATGGACCTGCGCCTGCGGCCCGATCCCTCGTCCACACCGCCCGCCGTCGCGGTTCCCGCAGCCCTGGATTACTACGAGGCCGTAGGCCAGAACTGGGAGCGCGCGGCGTTCATCAAGGCGCGGCCGTGCGCGGGCGATATTCCGGCGGCCCGGGCGTTCCTGGGCGAGCTGGTTCCGTACATCTGGCGCAAGAACCTCGACTTCGCCGCCATCGCCGACATCCATTCGATCAAGCGGCAGATCCACGCCCACAAGGTGGACGAGCGGGTCTCGGCCAAGGGGGTCGACCTGAAGCTGGGCCGCGGCGGCATCCGCGAGATCGAATTCTACGTCCAGACCCAGCAACTGATCCTGGGCGGTCGGCATCCCGAGCTGCGGAGCCCGCGCACGCTCGACGCCCTGGAGGCGCTGCGCGCCGCGGGCCACGTGTCGAACGCGGCGGCGCAGGACCTGACCGAGAGCTACCACCTGCTGCGGGCGGTCGAGCACCGCATCCAGATGCTGGAGGACGAGCAGACCCACAAGCTTCCCGAGTCCGACAACGACCGCCGGCGCGTCGCCGCCCTGACGGGCCACGAGCCGCTGCGGAGCTTCGACGCGCGCATCACCCGCACGCTGAAGACCGTCAACGCCCGCTACGGCGAGCTGTTCGCCGAGGAGGAACAACTCTCGTCGCGCTTCGGCAGCCTGGTGTTCACCGGCGTGGACGACGACCCCGAGACCCTGGCGACCATCGCCCGGATGGGGTTCTCCAACCCTGCGTGGGTCTCCCAGACCATCCGCAGCTGGCACCACGGCCACGTGGCGGCGACGCGGACCGAGCGCGGGCGCGAGCTCTTCACCCGCCTGGCGCCCCGGCTGCTGGAGGCGGCCCATGCGACCGGGGCGCCCGACGCGGCGTTCAACCGCTTCTGCGACTTCTTCGGCGGGCTCACCACCGGCGTCCAGCTCCAGTCGCTGTTCCTGGCGCAGCCGAAGCTGTTCGAGCTGGTGGTGCAGGTGCTGGCCTTCGCGCCGCGGCTGGCGAACACCCTGGCGCGCCGGCCGGCGGCGATCGACGCCATGCTCGACCCGGACTTCTTCTCGCCCATCGAGATCGAGAACGAGCGGGCCGACATGCAACGGGCGGTGGCCCGGGCCGACGGCTTCGAGGCCGCCATGGACGTGGTGCGCCGCGTGCATCGCGAGCAGGCCTTCCGGGTGGGCGTCCAGGTGATGAGCGGCGCGGCCTCGGCCGAGGTGGCGGGCCGCGCGTTCGCCGACCTGGCTGACCTCTGCATCGAGGTGCTGGCGCCGGCGGCGCTGGCCGAGGCGGTGCGGATGGGCGGGGCCTTCGCCGGCGACGTGGCCGTGGTCGCGCTGGGCAAGTGCGGTTCGCGCGAGATGAGCGCCTCGTCCGACCTCGACCTGATGACGCTGTACCGCGCCGCCGACCCGGCCGCGATGTCGGAGACCAAGGGGTGGGACGCCTCGGCCTTCTACGGGCGCTTTACCCAGCGGCTGATCGCGGCGCTGTCGAGCCCGACGGCCGAGGGGCAGCTGTACGAGGTCGACATGCAGCTCCGCCCCTCGGGCACCAAGGGGCCGGTGGCCGTGAGCGCGACGGCCTTCGATCGCTACTACGAAGGCGAGGCCGAGACCTGGGAGTTCCTGGCGCTGACGCGGGCGAGGGTGGTGTGGTCCACGTCCGAGGCCTTCGCGGCCGACGCCCAGGCGGCGCTGGAGACGGCGCTGCGCCGGCCACGCGACCGCAAGCGCACCGCCGCGGACGTGCGCGAGATGCGCGAGCTGATGGAGCGCGAGCGGCCGCCCAAGGGCGACTGGGACCTGAAGCTCTGTCCGGGCGGCCTGGTGGACATCGAGTTCGCCGTCCAGTTCCTGCAGCTGGCCCACGCCGCCGACGGCGGACCGCTGGCCCCGAACACCGCTCAGGCGCTGGCGGCCATGGGCGAGGCGGGCTTTGTCTCGGATCGCGCCCTGGCGGCGCTGGCCGACGCCTGGAGACTGCAGCAGGACCTGACCCAGCTGCTCAAGGTGGCGCTCGGCGACGACGCCGACCCCGGGCAGGAGCCGAAGGCCCTGCAGGCGCTGCTGGCGCGGGCTGGGGGCGTGAAGACGTTCAAGTCCCTGCGTAAACGCCTCGCCGAGTCCCAGGCGGCGGCGCGCGCCGCCTATGTCGAGGTCGTGCGAGGCTGAGCGACGGAACTCCGGTCGATCGACGTGGAAGCAATCAGGGGGCGTTTCCACACCCGAGGCCACATGAACCGTATTCTTCTCTCCTTCGCCGCGGCGGCCCTGCTGTCGACCGCTGCCCAGGCCCAACCCGGACCGGCCCGCGAAGGGCCCAACCTCGATCGCGACAACGACGGCAAGGTGACGCTGTCCGAGTTCAAGGCCGCCCGCGCCGAACGCCAGGACCGGATGTTCGCCCACCTGGACGCCGACAAGGACGGCAAGGTCACCCAGGCCGAGGCCGAGGCGGCGCACGAGCGCGCCGAGGCTCACCGCAAGCGCGCGCAGGAACGGCGCGGGCCGGTCGGCATGGTCGCGCGGATGGATGCCAACAAGGACGGCGCCGTCACCCGCGCCGAACTCGCCACGGCGAGCGAACGTCAGTTCCAGGTCGCCGACGCCAACAAGGACGGCTGGCTCTCGAAGGAGGAGCTGCTCACAATGCGGCACCACATGCGTGGCGGTCACGGTCGCCGATAGACCCGCCGCCCTGACGGTCGAGGCCTGGGTTGGCGGAGTCCGACGACGAACTCCTGTCGCGCGTCGCAGCCGGCGAACCGGCGGCGGCGCGCGCGCTCGTGGCCCGCAAGCTGCCGCGGCTGCTGTCGCTGGCCGGGCGGATGCTGGCCGACCCGGCCGAGGCCGAGGACGTGGCGCAGGAAGCGTTCACGCGCGTCTGGAAGCAGGCGCCGAAGTGGCGTCCCGGCGCGGCGCGGTTCGACACCTGGCTGCACCGTGTGGCGCTGAACCTCTGCTACGACCGCCTGCGGCGGCGGCGTGAGGTGGCCATGGCCGACCCTCCCGAGCAGACCGACGACGGGCCGGGGCCCGACCGCGGGCTACAGGCGCTGGACGCCGGCCGGCGGGTGGCCGAAGCGTTGCAACGGCTGCCGGATCGTCAGCGCGAGGCGATCGTGCTCTGTCACTACCAGGAGTTGGGAAACATCGAGGCGGCGGCGGTCATGGGGATCAGCGTCGAGGCGCTGGAGAGCCTGCTGGGCCGGGGGCGCCGCGCGCTCCGCGCCGCATTGATCGACCTGAAGGAGGACGCATGACCAGGGACGGCATGACTCCCGAACGCTTCGAGGCGTTGGCCGACGCATTCGGCGGCGACCTCGCCCGGTGGCCGGATGCCGAACGGGACGCCGCGGCGGCGATGCTGGCCGCGGAGCCGGCGTGGGCCGGTGCGACACTCGCCCGCGCGGGAGAGCTGGACGCGGTGCTGGACGCCTTCGCGGCGCCGCGGGCCGATGGGGCGCTGGCCGAACGGATCGCCGCTGCGGCGCCGGCGCGGCGTCGGCGCTGGCGCGTGTGGCTGGCGCCGGCCGGCCTGGGCGTGGGATTGGCCGCCGCCTGTGCCGCTGGAGTGATGCTGGGCGTACAGCTCGGCGCGCCGCAGCCGGCCGGGGGCGAGAGCCTGATGACCGCGGCCGACGACGAGTTCAGCCTCTATCTCGACGAGGGCGCAGGATGACCCGCACCGCACTTCTGGCCGGCGGCCTGTTCATCTCGCTCGCCCTCAACGTCTTCATCGGCGGCGCGTTCGTGGGCGCGCAGCTGTCCGGAGGGAAGGACGGACCGCACCAGCCGCTGATGCGCGGCCGCAATCCGGTGGTCCTGGCGGTGCGCGACCTATCGCCGGAGGCGCAGGCGGCCTGGCGTGCGGGCAACCCTGCCTACCTGCGCGAGGCGGCGCCGAAGGGCCGCGAGGCCCGCCGCCTGGCCCGCGAGACCATGCGCGGCTTCGGGCGCGAGCCGTTCGATCCCGACGCCGCGTTCGAGAACCTCAAGCGCGCCCGGACGCTGGAATACGAGGCGCGGCTGGCGATGGACCGTCGGGTCGTAGACTTCGCGGCCGAGCTGCCGGCGGCCGAACGGGCGCGGTTCGGGGAGGCCCTAGGCCGCGGCGGCGCCGGGGAGCGCCGACGGGCGGCTTTGCCGGACCGGTAGGGCGAAGCTGGCGGTGGTGCCCTGGCCGGGGGCGCTGCGCAGGTCGAGCAGCCCACCGTGCATCTCCACCAGCGCCTTGGTGAGGGCCAGGCCCAGGCCGGTGCCCTGGGTGGTCTTGGAGTGCTGGCTCTCCACCTGCTCGAAGGGTCGTGCGAGCCGCTCGAGGTCCTGGGCGGAGATGCCGATGCCGGTATCCTGCACGCTTACCTTCACCCGCTGGCCCAGCGGGTCGTCGCGCAGTTCGGCGCGGACCACCACGCGCCCGCCGCGCGGCGTGAACTTCACCGCGTTGGACAAGAGGTTCAGCAGGATCTGCTTGATCGCCCTGTAGTCGGCCTCGACGTCGGGCAGGTCGCCGAAGTCGACGGCCAGGGTCAGGCCGGCCGCCTCGGCGCGGTTGCGGACCAGCCGCAGGGCGTCCTCGACGATCTCCTCCACCGCGACCGGCTCGAAGCGCAGGGTGAACTTGCCGGCCTCGATCTTGGACATGTCGAGGATGTCGTTGATCAGTGCCAGCAGGTGCTGGCCCGAGCTCAGGATGTCGCGCGCGTAATCGCGATAGCGCGGATCGCCGAGCGGCCCGTACATCTCGGCGGACATGATCTCGGAGAAGCCGTTGATGGCGTTCAGCGGCGTCCGCAGCTCGTGGCTCATGTTGGCCAGGAACTCGCTCTTGGCGGCGCTGGCGCCCTCGGCGCGGATCTTCTCGGCCTCGTACTTTCGGGCCAGTTCCGAGAGCTGCTCCTGGCTCTGTTCCAGGTTGATGACCGCGCGGCGGAGCTCCTCCTCCTTGATCCGGCGGGCCTCCTCCTGGGTCTTCAGCACGGTGATATCGGCGGCGGTCACGACGAGACCGCCTTCGGCCGTCGGGCGCTCGGAGATCTGCACCCAGCGGCCGTCGGTGAGTTCGGCCTCGCGGACGCCGCGACGGCCGCCCGGGGCCGGATATTCCTGGCGGATCGCCAGACGGGCCGCGCGTTCGACCTGCTCGCGTCCGACGCCGCTCTTCAGGAGCTCGGGGTCGAGCTGGAAGTAGCTGCGGAAGTTCTTGTTGCACATCACCAGCCGGCCGTTGCGGTCCCACAGGACGAAGGCCTCGGAAGTACTCTCGATGGCGTCGCGAAGGCGGCCCTCGGCGGACTGGGCGCGGGCCTGCGCCAGGCGCTCCTCGGTCACGTCGAGCGCCACGCCGATGATACGGGCGAAGCCGCCCTCGGGGCTCTCGCCAAAGCCACGGCCGCGGAAGTCGATCCAGACGGGGCGGGCGCCGGCCAGCGGCGGGACGCGGAAGCTGACGTCGAAGTCGCCGTAGATGGCCGCGGTGGACAGGGCCTCACGCATGTCGTCGCGATGTCCCGGCGCGACGCGTTCCAGCACCTGTTGGCCTTCGACCAGGCCGCTGCGCCAGCCGAAGAGCGAGGCGGTGACCTCTGACATGAAGATCTTGTCGGCCGCGAGGTCCCATTCCCAGATGCCGCAGCGCGCGGCTTCCACGGCCATCCGGAACCGCTGCTCCGAATCCATCCGCGCCGCCTGCACCCGCTCGACGCGGCGCATTTCCAGGATCAGGAGGACGCCCAGCGCGATCGCCGCACCGAGGGGCGTCAGGAACCAGGCCACCAGCTCCAGCGCTTCGGGCGCCAGGTCGACGAACCGCGGCACGCCGAGGCCGGCGATGACGGCGAGCAGGCCGATGATAAGGAAGATGGCGGGGCGCGAATAGCGTCGGGACGCGGGCGCACGCCGACGGGCGCGCCGTTCCGGCGTCACCCCAGCGAGACTCTGGCCCTCGCGTCCGGCCAAGGCCGCGGCTCCCTTCCCCGTTCCGCACTCCCCGAGAGGCGGTGCGCCAATCTAACCCGAACGCGCCGGCACGGTCACCGCGCGGTTAATCACATCAGTTGAGGGCGCGAGTGGCCAATTCGTAAACATTCTTGGAAAGTCCCTCGGTCGCGACGATCCGCTCGAGCTGGGCCTTCATGAGGTCGCCGAGTTCCGGCTTGAGGCGGCGCCAGCCACCCAGGGGGTCGACAAGGCGCGCCGCGGTCATGGGGTTGAACCTGTCGACGGCGATGATCTGGTCGGCCAGGAAGCGATAGCCGGCCCCGCTGGGGTCGTGGAACCGCGCCGGGTTGAAGTTGGCGAAGCTGGAGACCAGGGCCCGCAGCCGGTTGGGGTTCTTCTGGTCGAAGGCCGGGTGGGCGGTCAGGCCAAGGATCCGGCCCAGCGTGGTCTCGGCCGGGTCGCGCGCCTGCAGGGCGAACCACTTGTCGATCACCAGCGGCTCGTCCTTCCAGCGGGCGTAGAAGTCGGCCAGCGCCTCCTCGTAGGCCGGTCCGCCGATGAGCATCAGGGCGTTCAGGCCGCCGATCTGGTCGGTCATGTTCACCGCGGCGCGGAAGTGGCCGAGGGCGATGTCGGCGATGTCGTTGCGCGGGTTGGCCGCCATCAGCTCCAGGGCGGCGTTGCGGAGCGCCCGGCGGCCGGCGCCGGCGGCGTCGGGCGAGAACTCACCCAGGTCCTGCAGGCCGGTGTGCAGCCGCCGCAACTCGGCGCCCAGGTGCAGCGCGAGCCGCAGGCGCAGGGCCTCGCGCGCCTCGTGGATGGCGGCCGGATCGACGGGGCTGCGCAGAAGGGCGAGGTCGGTCTCGGCCGGCAGCGCCAGCAACAGCGCCTTGAAGGCGTTGTCCGAGGCCTGGTCGGTGAGCGCCCGTCCGACGGCCTCGGCATAGCGCTCCTCGCCGACGTCGTTGGGCTGGCCGGCGGCGCGGCTGAGGATCAGGTCGGCGGCCAGGTCCTGGCCCGCCTCCCAGCGGTTGAACAGGTCCGGGTCGGCGGCGAGTTGGACGTACCGTTCCCTGGGCTCGGCGTCGGTCCGCATCACCACCGGGGCCGAGAAACCACGCAGGGCCGACACCACCGGCATGTCGTCGACGCCGGTGAGCGTGACCTTCACCTCGGGCTTGTCGAGCACGATGACGGTTTCGTCCACGGCCTGGCCGTCGCGTTCGAAGGCGAGGGTGCGGCCCTCCTGGTCGAGGAGCCCCAGCCGCACGGGAATTGGCAGCGGGCGCTTGCTCTCCTGGCCGCTGGTGGGCGGCGTGGACTGGGTGAGGGTCACCTCGAGGGTGCGGGCGGCCGCATCGTAGGTGGCGGCCAGGGTGATCCGCGGCGTGCCGGCCTGCTCGTACCAGGCGAAGAAGTCGGTGAGGTCGCGACCCGAAACCTCGGAGAAGCACTGCACGAAGGCCTCGACGGTGGTGGCCTCGCCATCGTGGCGCTCGAAGTAGAGGTCCATCCCCTTCCGGAAGGCATCGGCCCCGATCAGGGTCTTCAGCATCCCGATCACCTCCGAGCCCTTCTCGTAGATGGTCGCGGTGTAGAAGTTGTCGATCTTCATGTAGGCCGACGGCCGGACGGGGTGGGCGAGCGGGCCCTGGTCCTCGGCGAACTGGCGCATCCTGAGCGCCTTCACCGACTTGATCCGCTGGACCGCCTCGCCGCGCATGTCGGCGCAGAAGCCCTGCTCGCGGAAGACGGTGAGGCCTTCCTTCAGGCAGAGCTGGAACCAGTCGCGGCAGGTGATCCGGTTGCCGGTCCAGTTGTGGAAGTACTCGTGGGCGACCACGGCCTCGATCCGCTCGTAGTCGAGATCGGTGGCGGTGGCGGGGTCGGCCAGCAGGAGCGAGGAGTTGAATATGTTCAGCCCCTTGTTCTCCATGGCCCCGAAGTTGAAGTCCCGCACGGCGACGATCATGAACAGGTCGAGGTCGTACTCGCGGCCGTAGGCCTCCTCGTCCCACTTCATCGAACGCTTCAGCGCGTCCATGGCGTAGGTCGCCCGGGAGGCCATGCCGGTGTCGACGTAGATCCGCAGCTCGACCGTCCGGCCGCTGCGGGTGACCAGCCTGTCCTCCAGCACGTCGAGTTCGCCGGCCACCAACGCGAAGAGGTAGCAGGGCTTCAGGAAGGGATCGTTCCAGACCGCGAAATGGCGGCCGCCGGGCAGCTCGCCGGTCTCGATCAGGTTCCCGTTGGCCAGCAGGTGGCGGTACTTCCTGTCGGCCTCGATCCGCACGGTGAAGCGCGACAGGACGTCGGGCCGATCGGGCCAGAAGGTGATCTTGCGGAAACCCTCGGCCTCGCACTGGGTGCAGAAACGGCCGCCAGACATGTAGAGGCCTTCCAGGGCCTTGTTGTTCTCCGGGTCGATCTCGACCTCGGTTTCCAGGGTGAAGGCGGCGGGCGGGTTCGGGATCGTCAGGAACTCGGCGTCGATCGTCCGCTCGGCGTCGCCGAGAAGCCGGCCGTCGATGGCCACGGAAACCGGCTTCAACCGCTCGCCATTGAACACCAGCGGCTCGGCGTGGTCGCCGTTGCGGCGGACGGCCAGCCTGGCCTTCACGCGGGTGGTGTTGGGCTGCAGGTCGAAGGTCAGCTGGACCTCGTCGACCAGATAGGCGGGCGGGCGGTAGTCGGAGAGCTTGATGGGCTGGGGCGTTTCGGTTCGCATGGCCCATCTAGGCTTGCCAATCGGGTGGCGCCAAGGCGGGTCGCGGCGCAAATCGGGCGAATACGGAGACGCGGCGCACAGGGGTCAGGTAGGCGACAGACGGCCGGCTGCTGCGGCTCCATGGTGCCGCTGGGGACTGTGTGTCGGGGCTGGGGCGTTGGCGACCTATCGGATGTATCACGTCGACGTCGGCGGACGCCTGCGCCTGGGCGACACGTTCCCGGCCGAGACCGACGAGGAGGCGGTGGCGCGCACGCGCCCGCAGCTTCGGCCCGGACAGGGCGGGGAACTTTGGGAGGGTGGCCGGATGGCCGGGCGGTTCACCCGGGACCACGAATTCTTACCCGGCGTGAGCTGACGCGAGGTCACGCTTTTCTTGCGCCCGTGAGGCGCGCAATGCTTGCGGCCCATAGAGGAAACGCCAAGCCGGAAGACCGGCAGGACAGGGCCCAGATGAACTTCGACTATTCAGACGACCAGAAGTTCCTGAAGAACGAGGCGCGCAAGTTCCTGGAGGCGAACTGCCCCACGAGCCGCGTCCGCAAGGTGCTGGACGACGACGCAAAGGCCTATGACGAGGCGCTGTGGAAGGCCGTGGCCGAACAGGGCTGGCTGGGCGCGGCGATCCCCGAGGCTCACGGCGGGCTGGGGCTCGGCCACATCGAACTGTGCGCGATCGCCGAGGAACTGGGCCGCGTGGTCGCCCCGATCCCGTTTGCGTCGACGGTCTACTTCCTGGCCGAGGCCGTGATGCTGGCCGGGACCGAGGCCCAGAAGGCCGCGCTGCTGCCGAAGATCGCCGCCGGCGAGGTGATCGGCTGCGTGGCGACCTCCGAAGGCCCGGGCGCGCTGACGCCGGCCGGGCTGCAGGCCACGGTGACGGGCGGCAAGCTCAGCGGGACCAAGCTGCCGGTCACCGACGGCGACATCGCCACCCACGCCCTGGTCCTGGCGAAGGAAGGCGGCCAGCCGGGGCTGTACCTGGCAGACCTGTCCGCCGGCGTGACGCGCGAGCCCCTGCAGACGCTGGACCCGACCCGCGACGCGGCCAGGCTCGTGTTCTCGGGCGCGGCGGCCGAGCGGCTGGGCGGGGCGGGCGAAGGGTTCGCCCTGCTGGAGCGGATCAACGACCGCGCCGCGGTGCTGCTGGCGTTCGAACAGACGGGCGGCGCCGACCGGGCGCTGGAGATGGCGAAGGCCTATGCGCTGGAGCGCTACGCCTTCGGGCGGGTGATCGCCAGCTACCAGGCGATCAAGCACAAGCTGGCCGACATCTACGTGAAGAACGAGTTGGCCCGGTCCAACGCCTATTACGGCGCCTGGGCGCTCAACACCGACGCGCCGGAGCTGCCGGTGGCCGCCAGCGCGGCCCGGATCGCCGCCTCGGAGGCTTTCTGGTTCGCCGCCAAGGAGAACATCCAGACGCACGGCGGCATCGGCTTCACCTGGGAGGTGGACGCCCACCTCTACTACCGCCGCTCGCGGCAGCTGGCTCTGGTCGCCGGCGCTCCGCGGGTCTGGAAGGAGCGGCTCGTGAGCCAGCTCGAGCGCAGAAACATCGCCGCCTGAGGCGCACTTTGAACATGGGTCCCGGCTCGGTCTGCGCGCCTTCGGCGCTCCGTTGGCCGGGATGACGGAGATTGAAGAATGGACTTCAACGACAGCCCGGAAGAAGCCGCCTACCGCGCCCAGGTGCGTGAGTGGCTGGAAGCCAACGCCCCGAAGACGCCGCTGAGCGTCGACGACATGGAGGGCGGCGGCTCGATGGCCGCCTCCAAGGCCTGGCAGGCCAAGAAGGCGGCCGCCGGCTACGCCCAGATCACCTGGCCCAAGGAGTGGGGCGGCCCCGGCGGCACGCCGATCCACCAGGTGATCTTCAACACGGAGGAGGCGAAGTATCCGATCCCGCCGAACCCGTTCCAGATCGGCCTCGGCATGTGCGTGCCGACGGTGATGACCTTCGCCGACGAGGAGACGAAGAAGCGCTTTGTCGGCCCGGCGCTGCGCGGGGAGGAGATCTGGTGCCAGCTCTTCTCCGAACCTGCCGGCGGCTCTGACGTCGCCGCGGCGCGGACGCGCGCCGTGCAGGCGCCCGACGGCTCGGGCGACTGGATCATCGACGGCCAGAAGGTGTGGACGACGGGCGCCCAGTTCTCGAACTTCGGCATCGTCGTCACCCGTACCGATCCTGACGCGCCCAAGCACAAGGGCATGACCATGTTCTGGGTCGACATGAGCGACCCGGGCATCGAGGTGCGACCGATCCACCAGATGTCGGGCGGCTCGGGCTTCAACGAGGTGTTCTTCACCGGCGTGCGGGTGAAGGACAGCCAGCGGCTGGGGGCGGTGAACGACGGGTGGCGTGTCAGCCTGGTGACCCTGATGAACGAGCGCCTTGCCGTGGGCGGCGCCACCGGCGCGCAGTGGAACCAGTTCCTGGAAGCGGCGCGCGGGATCACCGGTCTCGACGGCGCCCCGGCGATCAAGGACCAGGCGGTGCGCGAGAAGCTGGCCGACTGGTACGTGCAGGCCGAGGGACTGAAGCATACCCGCAACCGCACCATGACCGCCCTCAGCCGCGGTCAGACGCCGGGCCCGGAAAGCTCGATCGGCAAGGTGGTCTCGGCGCTGCAGATGCAGGACCTGGCCAACACGGCCGTGGAGATGCTGGATCAGTACGGGATCATCAACGACCCGGCGCTGGCGCCGCTGGGCGGGGCCTTCCACGCCTCGCTGATGATGGCGCCGGGCCTGCGCATCGCCGGCGGCACGGACGAGATCTTGAAGAACATCATCGCCGAGCGCGTCCTCGGCCTGCCCGGCGACATCCGGGTGGACAAGGACGTGGCGTTCAAGGACCTCCCGACGGGCCGTTGACGCCGGATCCTTCCGTGGCGGCCAGGAGATCGCCCACGGAAACGACCCGCAGTCCTTTCCGCGCCAGGCCGTCCAGAATCAGGGGCAGCGCCTGGCGCGGAACGGGACTGCGCCGCGACATGGCGTGGACCAGGATGATCGAGCCGGGCTGGGCCTCGGCCACAACCTGGCGGGCGAACACGTGCGGATCGGCCGTGACCGGATCCTCGACATCCCACATCACCATGACCAGGCCCTGCCGCTCGACGGCGAGTGGCAGGCCGACCAGCTTCTTCCCGTAGGGCGGCCGGAAGAGGCCCGAGCCGCCGCCGGCCGACGCCAGCAGCCGTTCGGTCTCTGTGATCTCGCGCGCATAGAAGGCTGCGGGGCGGAAGATCATCCGCGAGTGACTGTAGCTGTGGTTCCCCAGTTCGTGTCCCGCTGCGGCGATGCGGGCGGCGAGATCAGGGCGCTTGCGCACCTCGGCGCCGACGAGAAAGAAAGTCGCCTTGGCGCCGTGCCGGGCCAGCACCGGAAGGGTGGCATCGACGCCCTCCTGGGTCGGGCCGTCGTCGATCGTCAGAGCCACCAGCGGCGCCTGGGTCTCCACGCGGCAGATCGGCTCGCCGACAAGCGCGAAGCACCGGGCGTCGACCAGACTGCGGACCCCGACAGCGCCGCCCGCCAGCGCGACAGCGGCGATCGCGACGGCGAGAAGCGCCCGCTTCAGCACAGGGTCAGGCGGTGAGCGCCAGAGGCGGCTGGGTGCGGCCGGCGATGAGTTGGCCGTAGAGCCGCGTCAGGGCCTCGAAGGTGGCGTCCCAGCCGTGCCGGGTCTCGGCGCGGCGGCGGGCGGCCCGGGAGATCTCGGCGACGTCGCGCGCGAAGAGCGCCTCGATGGCTTCGGCCAGACCCTCGGGCTCGACGTTCTCGGCCGGCTGGCCGACTGCGGCGTCGATCAGTTCGCCGACGCCGCCCCGGCGCGAGCCGACCACCGGCAGGCCGGCGGCCATGGCTTCCAGCACGAACAGGCCGAAGATCTCATTCTCGTTGGCGTGCAGCGCCGCGTCGCACGAGGCGAGCAGGCCGGCCAGCTTCACCGGGTCGCGCTCGAAGTCGAGGCTGATGACGCTGGGCGACCAGCTCTGGTCCTTGCCGGCGCCCACCAGCAGCAGCCGGTAGGGATCACCGAGCCGCTCGACGGCGGCGACCATGGAATCGATGTTCTTCTCGCGCGCCGGACGGCCGGCGAAGACGAGCAGGCGGGTGTCGTCGGGCAGGCCCAGGCGGCGGATCAGCCGGGTGCGGTCGCCCCGCGACGGATTGAACAGCGCCGTGTCGACGCCGAGCTGCTGGATCGACATGCGGGTCACCCCGGCGTCGGCGAGGCGCGCGGCCATGTGCCGGCTGGGCGCCACCACGTGGTCGAAGCGCTGGTAGGCCTGGGCCCAGAAGCTGAAGGTGGGGGCTTCGGCCCATTCGCCGAAGTGCAGCGCCGCCAGGGCGGCCGCGTCGGTATGGCAGAAGCCGACCACCGGCACGCCCAGCGCCTCGCCCGCGTAGAGCGCCGCGTGGCCGGGCACGAAGACGTCGCCGGCCTCGATGACGTCGGGCTCCAGCAGGCGCAGGACCGTCTCCCATTTGGTGACGCTGGCGGGCATGCGGTAGCCGTTGCCGAACGGCAGGCGGGCGGCGGCGATGGTCACGATCCCGTCCGCCTCGGCCCGGGTGCGCGCGCCGGGCACCACGAGGCTGTGGCGCACGTCGGGCCGTCGCCGCGCGATCCAGGCGCGCTTGGCGTTCAGGTAGCGTTTCACGCCACCCGACTTCGGCGCGTACATCATGGTCGTGTCGACGAGGTGGAAGCCGCCGCCCGCGGGGTCGGCGACATGGCCGGCCGCCTCCGGGTCGAGGCGGATCAGGTTGGCGTAGCGGGGGGTGGAGGCGTCGAACACGCGGCCAGATCTCCGTGCCAGGATGCTGTCGGCGGCGGCGTTGAAGAGGTCAGCGGACTCGCTTGGCCGGACGACCTTGGCCTTGAGGGCCTTGAGCGTCGCGCGCCGGACGGGGCGTCTCTTCCAGATCCTGGCCAGGGGTCCCGCCCTTTGTTCGAACCGGAGCCATACTAACGCCCCGGTGCGACATGTCATCGCCTACGGCGGTGCTTTCAAGGCCCGAGGCGCCTCCCGGCTGCAACGAATCCATGACGCACCTCCACGCGGCCCCGGTCAGCCTGTGACCCGAAGGGTCTAACCCGCAGGGCGGGACGGGGTTGCGTCAGCGCGGATCGTAGGCGCGGCCGATCTCGGGGCGGGCGCTGACGTCGGGGAGGAACCCGGGCTCTCTGCGGGCTTGGGTGGCCTGCTCGAAGGCGAATCCCAGCGCCAGCAGCCGGGCTTCGGACCACGCCGGGCCGAGGAAGGAGAGCCCCACCGGAAGGCCGCTGACGTATCCCGCCGGCACCGTCAGGTGCGGGTAGCCGGACACCGCCGGCAGGCGCGACGGCGACCCGAAGAACGGCCCGCCGTTCACCGGGTCGACGATGGAGGGCGGCCCGCCGCTGGGCGCGACGATGGCGTCCAGGCGGTTTCCGCTCAGCATCCGGTCCAGCGCCTCGCGCGCCAGCCGCGTCGCCGTGGCGCGCTTCTCGCGATAGGCGGGATCGCTGAGCGGGGGCTTCGCGGCGGCCTGTTCGAAGATCTCCTGGCCGAACAGCGCGGTCTCGCGCGGCTCGCCGGCGTTGAAGGCGATCAGGTCGTTCAGGGTGCGGGCTTTCACGGCGGCCGGCGTGCTCGCGAGGTAGGCGTCCAGCGCCGCCTTGAACTCGGTCCGAAGGCTGTCGCCCTCCAGCTCGGCGATGCGGCCCATCACGGCGTCGTCCGGCCCCTTGATCTCGACCACGTCGGCGCCCTGGGCGCGCAGGGCGGCGACGGCCTCGTCGAACACCTTGTCCGCGCCGGGCGAGCGGCCGCGCCAGTGATGCCAGACACCGATCCGCGCGCCCTTCAGCGCGGCGCGGTCGAGGGCCTTCAGATAGTCCGTCTTACGGGCGTCGGCTTCCCGGGTGGCCGGGTCGAGCGGATCCGTACCGGCGATCACGGTCAGGAGGGCCGCCGTGTCGGCCACGGTGCGGGTCATCGGGCCGGCGGTGTCCTGTTCCGGCGAGATGGGGACGATGTAGGTGCGCGAGACGAGGCCGACCGTCGGCTTCAGGCCGACCACCCCCGTCATGGCCGCGGGACAGGTGACCGAGCCGTCGGTCTCGGTGCCGAGCGCGGCGGCCGCAAGGCCGGCCGCCATCGCCGCGCCGGAACCGGACGAGGAGCCGCAGGCCGTGCGGTCCAGCGAGTAGGGGTTGCGGACCAGGCCGCCCACCGCGCTCCACCCGCTGATCGACCTTGTCGACCGGAAGTTGGCCCACTCCGACAGGTTGGTCTTGCCGAGGACCACGGCGCCGGCGTCGGTGAGCCGCTTGACGATCGGCGCGTCGCGGGCAGGGAGGTTGGCGGCCAGCGCCAGCGAGCCGGCGGTGGTGGCCGCGCCGTCCGACGACTCGATGTTGTCCTTCAACAGGATCGGCACGCCGTGGAGCGGCCCGCGGGTCTTACCAGCGCGGCGTTCGGCGTCGAGCCGGCGGGCGTCGGCCAGGGCGTGGCTGTTGAGGGACAGGACGGCGTTGAGCCGGGGCCCCGTGCGGTCGATCCGCTCGATGCGGTCGAGGTAGGCGCGGACGAGCTGTTCGGAGGTCGCCCGCCCGTCGGCCATGGCGGCCTGCTGCTCGCCGGCCGAGGCGTAGGGGCTCAGCGGCTGGGCGGCCGCGGCGGTGGCGGCGAGCGTGAGACTCCCCGCGAGGACGACGACCTTCAACATTCGGCACCCCACAACTGCGCGGCGGAACTTGTAGCGCGGCTCACCGGGCGCGCCATGGCTTTTGCGGCGTCAGGCGGTGGCCCGTGCGGACTCGTCCCACTGCGCGAGCACGCCGAGCTGCCGCAGCCGGCCGAACAGGCGCTGGACGTTGGCGAGGTTGTCCTGGGCGATCCGGCCGAGGACCTGGCGCGAGGCGGACGATACGGTGGCGACCAGACCCTTCGGCCCTCGCCGGCAGAGGCCCGCGACCTCGAGGCCCACGGCGTACCGGCGACAGGTCTCGGGCGACAGGCCGAGGCGTCCGGCCAGCGCGCCGGTGCGGATGGGCAAAGCGTGGTCCGCCGGCGCCCGCGCCCAGGCCGTCAGGGCGCTGGGGCTGAATTCCAGGGTGTTGGCCCGCACCATGCCCGCCAGGACCAGGGCGCTGGCGACGTCTCCGGCGAAGTCGGTGAGGTCACCGATCACCCGCAGCATGTATTCGGCGAGCGCCCGGTTGGTGATGCGCACCGGGGCCTCGGGCGCGGGGGGCGCCGAGGTCTCAGCTTCGGCCAGGGCGCCCAGCGCCGTCAGGTCGGCGTAGAACTGCTGCATGCGGGCATGGCGGTCCAGCATGATGCCGACGTACGCGGGGCTCACCACGCTGTCGGCGGTGGCGAAGACTCCGCGTTCCGCATGGGCGAGGACGCCGGCGCGGACCAGCCGGGCGATCCGGCGCCGGACGGTCTCGAACGGCATGCCGAGCGAATGGGCGATAGCGCTGACGCTGACCGGCCGGCGCAGCCCCTCGGGGGCGGGCGCGTCGATCGTCGCGTAGGCGAGCTGCAGATCGGTGCTCCGCAGGATCGGCGTCACGTTGGCGGTGAGCACGGCCGTGAACAGCAGGGCGTCGATCAGGTCGTGGCCGCGCCGGTCCCGGCCGATCTCCTCGACGTCCAGGATCAGGTCCAGGGAGAGGCCGGCCACCTTCCAGGCCAGGGCGTCCGTTGTGGGGCCGGCGGCGGTCGGCGCGGGCGCCGTGGCCAGCGCCGTCAGATCCGTACAGTGCATGGAACGCGGACTCAGGGGTTGGCGCCGAGCCTCTCGGGCAGCTCGGCCAGGGCGGCGCAGAGCTGGCTGTCGCGACCGGCCAGAGCGTCAACGAGCCCGCGTTCGCTCCGCCTGTCCACCGGCCGGGGGTTGAGTTGGCTGACGCGCAGGCGCCGCTAGAACAGGGCGACGCCCTGCCAGATCGCCAGGGCGACAACGAGGAGGCCGACGATCCAGGTCAGCGCCCGAAGGGGCAGGACCTTGGTCATCCAGCCGGCGACAGGGGCGGCGACCACGCCGCCGGCGATCAGCCCGGCCAGCGACCAGAGCAGTCCGCGCAGGCCCTCGGTCTCCCAGTGGCCGCTGAGCAGCGCCCCCAGGAACGCGGCCGAGGTGGCGGCGGCGACGAAGACTTCCGCGGTGTTGGTGGTGCCGATGGCCTTGCGCGGGTCAGCGCCCGCGCCCATCAGCGAGCTGGTGACGACCGGGCCCCAGCCGCCGCCGCCGATGGCGTCGAAGAAGCCGCCGACGAGGCCAAGGGGCAGGGGCGAGCGCCAGGAGAACACCTTGGGCCGCGTCTGCCGCCAGGCGCGGTAGAGGATGACCAGCCCCATCAGGAACAGCCAGCCGACCACGTAGGGCTTCACCGCCTCGCCAGGCACGGAGGTGAGGACGTAGGCGCCCAGGCCGCCGCCCACGATGCCGCCGCCGGCGAGCAGGGCCAGCAGCTTCCAGTCGACGTTGCGATAGACGATGTGGGACAGGCCCGAGGCGAGGCCCGTGAACACCTTCGCCGCGTGGACGCTGGCCGAGGCGTTGGCCGGCGTCACGCCGAAGCTCAGCAGCACGGACGTCGAGATCACGCCGTAGGCCATGCCCAGGGCGCCGTCGACGAGCTGCGCCGCGAAGCCGACGGCGGCAAAGAGCCAGAAATCCGGATCCATCGGCGCGGCCTTAGGGCCAAGCTGATAGGTGGGCCAGCCCAGAATCTCTCACGTCTGCGTCAGAAGACTTGGGCCGGCGGCAGGACGACCTCAGTCCTTGGCGCGTTCCTGGTAGCTGCCGTCCTCGGTGAGGATGACGATCTTAGTGCCCGGGCCGATGTACGGCGGGATCATGGTGCGCAGGCCGTTGGACAGCACGGCCGGCTTGTACGACGACGAGGCGGTCTGGCCCTTCACCGAGGGTTCGGTCTCGACGACCTCGAACACGGCGGTCCGCGGCAGCTCGATGGCGATCGGCACGCCCTCGTGCGTCGAGAGCTGCACCGTGCAGCCGTCGGTCAGGTAGGGGGCGGCGTCGCCGACCATTTCCTCGGAGGCCACGACCTGTTCGTAGGTCTCCGGGTTCATGAAGTGGAACCCTTCGCCGTCCTGGTAGAGGAAGGTGTATGACCGGTCGTCGACGATCGCGCGCTCGACCGTCTCAGTGGTCCGCCAGCGTTCCGAGATCTTCACCCCGTCAGAGATGCGGCGCATGTTGAGCTGGGTGACGGGCGTGCCCTTGCCGGGATGGATGTTCTCGGCGGTCAGGACGACGTAGAGCTTGCCCTCGAGATCGACGACATTGCCCTTGCGCAGCGAGCTGGCGGAGACTTTCACGGGTGGTCCTCGGTGATGCGGCGGACCGCTGGCGCGATTCCGCTGATGAAATTCTTGTGGCGCCCCTATAGCGATGTGCGCCGAAATCTCCAGCCCTTCCCGTCGCCGCAGCCGTGTCCCAAGCCTCTGAAACCCCCTGGTGGAGCCCCTTACGGCGGCCAGACCGCCGGCCGTTCCTCGAAGCGCGGGGGCGGATCGCCCGCGCCGTGCGTCGCTGGCTGGAGGACGAGGGGCTCACCGAGGTGGAGACCGCGGGCCTGCAGGTTTCGCCGGGGAACGAGGCCCACCTGCACGCCTTTGCGACCGAGGCGCTGACCACGGCGGGCGAGCCGACGCGCATGTACCTGCACACCTCGCCGGAGTTCGCGTGCAAGAAGCTGCTGGCGTCGGGCGAGACGGCGATCTTCACCCTGGGCAAGGTGTGGCGGAACCGCGAGCGGGGGCCGCTGCACCATCCCGAGTTCACGATGCTGGAGTGGTACCGGGCGGGCGCTCCCTACGAGCAGCTGATGGACGACTGCGCCGCGATGCTGCGGCTCGCGGCCGAGGCGGCGGGGACCGAGAGCCTGACCTGGCGGGGCGTCACCAGCGATCCCTTCGCCGAGCCGGAACGGCTGACTGTCGCCGAGGCCTTCGATCGTTACGCCGGCATCGATCTCTTCGGCGATCTGCACGCCCAGGCCCGGGCCGCCGGGGTGCGGTTGGCGCAGGACGACACCTGGGCCGACGTCTTCAGCCGCGTCATCGTCGAACGGGTGGAGCCGAACCTGGGCCATGGGCGTTCCACGATCCTGTGCGAATACCCCACCTCGGAAGCCGCCTTGGCGCGCCCCAAGCCGTCCGACCCGAGGGTCGCGGAGAGGTTCGAGCTCTATGCGTGCGGCGTCGAGCTGGCGAACTGCTTCGGGGAGCTCACCGACCCCGCCGAGCAGCGGCGACGGTTCGAGGCCGAGATGGCGGAGAAGCAGCGCATCTACGGCGAGCGCTATCCCATCGACGAGGATTTCCTAAGCGCCCTGGCCCTGATGCCGCCGGCCAGCGGCGGGGCGCTGGGGTTCGACCGGCTGGTCATGCTGGCCACGGGCGCGGCTCGGATCGAACAGGTGCTGTGGACGCCGGTGGCCTGACAACCGACACGCGAACTTGACTTTGTGGCGCCTGTCGGACCCCAGTTGACCGTGGTGAGACCAAGACTTCCTGCCTCGCTGCCGCATTTCATCGTCCCCGGCCTGGTGCTGCTGGTGGGCGTGTGCGCCACTTTGCTGATCTCCTTCCTGTTTCTGCGCAGCGCCGACACCCGCGATCACGAGCGGCTGCGGGCCGAAGCGGACCTCGCCGTCAGCGCGCTGCAGGAGCGGATGGAGGCGCACAGCGCCCTGCTGCGCGGCACAGCGGGGTTGTTCGCCGGCAGCGACACGGTCGACGCCAAGGAGTTCGACGCCTATGTCGCCCGGCTTGGCCTTGGGACCCGCTACCCGGGGGTGCTCGGCATCGGCTATGCGGCCAACGCCGTAGGCGAGCGGGCTCGCGCCGATGTCGAGGCCGCCATGCGGCGCCAGGGATTCACGGAATTTCACGTCTGGCCGGAGGGGCCGAGGCCGCTCTACACCAGCATCGTCTATCTCTCGCCGATGAACGCGCGCAATGCGGCGGCGATCGGCTACGACATGTTCACGGAGCCCCACCGGCGCGAAGCCATGTCGCGCGCAGCCGCGACGGGTCAGCTCGCCGCCTCTGCCAAGGTGGAACTGGTGCAGGAGATCGACGCGGCGAAGCAGCCGGGTTTCCTGATGTACCTTGCGGTTCGTGCGGGACACGAAGGCGGCGGGCCGCTGAGCGGCTTCGTCTACAGTCCCCTGCGCGCCGGAGACCTGCTGGAGACGGTCTTCCCGCGTCGTCCCGACCGGCTGATGGACGTGGCCGTTTATGACGGTCCCGCGCGCGCCGAAAACCTGCTCTACCGGAACGCGGACCCAGGCTCCCGGCCGGCGCGACTGACCACGACCCGCCAGGTGGAGATCGGCGGCCGGCCCTGGACCCTCGCGTTCGCCGCGCGCCCAGCCTTCGAGGCCGCCAGCACCCGTTCGCTCGCTTGGTGGTCGGCCGGGGCGGGCGCCATTGTCACCGTGGCCCTGACCCTGGCCGTGCTGGCCCAGGCGACGGCCGCGGTCCACGCCGAGCGCGCCCGCGCCGAGCTGCGGGACGTCAACGCCACCCTGGAGGACCGGGTCGAGGCGCGGACCCGCGAGCTGCGCGATGAGATGGGACGGCGCGAGGCGGCCGAGGACCAGATCCGTCAGATGCAGAAGATGGAGGCCATCGGCCAGCTATCGGGCGGGATCGCGCACGACTTCAACAACATGCTGGCGATCGTAATCGGCAGCCTGGACATGGCTCGGCGGCGCCTGGTGGGCGGCGAGGATCCGCGCGTGCTGCGCTACCTGGACAACGCGGCGGAGGGCGCGCGGCGGGCGGCGGTGCTGACCGGACGTCTGCTGGCCTTCGCCCGGCGCCAGCAGCTCAGCCCCGAGCCGCTGGACCCGAACCGCCTGGTCCAGGGGATGACCGAACTGCTTCGACGGGCGCTGGGCGAACAGGTCGAGATCCGCACGGAACTGGCCGAAGGCCTCTGGCCCGTCCACGCCGACGCCGCCGAATTGGAGAACGCCCTGCTGAACCTGGCGGTCAACGCCCGGGACGCGATGCCCGAGGGCGGCCGGCTGACCATCGAGACCGCGAACCTGCCCGCGGGAGACCGCGCCGCGCCCGCCAGCCTGCCCGCCGGGGACTATGTGGCCATCCGCGTCGGCGACACCGGCGTCGGCATGAGCCCCGAGGTGATGGCGCGCGCCTTCGAGCCGTTCTTCACGACCAAGGAGGTCGGCAAGGGCACGGGCCTGGGCCTATCCCAGGTCTATGGCTTCGTGCGCCAGTCCGGGGGTGAGGTGGCCTTCGCGTCCGCGCCGGGCGAGGGAACCGAGGTCACCATCCTCCTGCCTCGCTGGACCGGCGCGTTGGTGGCCCGCGAGGCGAGGGCGACGCCCGAAGACGCGCCCCTCCGCGCGCTCCTGGGCGAGACCGTGCTGGTGGTCGAGGACGAGGCCGACGTGCGGCGACTGTCGGTCGAGACCCTGCGCGAGCTCGGATATGTGGTGTTCGAGGCGGCCGACGCGGGCCAGGCGCTGGAGCGCCTCGCCGGGACCGAGCGGGTGGACCTGATGTTCACCGACATCGTCATGCCGGGCCTCAACGGCTTCCAGCTCGCCCACCGCGCCCGCGCGCTGCGGCCGGGGCTGCGGGTGCTGTTCACGACCGGCTACGCCCACGGCGCGGCCGCCGACAGCGAGGCCGCGGCCACCTCGTCGCTGACGCTCGCCAAGCCGTTCACCCTGGACCAGCTGGCCCGGAAGGTGCGCGAGGCGCTGGAGAGCGGGGTCACCGGCCGGGCCGTCTGAGCCGGAACGCGGGAAAAGGCCGCGGTTGCCGCCGGCCGAGCGCGGCGCCATACGCCCGCGACCATGTCCTCACGCACCCTTCGAACGGCGGCCGACGTCTGCGAACGCTTCGACGCGGCCGAGGCCCTACCCGCGCTGGAGCGGGTAGCCTCGCGCTACGCGGTCGCCATTACGCCGGCGATGGTGGAGCGCATCGGACGGGCGGACGACCCCATGGGCCGCCAGTTCGTGCCGACCACGGCCGAGCTCGACCAGGCGCCGGAGGAGAGCGCCGATCCCGTCGGCGACGACGCTCACAGCCCCGTCGAGGGGATCGTCCACCGCTACGCCGACCGGGTGCTGTTGAAAGCCAACCACGCCTGCGCCGTCTACTGCCGCTTCTGCTTCCGGCGGGAGATGGTCGGGCCCGACGGCGTGCGGCCGCTGTCCAAGGCGCAGCTCGACGCCGCCATGGCCTATGTCGCCGGCCGGCCGGAGATCTGGGAGGTGATCATCACGGGCGGCGACCCGCTGATCCTGTCGCCGCGCCGCCTCGCCGACATCATGGGCCGGCTGTCGCGCATCGAGCATGTGAAGGTCGTGCGCTTCCATACCCGCGTGCCCGCCGTCGCGCCCGAGCGAGTGACGGCCGAGCTGGTCGCCAGCCTGAAGGCGCCGGGCAAGACCACCTGGGTCGCGCTGCACGCCAACCATCCGGACGAGTTGACGCCCGCGGCGGCGGCGGCCTGCGACCGCATCCTGGACGCCGGCGTGCCCATGGTGAGCCAGACCGTGTTGCTGAAAGGCGTCAACGACCGCCCCGAGGTGCTGGAGGCGCTGATGCGGCGGTTCGTCGAGCTGCGGATCAAACCCTACTACCTGCACCACCCAGACCTCGCGCCGGGCACGGGCCATTTCCGGACCACGCTGGCCGAGGGGCAGGCCCTGATGCGCAACCTGCGGGGCCGGGTCTCGGGCCTTTGCCAGCCTACCTATGTGCTCGACATCCCCGGGGGGTACGGCAAGTCGCCGGTCGGGCCGTCCTACGTGACCGAGGACGGAGTCACCGATCCGCAGGGCCGGCTCCACGCCTATCCCTCCGCAGGCTGAGCCGTTGTGGCCCGCAGGTGACAGTTCGACTGTCACTGCGGCGACGGGCATCGACAGCCGGGACCCGCAACGCCAGATATGCGTTCATCCATCCGTCAGCGACGCACGTAGATTGTCCGCGGGCGATCGAAAGTTGGGGCAGGTAGGAATCATGGGCGCGTATGGGTTGCGGGGCGGACGCACGGGGCGCTGCCTGGCCTTGGCCCTGGTCGCGCCGCTGGCGCTGGGCCATGCGGTCGCGCAGCCGGCTCCTCCGGTCCTGCCGATCCCGCCCGCTGGGGCGGCCGTACCCCCGCCCCCGCCGCCGCCCGTCGAGATTCCCGCCCTGACGGCGGATCAGGCCCAGGTGGCCCTGCGGACGCTGACCGCCGCGGATCTGCATGGCCTCCAGCCCAAGGACTATCTCCCCGCCGGTCTCGCCTCCGGGGCCAACCTGACCGCGGCCCAGAACGTCGCCCTGGGCGAGGGGCTGCTGCGCTATGCGCACGACGTGCGCATCGGCCGGATGGACCCGGACCAGTTCCCCGAACTCTGGCAGGTGCGGCCGGCCGCCTACGATCCCGCGGCGGACCTCGCCAAGGCGCTGGCCGAGAACCGGCTGCAGGCCTGGCTCGACAGCCTGCCGCCGCGATACTCCGGCTACACGGCCTTGAAGCGCGGCCTGGCCCGCTATCGCGAGATCGCGGCCAATGGCGGCTGGAAGACCATCCCCGAGGGCGAGAAGCTCGAGCTGGGCTCGAAGGATCCGCGGGTGTCGGCGCTGCGGGCGCGGCTTGCAGCCGAAGACCCGCAGGTCGCCGCGCTCGGCGCGCCGGTCTTCGACAAGCCGCTGGAGGAGGCGGTCATCCGCGCCCAGCGGCGCTATGGCCTGAAGCCCGACGGCGTGGTCGGTAACGGCACTCTGGCCTACCTGAACCAGCCGGTGGGCCAGCGGGTCCTGCAGATCATCGCGAACATGGAGCGCTGGCGCTGGCTGCCCGCGACCATGCCGGCGACCCGCGTGCAGGTGAATTCGGGCGCGGCCATCGTCACCCTGTTCCGCGACGACAAGCCGGTGCTGTCCATGAAGGCCGTCTCGGGCAAGAAGGGCGACGAGACTCCGATGCTGGCCTCGTCGATCCACAGCGTGGTGATCAATCCGCCCTGGAACGTGCCCACCAGAATCGCCACCGAGGAGCTGTGGCCGAAGGAACGGGCCAATCCCGGATACCTGGCGCGCAACGGCTATCGGGTGATCCCGGTGCAGGGCGGACAGCCGCGGCTGCAGCAGGCGTCGGGGGACTCCAGCGCGCTCGGCCGCTTCAAGTTCGACTTCGACAATCCCTTCGCCGTCTACCTGCACGACACGCCGTCGAAGGCCGCCTTCGACCGCTACGCCCGGCAGGCTAGCCACGGCTGCGTGCGGATCGAGAAGCCGCGCGCCCTGGCCGACGCCCTGCTCGCGGGCGACACGACATGGACGGCGGAGGCCATCGACCGGCAGCTCGAGGGCGACAAGACCGTGCGTGCGCGTCTGTCGCAGCAGGTGCCGGTCTTCATCCTCTACTGGACGGCGTTCGCCGGGGCCGACGGCCAGATGCACTTCCGGTCCGACCCGTATAACTGGGACCGTGAGCTGCTCCAGCGCGTGGGCGTGCTGACTGGCGGCGTGAAGGCCTGAGGGGGCGGAGTATGCTGAAAAAGGTCCTCTGGATCGCGGCCGCCTGCGCGGCGGTGCTGTTGGCCCTGGCGGTCAGCCGGTCGCTGAAGTTCACCGGTGGGGATCCGCCCGCCAAGCCGGTCGAGGAAGCGCCCGCCGCCGAGCAGGCCGCCGCGCCGGCCGCAGCGACGACGCCGGCCGCACCGCAGCCAGGCCCCGAGGCCGCGCCGCCGCCCGCGCTGACGCCGGACGAGCAGCAGGTTCAGGAAGATGCGGCCGCGACCGGCATGACGACGGTGGAACCGGACTCGCCGGTCCCGGAAGATCCGCCGACCTAGACGCGGTTCAGGAGCCGCGCCACTGGCGCACGCGGCCGGTGTCCACGTGGACGAAGTTCGACACCGGATAGAAGCCGACGCCTCCGGCCCCGACGGCCAGGGCCGCATCGCGCAGGCGGGTCAGGTCCACGCCCTCCAGACGGATGTCGATGGCCTTGCCCAAGGTGTGCTGGCTGTTCTGAGCCACCCCGCTGGAGCGCGCGTGCAGCATGGCGTTGGTGCGCGGCGAGCGGTAGCCGGAGATGATCTGGAACGGCCGCCGGGCCTCGAGCTTGTCGCCGATGGCGTGCAGGGCGTCGAACAGGCCGGGGTCGATGAAGTGCTGGTCTCCCGTCCGCCAGTCGCGCATCACGCGGTTGGCCTCGGCCAGGGCGTCGGGGATGTAGCTGCCGTTGGCGAAGTAGACGTCGTTGAACGACTCGCCCGTGTGCAGATTGTGAAGGATCGCCCGGCGTGGCTCCCACACATCAAGGTTTCGAGCCCAGGCGGGGGCGGCGATAGCAGCGAGGCCGGCGGCCGCGCCAAGGGTCAGCAGCTCTCTGCGGCGGACGAGGTTGGGCAACGCTAAGCGCCTCCAGGCCGTCGTAAGGGAGCCCGCAGATTGGAGCGGCAATCCTTAACGTCAACCCTACCACCCCGGGGTGCGACGAGCTGCCGCCGCCTGCCCGAACCTTGGGCAGACCCCCGGAGCGCGAGGCGCGCGCCGTATAAGGCCTAGTTCTTCAGCGCGTCGCGGGCGGCGTCTTTCAGGGCGCCGACGCCCTTCTGGACCTTGCCTTCCACCCGTTCTGCCGATCCTTCGGCTTCGAGGCGCTTATCGCCCGTCGCGCGACCGGCGGCTTCCTTCACGGCGCCTTTGATATCCTTGGCGGCGCCCTTGGCTTCATCGCGGTGCATGGCTCTCATCCTCTCGTGCGTAGTCGGGGAAAGGACTACGCGGCGGAGGCGCCTAGGTTCCTACGCCGCAGCTCGGGATGTGCGGTCCAGCAGGGCGACAAATGCGGAGGTCGCCGAGCTGCGCGCGTTCTCGTCGCCCATCATCCGCCGGGCGTCCATGTAGCCCATGGCGAAGCTCTTCATCTGGAAATAGGCGGCCTGGGCCTCGGTCTCGGTGAGAGGCGGGTCACGCAGGTCGACGAACTGGTTCACAAGCGTCCGGCGCCAGCGTTTCAGGCTGCGCTGCAGAAGGTCACGCACCGGGCCGGGCTGGTCATCCAGCTCGACGCTGAAGGCGATGATCGGGCAGCCGCTATCGCTCCAGACCAGGTCCTCCCAGTCCAGCCAGCACTCGAACACCTTCTCCAGGCGCGCGCGGGCCGTGGGCAGTCCCTCGGCCGGAGTCCAGGTATGGGCGGTGAACTGCTCCATCACCTTCTCGACGACGGCGACCTGCATCGCCTCCTTCGAGTCGAAGTGCTTGAAGAGGCCGCTCTTGGACAGGCCGACGGCCTCGGCGACGTCGGCCAGGCTGACGGCCGTGAGGCCTCGAAGGGCCGCCAGCCGCGCGGCCTCGTCCACGATCCTCGCTCTTGTCGCTTCGCCTTTTCGCATCGCCAAGCCTCCCCGCTTGACAAAGTGACCGATCGTGCCCTTTTTATGGCGTAAGCGACCGGTCGTGCTCTTTTCTACCGAAAGGATCACGAAAATGCAAAACTTCAGGTGTGTGCGTGCGTTCGCCGTGGCCGCGGCGATCTTTTCGTCGGGGGCGGCGTATGCCCAGACGGCGGGCTATCGAGGCGAGGCGACGCTGAAGAGCCCGGCGATCGCTCCGCAGGAGACGGTCATCGCCGGCGCCGCGTGGCGCTGCGAGGGAGACCTGTGCCTGGGCGCCGCCCCGCGCAAGGGCAACCTCGATGGCGTGGTGCGCGAGTGCAAGAAGGTGGTCGCGGTGGTCGGCCCGGTGGCCAGCTATCGCAGCGGCGGGCGCGAGCTCACCGACGGCCAGATCCGCGCGTGCAACAAGGCCGCGCCGCAGATGCTGACGGCCCGGAAGTAACCCGTTCCTCCCCTCGACGCGGCCACGTCTCCTTCTCGGCCGACGGGGGATACTGCGCGGGAGCGGGCCGGCGGCCCCTCCCGCGCCTTTTCCGATCCGCCCATCGCGATCGCTCCTGCGGCGGTTCGAACGTTGCGCCGGCCCCGCGCCGCCGCTATCTCCGCGCCTCGACCTCCCGACACTTACATAGCGAGCGCGGACGCCCGATGGCGCAGCAGTACATCTTCCAGATGCAGGGCCTGACCAAGGCCTACCCCGGCGGCAAGAAGGTGTTCGAGAACATCTGGTTGTCGTTCTATTCCGACGCCAAGATCGGCGTGGTCGGCGTCAACGGCTCGGGTAAGTCCACCCTGCTGAAGATCATGGCCGGGATCGACAAGGAGTTCTCGGGCGAAGCCAGGGCCGCCGACGGCGTGAAGATGGGCTACCTGGAGCAGGAGCCGCAGCTCGACGAGCAGCTGAACGTCTGGGGCAACGTGATCTCGTGGTGCGAAGAGAAGAAGATCTTCGACCGCTACAACACCATCGCCGCCGAGCTGGGCGAGAACTACACCGACGAACTCATGGAGGAGATGACCGCCCTCCAGGAGAAGATCGACGCCCAGGACCTCTGGGACATCGATTCCAAGATCGAGATGGCGATGGACGCCCTACGCTGCCCGCCGAACGACTGGCCGGTGGACAAGCTGTCCGGCGGTGAGAAGCGCCGCATCGCGCTGGCCCGCCTGCTGCTCAGCAAGCCCGACATGCTGCTGCTGGACGAACCGACCAACCACCTCGACGCCGAGAGCGTGGCCTGGCTGCAGCACCACCTGGAGGCCTTCCCCGGCTGCGTGATCCTGGTCACCCACGACCGCTACTTCCTGGACCAGGTGACCAAGTGGACCCTGGAGCTCGATCGCGGCAAGGGCATCCCCTACGAAGGCAACTACTCGGGCTGGCTCGAGCAGAAGACCAAGCGGATCGTGCAGGAGCAGTCCGAGAGCGAGGCCCGCCAGCGCGCCATGACGCGCGAACTGGAATGGGTGCGCTCGGGCGCCAAGGCCCGCCAGGCCAAGTCGAAGGCCCGCCTCGCGCGCTACGAAGAGATGGTGCTGGAGCAGGAAAACGCCCGCCAGGCCCAGACCTTCGCCGCCATCCAGATCCCGCCGGGCCCGCGCCTCGGCAATGTGGTGCTGGAGGCGGAGGGGCTCTCCAAGGCCTACGGCGACAAGGTGCTGTTCGAGAACCTGAGCTTCAAGCTGCCGCCGAACGGCATCGTCGGCGTCATCGGGCCGAACGGCGCCGGCAAGTCGACCCTGTTCAAGATCATCACCGGCCAGGAAAAGCCCGACGCCGGCACATTCCGCGTGGGCGAGACGGTGAAGCTGTCGTACGTCGACCAGAGCCGCGACGCGCTCGATCCCACCAAGACCGTCTGGCAGGAGATCTCGGGCGGCCTGGACGTGCTGGCCGTGGGCAAGCGCGAAATCAACACGCGCAGCTACGTCGGCTCGTTCAACTTCCGCGGCGGCGACCAGCAGAAGAAGGTCGGCCAGCTCTCGGGCGGTGAGCGCAACCGGGTCCACCTGGCCAAGACGCTGACCGAGGGCGGCAACGTCATCCTGCTCGACGAACCGACCAACGACCTGGACATCGAGACGCTGCAGAACCTGGAAGAGGCGCTGGAGGAGTTCGCGGGCTGCGCCGTGGTCATCAGCCACGACCGCTGGTTCCTGGACCGCCTGGCCACCCACATCCTGGCCTTCGAGGGCGACAGTCACGTGGAGTGGTTCGAGGGCAACTTCGAAGCCTACGAAGAGGACAAGAAGCGCCGCCTGGGCGCCGACAGCCTCATCCCCCACCGGATCAAGTTCCAGAAGTTCGCGCGGTAGGGGGGAGCGGTTTGGGTTCAGCGTCCCTGCGACGAACCGTGATGAGCTGACGGCGCGCGAGCCCGCCAGTACGGGCTCGCGCTGCAGGCGTTTGAGGGTTGTGTCCGGAGGGGTTGCTACCTTAAGCATGCGCCGTGGGCGAAAGTTGCGCCGCGGGGTATGTTCATGGCGCAGGTTACCGTTTCGACGTCCGCGTACCTTTTGGCGTCAGGCGAGACACTCTCCGTGCGGGACGCCGACGCGCTGTTGCTGCAGTCGTCTGCGTTGCAGCCCCCATCGATCACCATCGCCGGCCGACTGATCGTCACTGCGAGCGGCGCACCTCAATCGCCAGGATCTTTTCTGAGCGGCGTGCGCATCGGCGACGGGGGCTTCTACAAGACCACCCTGACCATCGAGCAAAGCGGACTACTCCGCGTCGATACCTCCGCAGGCGCCCGGGATGCGTACGGCGTCATCAGCGGGGCTTGGACGCCGCAGGTCATCGTCAATGGCCGAATTGAAGCGATCGCCCAAGGGAAGGCCTACGGCGTACGGAGTTGGGGCACGAGCGAGCAGAACGACACCGCCGTGGCCATCTCAGGCGCCATCGATGTGCGCTCCGATCTGGATGTCGCGTACGGGGTGTACATGGGGGCGGGCGACGGCTTCGCGAACACCGGGCAGGTTGAGGTCTTCGGTGCGCAGGGCGCCTACGGCGTCTACTTCTATCAGTGGGACAGCCGTTTCTCTAACGCGGGCGTCATCCGAGCGACAGACGCCGGTCCGGACTCGGTTAGCTACGCGGTGTATGCCAACACCACGTTCTACAATGGCTTCCTGAACACGGGCGTATTGCAGGGCGACTATGCGCTGAAATTGGTCGACTATCGGGGCCCCGGGGGGGACTCGGTCTTCGTGCAGAACCCCACGGTCTTCACCAACGCCGGGACCATGATCGGCCGCCTCGACCTCGGGCACCTCCGGCAATCGCTCAACAACTCGGGATTGATCCAAGGAGAGGTCGAGCTCGGCGCCGGCGATGACACCTATTCGGGCGGCGCCGGCACCGTCACGGGAATGGTGGCTGGCGGCGACGGCGCCGATCGGCTCCTGGGTGGCGCGGGGTTCGACAATTTCCAGGGGAATTCGGGCGCGGACACCGCCTTCGGCAGAGATGGCGATGACTGGGTGGTCGGCGGCAAGGACAACGACAGCCTCTCGGGCGATGCTGGCAACGACCTCGTCTACGGCAACCTAGGGGTCGACACCTGCGAGGGCGGGGACGGGAACGACATCGTCCGCGGGGGGCAGGACAACGACAGCCTGAGCGGCGGGGCCGGCGACGACTACGTCTCGGGGGACAAGGGCGACGACACAGTCGCTGGCGGGGCGGGGGCTGACCTCTTCCACACCTTCGGCGAAGCGGGCGTGGACCGGGTGACCGACTTCAACGCCGGCGAGGGCGACCGCGTGCAGCTCGACCCCGGCACGGCCTACACCCTCGTCCAGGACGGCGCCGACCTGCTCATCGAACTGGGCGCGGGCAACCGCATGATCCTGGCGGGGGTGCAGCTCTCCAACCTGCCAAACGGCTGGATCTACTACGGCGGCTAGTGCTGTGCGGGCTTAACCGGGTCGGACCGACCGCAACCACCTCCGCGCAGGCTTGACGGCATCACATATAAAGATATCTTTATGTGTGATGAAACTTTCGGCGAAACAGGCAGTGGACGTGCTGCGCGCGGCGGGCGAGCCGACGCGGTTGCGGATCCTGGCCCTGCTCGAGCGCGAGGAACTGGCCGTCCTCGAGCTGTGTCGCGTGCTGGACCAGAGCCAGCCCCGCGTCTCTCGGCACCTAAAGCTGCTGGCCGAGGCCGGGCTCGTGGAGCGCTTCCCCGACGGCGCGTGGGTCTTCTACCGCCTTGCCGGCGCGGGACGCCAGCGCGAGGTGATCGACGAAGTGCTGTCGCGGCTCAATCCCGAGGATCCGGGGCTGTCCCGCGACCGGCGCAAGCTGGACGACGTGCAGGCCGAGCGCTCGGCCGCAGCCCAGGCCTACTTCGCCGAGAACGCCGCGCAGTGGGACCGGATCCGCTCGCTCTACGTCTCGGACGCCGACGTCGAGGCCCAGGTGCTGAAGGCGGCCGGCTCGAAGCGGGTGCGCCGCCTCGTGGACCTGGGTAGCGGCACCGGCCGGATGCTGGCGCTGCTGGGGCCCCAGGCCGAGCAGGCGCTGGGCCTGGACCTGTCGCAGCAGATGCTCAACATCGCCCGCCGGAACGCCGCGGAGGCGGGCCTGACCAATGTCGAACTGCGGCACGGCGACATCTTCGACACGCGCCTGCCTGACGCCTCGGCGGACCTGGTGGTGGTCCACCAGGTGCTGCACTACCTGGGCGACCCGGCGGCGGCGGTGCGCGAGGCGGCCCGGATCGTCGCGCCGGAGGGCCGGCTGATCATCGTCGACTTCGCCCCGCACAAGCACGAGTTCCTGCGCGAGCAGCACCAGCATCGCCGTCTCGGGTTCTCGGACGACGAGATCGGCCGCTGGCTGGCCGATGCGGGCCTGCCCCAGACCGAGCAGTGCGCCCTGCCACCCGCCCGGACCGACGGACTGACTGTTAAGATTTGGGCGGCACAACGTGCGCCCACCGCCTTGAGGAGCGCCGCATGAGCCCGACCGACACAGCCCTGGGCCCGATCGCCCGCGCGGGCGTCGGCGGCCAGCCGCGCCCCAACGTCTCGTTCGAATTCTCGCCGCCCAAGACCGCCGAGGCGGAGGAGAAGCTGTGGGAGGCGATCCGCCGCCTCGAGCCGCTGAACCCCAGCTTCGTGTCGGTGACCTACGGCGCCGGCGGCTCCACGCGCGACCGCACGCACCGCACCGTGCTGCGGATGTTGAAGGAGACAACCCTGAGGCCCGCGGCGCACCTGACCTGCGTCGAGGCCTCGCGCGCCGAGGTGGACGAGGTGATCCGCGACTACTGGGCCTCGGGCATCCGCCACATCGTCGCCTTGCGCGGCGACCCGCCCGGCCAGATTGGCGGGGTCTATACGCCGCGGGCCGACGGCTACGCGAACGCCACCGAGCTGACCGCGGGCATCCGCGCCATCGGCGACTTCGAGGTGAGCGTCGGCCTCTATCCGCACGTCCATCCGGAAAGCCCTGGCATCGACCACGACATCGATGTGCTGAAGGCCAAGATCGACGCCGGGGCGACCCGCGCGATCACCCAGTTCTTCTTCGACGTCGACGGCTTCCTGCGGTTCATGGACCGGGTCCGCAAGGCCGGCGTCACCATCCCGATCTCGCCGGGCATCATGCCGGTGACCAACTACGCGGGCCTGAAGAAGATGGCCGGCCCGATCGGCATCCAGCTTCCGGCCTGGCTGGGCAACCTGTTCGACGGCCTGGACAAGGATCCGGAGACGCGCCGCCTGATCGCCGCCTCCGTGGCCTCGGAGATGTGCGCTCGCCTCGCCGAGGAAGGTTTCGGCGACTTCCACTTCTACACGCTCAACCGAGCCGACCTCACTTACGCCATCTGCCGAGTGCTGGGCGTCCGCGAGCCGGCCCCCGAACCGCAGGAAGCCGCGGCATGACCCGACAGGAACGCATCGCGGCGCTGAAGGCCGCCGCCAAGGAGCGGGTCCTCATCCTCGACGGCTCCTGGGGCGTGATGATCCAGAAGCGCGGCCTGGACGAGGCCGACTACCGCGGCGAGCGGTTCAAGGACGCGCCGGGCCAGCTGAAGGGCAACAACGACCTGCTGTGCGTCACGCGGCCGGACATCATCGCCGACCTGCACGACCAGTATTTCGCCGCTGGGGCCGACATCTCGGAGACCAACACGTTCTCCGCCACGACGATCGGCCAGGCCGAGTACGGCATGGAAGCCGCCGTCCGGGACATCAACCTTGAGGGCGCGCGCATCGCCCGCGAGGTCGCCGACCGCTGGACGGCCAAGGAGCCGCACAAGCCGCGGTTCGTCGCCGGCTCCATTGGCCCGCTGCCGGTGATGCTGTCGATGAGCTCGGACGTGAACGACCCGGGCGCGCGGAAGGTCACCTTCGATCAGGTCTATGACGCCTATCGCGAACAGGTGCGCGCGCTGCACGAGGGCGGCGTCGACATGTTCCTGATCGAGACCATCACCGACACGCTGAACTGCAAGGCCGCGATCAAGGCGGTGCTGGACCTGCAGGACGAGGGCTACGAGCCGCTGCCGATCTGGATCTCCGGCACCATCACCGACCGCTCGGGCCGCACCCTGTCGGGGCAGACCGTCGAGGCCTTCTGGAATTCGGTGCGTCACGCCAAGCCGTTCGCCGTGGGCCTGAACTGCGCCCTGGGGGCCGACCTGATGCGGCCGCACATCGCCGAGCTGGCGCGCGTGGCCGACACCCTGGTCTCGGCCTATCCCAACGCCGGCCTGCCCAACGCCATGGGCGAATACGACGAGCAGCCCGAGCAGACCGGCCACCAGCTCCACGAGTGGGCCGAGCACGGCCTGGTCAACATCCTGGGCGGCTGCTGCGGCACCACGCCGGACCACATTCGGCATGTGGCCGACGAGGTCAGGGGCCTGAAGCCCCGGCAGGTCCCGGAGCGGCCCCGCGCCATGCGGCTGGCCGGCCTGGAGCCGTTCGAGCTCGCCTGATGAAATCGCCAGACTGGTACGACGCCTGGTGCGAGGAGGCGTTCGCCGCCTTCGACGCCAGACAGAAGCGGATGGACGAGACCTACAATCTCGGCTCGTGGCTCCGCTATGACTACGACACGGCCGCCGGGACGCTGACGTTCTCGGACGCCGCGGGCCCGCGCGTGATCGCCGAGATCCAGGTGGCCGGTAGCATCACCGCCGAGGACTGGCTGTGGGGCTGGGCCAACGCCCAGTGGCCAGAGGCCAGCACCCACGCCATGCGTAGGGTCCGGGACTTCGGCGCCGAGAACGGCATTGAGGAGCTGACCACCGAAGTGCTGGTCAGCGACGACCTCGACCGCCTGGGCTGGATGCTCACCGTCATCGCCGCCCGCGTCCTGGACGCCGAGGGCGGGTACTGCGCGCCGTCCGCGAACGGGGCGATCTACTTCCTCATCCGATCCATCAAGTTTGTGAGCTGATGCGCCCCACCTTCATCAACGTCGGCGAGCGGACCAACGTCACCGGCTCGGCGAAATTCCGTAAGCTGGTCGCCGACGGGAACTATCCCGAGGCCCTGTCGGTGGCGCGCCAGCAGGTCGAGGCCGGCGCGGCGGTCATCGACGTCAACATGGACGAGGGCCTCCTCGACTCCGTCGCGGCGATGCGGACGTTCCTGAACCTGATGGCGGCCGAGCCGGACATCGCGCGCGTGCCGGTGATGATCGACAGCTCCAAATGGGAGGTGATCGAGGCCGGCCTGAAGTGCGTGCAGGGCAAGGCGATCGTGAACTCGATCAGCCTCAAGGAGGGCGAGGCCAAGTTCCTGGAGCAGGCCAAAGCCTGCCTGCGCTACGGCGCCGCCGTGGTGGTGATGGCCTTCGACGAGGTGGGCCAGGCCGATACGGCAGCCCGCAAGGTAGAGATTTGTAAGCGCGCCTACGACCTGCTGGTCGACAAGGTCGGCTTCCCGCCCGAGGACATCATCTTCGACCCCAACATCTTCGCGGTCGCGACGGGGATCGAGGAGCACGACAACTACGCGCTCGACTTCATCGAGGCGACGCGGCGGATCAAGGAAGTCTGCCCCTATGCGCGGATCTCGGGCGGCGTCTCCAACGTCAGCTTCTCGTTCCGTGGCAACGAGCCGGTGCGGCGGGCGATCCACTCGGTCTTCCTCTACCACGCCATCGCCGCGGGCATGGACATGGGCATCGTCAACGCCGGCGACCTGCCGGTCTATGACGACATCGACCCTGAGTTGCGCGAGGCCGTCGAGGACGTGATCCTCAATCGGCCGCAGAAGGGCGGGGTGTCCAACACCGAACGGCTGGTGGACCTCGCGCCGAAGTACAAGGGGCAGAAGGGCGAGGCCAAGGTCGTGAACCTGGCCTGGCGCGACCAGCCGGTGGCGGCGCGCCTCAGCCATGCCCTGGTGCATGGCATCACCGAGTTCATCGAGGCCGACACCGAGGAGGCGCGCCTGGCGGCTGAGCGCCCGCTGCACGTGATCGAAGGCCCGCTGATGGACGGGATGAACGTCGTCGGCGACCTGTTCGGCGCGGGCAAGATGTTCCTGCCGCAGGTGGTGAAGTCGGCGCGGGTGATGAAGCAGGCCGTGGCCTACCTGATGCCGTTCATGGAAGCCGAGAAGGGCGGCGGCGAGCGCCAGAGCGCCGGCAAGGTCCTGATGGCCACCGTCAAGGGCGACGTCCACGACATCGGCAAGAACATCGTCGGCGTGGTCCTGCAGTGCAACAACTACGAGGTCATCGACCTGGGCGTCATGGTCCCGGCTGACCGGATCCTCGACGAGGCCGAGAAGCACAAGGTCGACATCGTGGGCCTGTCGGGCCTGATCACGCCCAGCCTGGACGAGATGGTGTTCGTGGCGTCCGAGATGGAGCGGCGGGGCATGAAGATGCCGCTGCTGATCGGCGGGGCGACCACGTCCAAGACCCACACGGCGGTGAAGATCTCGCCGCGCTATCCGGCGGGCTCGACGACCTATGTGCTGGACGCCAGCCGGGCCGTCGGCGTGGTCTCCAACCTGCTGTCGCCGACCGAGAAGGCGCGGTTCCTGGCCGAGACCGCGGCCGACTATGCGAAGGTGCGCGAACAGTTCGCGCGCGGGCAGGGGAACCGGGCGCGGGCGACGATCCAGGAGGCGCGCGACAACGCCTTCACGCCCGACTGGACCGCCTACGATCCGCCGAAGCCGACGTTCCTCGGGACGCGGACGTTCATGCCGTATGACCTGCCGGAACTGCGCCGGCACATCGACTGGACCCCGTTCTTCGCGAGCTGGGAGCTGGTGGGCCGCTTCCCGGCGATCCTCGAGGACGATGTGGTCGGCAAGGCCGCGACCGACCTCTACGCCGACGCCCAGCGGATGCTGGACCGGATCATCCAGGAGGGCTTGCTGGAGGCCCGCGGCGTCGTCGGCTTCTGGCCGGCCAACGCCGATGGCGACGACATCGTGGTCTATGCGGACGAGACGCGCAGCGCCGAGCTGGCCCGCCTCCACACCCTGCGCCAACAGATGCTCAAGACCGGGCCCGGCCAGGCGAACGTCGCCCTGTCGGACTTCGTCGCGCCCGTGGGCACGCGCCCGGACTACATCGGCGGCTTCGCGGTGACGGCCGGCCACGGCGAACTGGCCCAGGCCAAGGCGTTCAAGGACGCTGGCGACGACTATTCGGCGATCCTGTTCACAGCCCTGGCCGACCGCCTGGCCGAGGCCTTCGCCGAGGCTCTGCACCGCAAGGTCCGCACCGAGCTCTGGGGCTATGCGGCGGACGAACCGTTCGACCTCGACCACCTGATCGCCGAGCAGTACCGGGGCATCCGCCCTGCGCCCGGCTATCCGGCCCAGCCCGACCACACCGAGAAGGCGACGCTGTTCAGCCTGCTGTCGGCGACCGACGCGGCCGGGATCGAACTGACCGAGAGCTTTGCGATGACGCCGCCCGCGGCGGTCTCGGGCCTCTACTTCGCCCATCCCGAGGCGCATTACTTCGGCGTCGGCCGGATCGAGCGCGACCAGGTGCAGGATTACGCCCGCCGCAAGGGCTGGGACCTGGCGACCGCCGAACGGTGGCTGGCCCCGATCCTGAACTACGAGCCGGCGGTCTAGACGCCGCTGAGCCGCTTGCGGTTGGCGCGAACCTTGCGACGGTAGAGCGCCAATGTGCGCCTCGGTGTAAGGCGACTCTTGCCGGTAAGAGCCTCGTTCCAGGCCCGGGTCTGGACCTCGGCGGCGGCTTGCAGCTTCTCGGCGACCATGAGTTGCGCCTCGGCCGTCGCGGCCTGACCGCCGGCGGCCAGCTTCACCATCCGAAGCGCGACGACGCTGGAGGCTTCAGCCCCCAGCGCCATCATGTCGAAACCCATCCGGGCCATCAGGCGTGCGTAGGTCATGGCTCATGAACCCGCCAGCCCGCCGATGGATGCGCCTCATGCCACCGTCAGGGTCACGTCGACGTTGCCGCGCGTGGCGTTGGAGTAGGGGCAGACCTCGTGGGCCTTGGCGACCAGCGCCTCGGCGTCGGCGCGGTCGAGACCGGGCAGGTCGACGTTCAGCGCCACGGTGAGGCCGAAGCCGCCGGCCGCGCGCGGACCGATGCCCACCTCGGCGGTCACCGTCGCGTCGGCGGGGACCTTGGGGCCGCCCTGGCTGGCGACGAACTTCATCGCGCCGATGAAGCAGGCGGCGTAACCGGCCGCGAAAAGCTGCTCCGGATTGTTCCCTGCGCCGCCGCCGCCGCCCAGCTCGCGCGGCGTGGCAAGCGACAGGTCGAGGCTGCCGTCGAGAGTGGCGGCGCGGCCGTCGCGACCACCGGTGGCGCGGGCGGCGGTGCGGTAGAGGACGTTCACGGACATGGGAGGCTCCTGTTGTTTGGATAGCGATTAAATCGTGTGCGACTGAAATGGAGTGGCGTCCCGCGACTGTCAACCGCTGGCGATTAGATCGTGCGCGATTTATATGGGATCCATGCCCGCCACAGCCTCGCCGCCAACGCTCCGGCTCGACGACTTCCTCTGCTTCGCCGTCTATTCGGCGGGCCACGCGTTCAACCGCCTCTACAGGCCGCTGCTGGACCGTCTGGGCCTGACCTATCCGCAGTACCTGGCCATGGTGGCGCTGTGGGAGGCGGACGGGATCACCGTCGGCGAGCTCGGGCGGCGGCTCGGGCTGGAATCCAGCACCCTCACGCCGCTGCTGAAGCGCTTGCAGGCCATGGAGCTCGTCACCCGCGAGCGCGACTCTGAGGACGAGCGCCAGGTTCGCATCCGCCTGACCGACAAGGGCCGGGCGCTGGAGGGGCCTGCCTGCGCCGTGCCGGCGGCGCTGACGGCCGCGTCCGGCATCGGGCCCGAGGATTATGCGAAGATCCGCGCCGGCTTGGAGACGCTGCGCGCCGCCCTCGACCGGGCAGAAGGGGACGGAGCCTGAGCCTCATCCCTTCGGGCGCACGATCTCCAGTCCCGCGTCGGTGACGGGGAAGGGCGCCCCCGGCAGATAGAGGACGATGGGCCGGACCTCGTACACCGCGGTCGGATTGGCCGCCTGCAGGTCCTTCGCCGCCTGGATCGCCTCGTCGCGCGTGGCCGCGTCGACGACGTAGAGTCCAAGCAGGTGCTCCTTGGTCTCGGCGAACGGCCCGTCGACGACCACGCCGTCCCGCACCGTCGCCGCCAGCGAGGTGGCGCCCAGCCGCGCCGCCGGCCCCAACTGACCCGCCGCCGTGAGCCGGTCGTGCACGGTGTTCAGCGTCGCCATCAGCGCGTCGTCCTCGGGCGCGCTCCAGGCCTGGACGATCTGTTCCTCGTGGTAGGCGAGAAGGGCGTAGAGCATCAGAATCTCCCGTGCGGCGCGCGAGACTAGGACGGGCCGGCGCGACCCTGCCCGACAAATTTCCGCGCGCCATGGTGGCGCTTGGCCGCCTGCCCCCCATCTCACAGCCTTCACCCGAAAGCTTGGAGTTCCCCATGGTCTCGCTCTACGACGCCGCCATCCCCGGTTATGTGCGGATGCTGAAGAATCTCGCGGCGTTCCTGGACAAGGCCGAGGCGCATGCCGCGGCGACCGGCGTCGATCCCCAGACCTATCTCGACACCCGCCTCGCGCCCGACATGCATCCCCTGATGCGGCAGATCCAGATGGCCAGCGACGGGGCGAAGGGCGGCGCAGCGCGCCTGGCGGCCATCGACCCGCCGAGCTTCCCCGACACCGAGACCACCTGGGCGGAAGCCAAGGAACGCATCGCCAAGACCATCGCCTTCGTCGAGACCATCACGCCCGCGCAGGTGAACGGCGACGAAGCCCGGATCATCACCCTGAAGTTCCCGAACATGACCCTGAATTTCACGGCCACGGACTTCGTCTTCCAGTTCTCGCTGCCGAACTTCCAGTTCCACGTGGTGACGGCCTACGCCCTGCTGCGCCATGCCGGCGTACCGCTGGGCAAGATGGACTTCCTGGCCGGCGGCTCCCCTATCTCGGCCGCCTGATGACGGCCGTGGCTGGACCGGCGCGCGCAGGCGCGCGGGTCCGGCCCCTGGGCGCCGCGTTCACGAGCGCCTAAACCGGCTCCATGATGTTCAACATGGGCTGCGGGCTTCGGAAGATGCCCGGCTACGTCAATGTGGACTCGGCGCCCGAGGCCGAGCCCGACGAGGTCTGGGACCTCGAGCAGACGCCCTGGCCGTGGTCGGACAACTGCGCCGACCAGGTGCTCTTCATCCATTCGCTGGAGCACATGGGTGGCGATCCCAAGGTGTTCCTGGCGGTGATGAAGGAGCTGTACCGGATCCTGAAGCCCGGCGGCTCCGCGCACATCCGGGTGCCCCATCCGCGCCACGACAACTTCCTGAGCGACCCGACCCACGTGCGGCCGGTGACCCCCGACACCCTGAAGCTGTTCGACCGGCGCAAGAACATCGCCTGGCGGGACGGCGGTTTCTCCAACACGCCGCTGGCGCTCTACACCGGCGTGGACTTCGAGCTGACCGAGACGCGGATCATCCTGGACGACGCGATCGACGCCGAGTTCAAGGCGGGACGCCTGAGCCGCGCGGAGGTCGACGCCATGGTGCGGGAGCGGAACAACATCGCCAGCGAGTACCGCTTCACCCTGGTGGCGCGGAAGGACTGAGGCCGTCGGCTAGTTGTTGCCGATCCGGGCGTCCAGCTGGATCTTGGTGGTGTGGTCGCGGGCCTCTTCGCGGCGACGCTCGAACTCGGCCCGGTCCATGCAGCGACGGGTCGGGATCTTGGAGCCGATGATCGGGTCGTTGAAGCATACCCGCTTGGACTTCAGCGCGCCCTTGCCCTCGCGCAGGCCATAGCGGATCGGCGCCTGCACCTCGGCCGGGGCGACGGTGGTCGGGCGGCCGGGATCGGCCCGCATGAACAGGGCGTCGGCAGGGTCCTGCAGGCTGGGCGTGACGCTCTGCAGCGCGGTCGCCAGGATGATGGACAACATCGGACGGTTCCCTCGGCGCGGGCTGGGGTCGGGAGGCGCCGCGCCGGTGGACATCCTGCGCGCGAACCGGCCGCCGGCCAAGCCGTAAAACCGGTCCAGTTCCGCCGGAGCGGCGCTTGGACCGTCCATGCTGCGGTGCGAAAACGCATAGCCGTGATGCGAACTCACCGATCGGTGCGAGTCACCGGCTCTGGTATTCCATCATTGTCCACACGGACGGCCCCGCTCCCCACGGGGCGCCACCCAGAATGAAGGCGAAGACAATGCAGTTCTCGAACGTCCAGGCCCTGGTCCAGCGGATCGCTCCGGCGGTGTTGCTGACGGCCATGTTCGGCCTGGTGTGCGGGTTCGCTACGGTCGGGATGGTGGGCGTCATCTAGCGCGCCACCCCCCCAGCCAGCCGTACGGACCGGGGCCCTTGCGGGCCCTTTTTCGTGTCGTGTCTAGGAGACGCCGAGGCCCAGGCGGGCCTGGACCGCGCGCAGGTAGGTCGGTCCGACCGCCACCGAGACACCGTCGCGCACGACGAGGGCGATGAGCCCCTTGCCAAGCCGCTGCACCTCCTGCACCCGCGCCAGGTTGACGAACGCCGACCGGTGGACCCGCGTCAGTATCTGCGGGTCGAGGACCTCTTCGAGCGAGGCCATGGTGGTTCGGTGCATGTAGCTGCGGTTGGCGGTGTGCAGCAGCACATAGTCCCGGGCCGCCTCGATCCAGTCGATCTCTTCGGCGGTCACGCGGACCTGGCCCTGGCGCACCGGGACCCAGAAGGCGGTCTTCTCACCGCTCGCGGCCGGCGTCTCGGCGGCCTGGGCGGCGGCGCTTTTCAGGTCGCGGCGGCGGCGGGCGCGCTCCACGGCCTGGCGCAGGCGGTCGAACCGTACCGGTTTCAGCAGATAGTCGGCGGCCTCCACCTCGAAGGCGTCGGCGGCGTACATCTCGAACGCGGTGACGAAGACGATCTCGGGCCGGTGCTCGGGATCGACCGCTGCGGCCACCGACAGCCCGCTGCGCTCGGGCATCTGGATGTCCAGCAGGACGAGATCGGGGGCCAGCGTCTGCATCGCCTGCAGCGCGTCCCGGCCGTTGCTGGCCGAGCCCACGATCTCGACGTCGGGGATCTGGGTCAGCAGCGCCTCGAGGCGCTCCAGCGCAGCGGGCTCGTCGTCGACCAGCAGCACCCTCATCTCAGGCGGCCTTCGCCACGCCGGCCGGCCGGGCCCATTGCAGCGGGAGACGAACCAGGGCGAGGAAGCCGCGCTCCCTGGCGGTGGTCTGAAGGACGCCCCGCGGGCCGTACAGCACCTCCAGGCGCTGGCGCACGTTGAGCAGGCCCACGCCCGCGCCATGCGCCGCCTCGCCCGCCGCCTCGGCGTCGTCCTCGACGAGGATCACCAGGTCGTCGCCGTCCCGCGCCGCCTCGAGCCGCACGGTGACGGGCCGCGTGGTGCGGGAGACGCCATGTTTGATGGCGTTCTCGATCAGGGGCTGCAGCAGGAAGCTCGGCGCCAGCGCCTGGCGTAGCTCGGGTGGGCACGAGAACTCCACGCCCAGCCGGTCGCGGAACCGCACGCTCTCGATCTCCAGGTAGGCCTGCAGCGTGGCGAACTCGTCCTCCAGCGGGGTCAGGCCGGCCGGATCGGCGGCCAGGGTCACGCGCAGGAATTCGGCCAGCCGCTCCAGCATGGCCTCGGCCTCGGCGCTGCGGCCGGTGATGACCGCCGACGAGACGGCGTTCAGGGTGTTGAACAGGAAGTGCGGGTTCAGTTGATAGCGCAGGGCCGCCAGCCGGGCCGCGGTCGCCGCCGCCTCGGCCTCGGCGGCGCGGGCGCGGGCATCGGCCAGTTGCCGCTCCTGGTCCCGCACCGCGGTGTTGGCGTGCAGCATCATGAAGAGGCCGCCCAGCAGGGCGAACATCCAGGACTGGGCGAACAGATTGCTCACTCCCCGGAATCGCCACTGGACCGCGTCCATCGCCGGGCCGCTGGGCTCGACCACGCGGCGGATCACCTCTCCGAGCGTGAGGTCGTTCAGGGAGATCAGAGCGCCGCACGCCACGCTGATCCCTGCCAGCGCAAGGTAGCGGTTCGTCGGACGCAGGGCCTTCACGCGCACCGTCACGACGTAGACCGCCGACGTCAGCAGGATGCCGGTCACCGACATCAGCAGCACGCTGGCCCAGGTGCGGGGCGCGACAGGGCCCTTCAGCGTTGCCGGCAGGACATTAAGGAAGATGTCCAGCGTCCAGATCGCCAGCGTCAGCCAGACCGCCTGGCGCAGCGTCTGGCGATCGGTCGGGGCGGCCGCGATGGAGGTCATCGGGCGATCATAGCGCAGTTGACCCGCCGGCGCGTCCGGGTTGGTCGCGCCGGGAGCCGGCCTTGTCGATCCGTCGCCGAGGGCGCGGGCTCAGCGCGAGCCCTGTCCGTCATCGACCTTGATGCAGGTGCCGGTGACCGCGTCCGACGCCGGCGAGACAAGGTACAGCAGGGTGCTGTCGAGCTGGGCCGGATCGCCGATCCGCTTGCGCGGGAAGCCCTGCGAGATGTCGCCGACGCGGGAGAGCATCCCGTCCATCATCTCGGAGGCGAAGGCGCCGGGGGCGATGGCGTTGACGTTGATGTGGTTGCGCGACCACTCGACGGCGAGCGCCTCGGTCATCCGGACCACGCCCATCTTGGTCACCGAATAGAGCGCCGCGCCGCCGCCGGCGTAGGTGAAGGCCGCCACCGAGGCGATGTTGACGATGCGGCCGGGCTTCTCCGCGGCCATCAGCCGCCGGGCGACCTCGCACGACAGGATCCAGGGCGCCCGCAGGTTCACGTCGAGCACCCGGTCGATCAGCTCCAGCGGCATCTTATGCGCCCGCTGGGCGTCGGGAATTCCGGCGTTGTTCACCAGGATGGTCACCGTGCCGAAGGCCTGCTCGGCCTGGGCGACCGCCGAGACGAGCTGGTCGGCGTCGGTGACGTCCAGGGAGATCGGCAAGGCCTCGCCGCCGGCGTTGCGGATCTCGGCGGCCAGCGTCTCGAGGCGGTCGGCGCGGCGGGCGGCGATCGCCACCTTGGCGCCGCAGGCGGCCAGGACGCGGGCGAACCGCAGGCCCAGGCCCGACGAGGCGCCGGTCACCAGGGCGACCTGACCGGTCAGGTCGACGGAGACGTTCGGCAGCGGATAGGTCATCGGGTTTCCTCCTGTTTGCGGCGGAGGAAAGCCCGGCTGCCGCGGCGGGAGGGAAGGCCCCTCTGCGCCGCCTATTCCTCGGCCAGCCACAGCTCGTGGGCGTCGAGCGCCAGCCGCAGCAGCGCGCGGTGCGCCTCGGCCCGGGCGGACAGCTCGAAACGCCTCGCCTCGAACGCCTGGCGGTCGGCCAGCAGGCTGTCGGCGAGGTCGCGCTCCCCGAGCTGGTAGGCGCGGGCGATGCGCAGGGCGGCCTGGGCGCTGGCGATACGGGCGGCCTCGGCGTCGCGCCAGGCGACGGAGGCGGCCTCTGCGCTCACCGCGTCGGTCTCGGCGATCGCCCGTACGTCGCGGCTGACGAGCGCATGGCGCGCCAGCGCCTGGGAGGCGACGGCGGCCTGCCGGTCCGCCAGGGCGCTGCGGCGCGGGCCGCTGAACGGGATGGAGACGAAGACACCGACCCCGCTCTCGTCCCCGCCGCGTTCGTTGAAGGTGCGGATGCCGAAGGTCGGATCGGGCGCGCGGTCGAGGCGCGCACGGCGGGCGAGGGCGTCCTCGCGGTCGGCCTCGGCGCGGGCCAGACTGATCTCATGGCTGCGGGCGACGATAAGGGCCGGCCATTCGGTGAAGGCGCGTGTCGGCGTGGTGGGCGCGGGCAGGGCCGTCGGGGTGGCGGGGGCAAGGCCCGGATAGACGCTGTCGAGCTCGACCCGCGCCCGGCGCTCGACCCCGGCGGACTGAACGAGAGCGGCCCGCGCCCGCGCCTCGGCGCCCCGAGCCTCTTCAAGGTCCAGCGGGGCGGCGTCCTGCAGCTCGACGCGGCGGCCGAGGGCCTGGACCTCGCGGCCGTAGGTGGCGGCCTCGGCGGCGTCGATCGCCCGTCGTTCGGCGGCCTCGACCCAGCGGATCCAGCGCTCGGCGAGGTCGAGCGAGGCCTGATGGCGGGCATCCTCGACCGCATCCTCGGCCGCCCGCACGCCGGCGGCGCCGGCGGCGCGATCCAGCCGCGCCTTGCCCGGCAAGCGCACGCCCCGGCTGAGCTGTCCGGACCATTCGGCATAGTCGCCCTCGCCGCGCACGCGCCTGTCGTCGAAGGTGGCCATGAAGGTGGTCTCGTGATCGCCGGCGGCGAGCTGACGCCCCTCCGCCCTGGCCTGCGCGAGCCGCGCCTGCGCCAGGGCCACCGCCGGCGAGGCGTCCAGCGCCGCAAGGATCGCTTCGTCCGGCGGCAGGAAGGCGGGCCGGGCGAGGCCGGGCTCCGCGGCCTGGGCCGGCAGGGCGAGGAGGAGCGCGAGGGCGCAGGGAACCAGGCGACGCATCAGGAAGTCCCCTCGCGGGCGGCGGCGCCGCGTTCGAGCCCGAAGCGCCGGTAGAGGATGGGAAGCAGGACGAGGGTCAGCAGGGTCGAGGTCACCAGGCCTCCGACCACCACGATGGCGAGGGGCTTCTGGATCTCGGAGCCTGGTCCGGTGGCGATGAGCAGGGGCACCAGCCCGAGGGCCGTGATGCTGGCGGTCATCAGCACGGGGCGCAGCCGGCGCCTCGCGCCCTCCACGACCGCATCGCCGATATCGAGCCCGCGCTGGATCAGGTCGTTGAAGTGCGAGACCAGCACCAGCCCGTTCAGCACCGCCACGCCAAGCAGGGCGATGAAGCCCACCGCCGCCGGCACCGACAGGTACTGGCCCGAGGCCCAGAGCGACAGCATCCCGCCGATCAATGCGAAGGGGATGTTGGCCAGGATCAGCAGCGCCTGGCGCGCCGAGCGCAGCGTGGCGAACAGCACGAGGAAGATCAGCCCCAGGGCCGCCGGCACCACGATGCCCAGCCGTGCGGCGGCGCGCTTCTGGTTCTCGAACTGACCGCCCCAGACCACGCGGTAGCCCTGCGGGAGCGGCACGTCCCGCGCCACCCGCGCCTGGGCGTCGGCCACGAAGCCCACCAGGTCGCGCCCGGTGACATAGGCCTGGATGACGGCGAAGCGGGAGGCGTTCTCGCGGTCGATCTTCAGCGGGCCGTCGACCCGGCGTGCGCCCGCCAGCTCGGACAGGCGCGCGAGGCCGCCGTCGGGCGTGGCGATCTCGAGCTGTTCGATCTGCTCGGGCTGGGCGCGCGCGGCTTCGGGGCCCCGGACCAGCACCGGGGTCCGGCGGCCGGGCTCGAAGACCACGCCGGCCGGTGCGCCCTCGATCTGGGCGCGCAGCTCGGTCTGCACGTCCTCGATGGACAGGCCGGCGCGGCCCGCAGCGGCCCGGTCCATGTCGAGCTGAAGGTAAGCCAGGCTGTCGCCGGCGACGGTGTAGACGTCGGCCGCGCCGGGGGTGGCGCGCAGGGAGGCCTCGATACGGGCGGCCAGGTCGCCCAGGGTGGCGAGGTCGGGACCGAACACCTTCACCGCCAGGTCACCCCGGCTGCCGGTCAGCATCTCGGACACGCGCATCTCGATCGGCTGGGTGAAGGCGGCGTCCACGCCCGGGAAGTCGCCCACGACCTTGCGCAGCTCGTCGGTGAGCCAGACCTTGTCGCGCCGCCGCCATTCCGACTTGGGCGCCAGCACCAGAAAGCTGTCGGTCTCGTTCAGGCCCATGGGGTCGAGGCCCAGTTCGTCGGACCCGGCCCGCGCCACGATCCGCTTCACCTCGGGCACGCGTTGCAGCACCGCGCGCTGGACGGCCATGTCCTGACGCGCGCTCTCGTCGAGGTTCACGGACGGCAGCTTGGCGAGTTGCATGAGGATCGCGCCCTCGTCCATGGTCGGCATGAAGCTCTTGCCGATGAAGACGTAGCCGGCGCCGGCGGCGGCCATTCCCACCAGCGCCGCGGCGACCACCGGCATGGGCCTGGCCAGCGACCGCTCCAGCAGGCGCGCGTAGGCGGGGCTGATCCGTCGCATCAGCCAGGACTCGTGGTGCGGCTGCGGCTTCAGAAGGAAGGACGACAGCACCGGGATCAGGGTGAAGGACAGCGCCAGCGACGAGGCCAGGGCGAAGACGATGGTCAGCGCCACGGGCCCGAACAGCTTGCCCTCCAGGCCCTGGAGCGACAGCAGCGGCATGAACACGAGGCAGATGATGATGACGCCCGAGACCACGGGCGTGGCCACCTCCCGGCACGCCTCATGCACCAGGTGCAGCTTGCGGGAGCCTTTGATGTCGGGGTTGTTCAGCCGCTCGACGGTGTTCTCGACGACCACCACCGCGGCGTCGACCAGCATGCCGATGGCGATGGCCAGCCCGCCCAGGCTCATCAGGTTTGCCGAGAGGCCGAAGGCGCGCATCAGCAGGAAGGTTGTCAGGGCGGCGAAGGGCAGGGTGACCGCCACCACCACGGCGGCCCGCAGCTCGCCCAGGAAGAGCAGGAGCAGCACCACCACAAGGATGGTGGCTTCCATCAGGGCCTTGGTGACGGTGCCGGTGGCCCGCTCCACGAGCTCGGACCGATCATAGAAGGGACGGATCACGGCCCCCTTCGGCAGGGTCGTCTGGACCTCGGCCAGCCGCGCCTTGACCTGGCCGACGACGGCCTTGGCGTCGGCGCCCTTCAGCGCGATGACGATGGCCTGCACGGCCTCGCCGGCGCCGTCCTCCGTGACGGCCCCGTAGCGGGTTAGCGCGCCAGTCCGCACCTCGGCCACGTCGCCCAGCCGCACTGCACCACCGGACGGCAGCGGGATCGGCGTGGCGCGCAGGTCGTCCAGGGTGACGGCCGCGCCGACGACGCGGACCACCAGCGCTTCCTCGCCTTCGATCAGCCGACCGGCGCCGTCGTTGCGGTTCGCCGCCTCCAGCGCGCGGCGCAGGCCGGCGGTGGTGAGGCCCGAGGCGGCCAGGGCGGCCGGATCGGGTACTACCTCGAAGGCCCGCGCGCGTCCGCCCAGGACGTTGACGTCGGCCACGCCCGGCAGGCCGCGGAGGGCGGGCCGCACGGTCCAGTCCAGCAGGGTCCGACGCTCTTCCAGCGACAGGCCCGGTCCCTCCAGGGTGAACATGTAGACGTCGGACAACGGGGTCGAGATCGGCGACAGGCCGCCGCTGACCCCGGCCGGCAGGGCATCCATGGCGTTGGCGAGGCGTTCTGCGGTCTGCTGGCGGGCCCAGTAGACGTCGGTCCCTTCCTGGAAATCGAGGGTAATGTCGGCGATGGCGTACTTCGCCGTGGAGCGAAGCATCGCCTGGCGTGGAATGCCCAGGAGCTCCATCTCCAGCGGCGCGATCACCTGGTTCTCGACCTCCTCGGGCGTCATGCCTGGCGCCTTCAGGATGATCTTCACCTGGGTCGGCGAGATGTCGGGGAAGGCGTCGACCGGCAGCTTGCGATAGGCGTCGATGCCGGCCAGCAGCAGGCCGAGGGCGGCCACCAGGACCATCAGGCGCTGCGACAGCGCCAGGCTCACGAGACGGGCGAACATGCTCAGCGCCCCGCCGCGGCCTTGAGCTGGCTCACCCCGGATACCGCGACTGGCGTCCCGGCGCGCAGGCCGGTGACCACGGCGACGGTGCGGGACAGGCCCTCCACCCTGACCGGGACCGCCTGATATCCAGCCGCGCTGCGGGCGAAGACCGTGTCCTGGCCGTTCACCGCCACGACCGCGGCGCGGGGCACGCTCACCGCGCCGGCCGGCGCCTTGGCGTAGACCGTCATCCAGACCGTCCGGCCGGGGATCACCTCGGCCTCGGGCGGCAGCTCGGCCCGCAGCACCACGGAGCGGGTCCGGGCGTCGATGGCGGACCCGACGGCGACGACACGGCCCCGCCGGCCCTCGGCTTCCACCGCGCCGCCGACACTCACCCGGCCGGCCTGGGCCGCGGGGAGCCGGGCCTCGAGCCAGGTTCGGCCGCCGCGGTCAATGACGACGGCGGGCGCCATCGCCTCCACGCCGGCGCCGGGCTGCAGATTGATCTGCGAAACACGACCGGCGATCGGTGCGCGCAGGACATATTCGCCGGAGCGTCCGCCCCCGCCGGCGGCCGAGAGCAGACGGCTTTTCTCGCTGGCCATCGCCCGCGCCTGGCTGGCCCGGGCCGCGGCTTCCTCGGCGCGCGCGCCGGCGATGATGCCCTCGTCGGCGAGGGTACGGGCGCGCCGCGCGGCGGACTCGGCCGCCCGCAGCTCGGCCTGCGCCTGGGCGAGCTCGGCCCCCACGCGGAGGGCGTCCTGGCTGAACAGCAGCGCGAGGGGTTCCCCGGCGCGGATGCTCTGGCCCTCCAGCACGTCCACGCGCAGCACGGTGCCGGCGAACGGCGCGGCCGCCACCATCCGACCATTCATCGCGGGGGCGGCGATGGCCGAGACGGTGGCGACCGGCGTTTCGGAAACAGGCGATGCGGCCGCTGTGCGCAACCCCATCGCCCGCTCCTGGGCCGGCGTGACCTTCACGGGCGGGGGGGATGCTGCGAAGGCCGAACCGGCCAAGACAGCGAGGGCCAGCGCGCCGAGAGCGCCTTGAACTTGGGGGTTGGGCGTCGGCAAGCCAGGATCCTCGCTGACCGCGGGATGCGCGGCGGGCCCTTCCTCGCAGACCTCGCTGAAACGACCCTGACGCCAAGCTGAAACGAAGCTGAAAGCGCCACAGCCGGCTTTCAGGCAGGTTTCAGCCCGGCCGTGCTAGGCAGGGGCATGCGAGTGCTTCTGGTCGAGGACGATGGCGAGCTGGCGCGCCGGCTCGAGGCGGCGCTGACCGAGGCGGGATTCGCCGTGGATCGTGCGGCGGACGGGGAGGAGGCGGCCGAACTCGGCGAGCTGGCCGACTTCGACGCCGTCGTGCTGGATCTCGGCCTACCCCGGGTTGCCGGGGCTGGAGGTGCTGCGGCGCTGGCGGCGCGGCGGACGCAACATGCCGGTCCTGGTGCTGACGGCCCGCGACGCCTGGACCGACCGGGTCGAGGGCCTGAACGCGGGGGCCGACGACTATCTGGGCAAGCCGTTCCAGGCCGCCGAGGTGGTGGCGCGTCTACGGGCGCTGGTCCGCCGGTCGGGCGGCGGCGCCTCGCCGGTGCTCTCGCTGGACGGCCTGGAACTCGATCCCACCGCAGGCGCGGCGCGCGTCGATGGCCGACCGGTGGAGCTGACCGCCCGCGAGCTGCGGATCCTGGAATACCTGATGCACCGGCGCGGCCGGATCGTCTCGCAGGGCGAGCTGATGGACCACGTCTACCCCATGGAGGAGGTGCGCGAGTCCAACACCATCGAGGTGTACGTCGCCCGGCTGCGGCGCAAGCTGGGCCGCGAGCGGATCCGCACGATCCGCGGTCTCGGCTATCGGATGGGCTGACGTGCGGGCGCGGTGGAAGAGTTTCCGGGCGCGGCTCATCGTCGGGTCGGTGGTCTGGATCCTGGGGGGGGTGGCGCTGAGCGGCCTGGCGCTCTCCGAGCTGTTCCGCGAGCACGTCACAGAGCAGTTCGACGGCGAGCTGCACGGGCACGCCGAGGAACTCGCCGCATTGGCCGCCGTGGGCGCCGACGGCCGGCCGTTCCTGCACCGGCGGCTCAGCGACCCGCGCTTCCTGCCGCCCGGGTCAGGCTTCTACTGGCAGATCGAGCGGAGAGGCGCCGCGCCGGTCCTTTCCGGGTCGCTTGCCGGTCATCCCCTCGCGCTCGCGGGGCCTCCGCCGGCCCCCGGCATCGAGCGGCACATCTTCATCGACGGGCCGCGCGGGCCGGTCCGCCTCGTGGAGCGAACCATCGCCCCCGGGCGGACGGCCGGGGAGCCGCTGCGCATCGCCATCGGGGTCGATGAGCGCGAACTGGATCTTGTGCTGGCCGACTTCAATCGCACGCTGGCCCTGTCGCTCGGGGTGATCGCCCTGGGCCTGGTGGTCGCGGCGTTCCTGCAGGTGACGTTCGGCCTTCAGCCCCTGGGACGCGTGCGGACGGCTCTGGCCGACGTACGGGGCGGCCGGGCGCGGCGGCTGCCCGAGGACAGCCCGAGCGAGGTGCGGCCGCTGGTCCAGGACCTCAACGCCCTGCTCGACGCCAACGAGGAGATGATCCGCCGGGCCCGCGCCCAGGCCGGCAACCTGGCGCACGCGCTCAAGACCCCGCTGGCGATCCTGGTGGATGAGGGGGAACGGTTGCGGGCGGCCGGACAGGCCGAGGCCGCCTCGGCGATCCTGGCCCAGTGCGACCGGATGCGCCGCCAGATCGACTACCAGATGGCGCGCGCCCGGGCGGCGGCCTCGCGCAGCGCCCCGGGCGCGGCGGCCGAGGTCCGCGCGACGCTGGCTCCCATCCTGTCGGCCATGGAGCGGCTCCATGGGCGGCGCGGCGTCGTCTTCCGCCTGGATGTCCCTGACAACGCCGCCGTGGCGGTGGAGGGTCAGGACCTCGCCGAGATGGTCGCCAACCTGCTGGACAACGCCGGCAAATGGGCGACGGGCCAGGTGGTCGTGAGCGCGTCCACGCCGCGCGACGATACGGTGCGGATCGTCATAGACGACGACGGCCCGGGGCTGCCCGCCGAAAGCTGGGAGCTCGTGTTCGACGTCGGCCAGCGGCTCGACGAGCGGGCGCCGGGGTCCGGCCTCGGCCTGCCCATCGTGCGCGACCTGGCCAATCTCTATGGCGGCAGGGTGTGGCTCGAGGACAGTCCGTCCGGCGGCCTGCGCGCGGTGCTGGAGCTGCCCGCCGCCCGCGCCTGAAGCTGGCGCGAAACCTGTCGCGCCGATGAACGATAGCCTCCGGTTGGGTTCAGGCCCGGCTCGCTAGGTTCGCCTCCAACATCGCCGGATCGGGTGTCCCGCCCGGCGTCGAAAGGAGACCGGAGCCATGACGAACAAGCTGATGAAGGCCGCGATGGCCATGACCGTTGCGGGCGCCGTGGCGCTGCCGGCGACCCAGGCCGCCGCCGCCTCGAAGACCGAGAGCGCGCTCCTCGGCGCCGTGCTCGGCGGGGTCGCCGGCGCTGCGATCGGCGACGGCAAGGGCGAGGCGGTGGCCCTCGGCGCGGTGGCTGGCGCGGCGCTGGGCGCGGCGGTGAACGACGGCAAGAAGG